>CAYMKJ010000161.1:0-24721 GCA_964391025.1 uncultured Chromatiaceae bacterium
CTGTCATGCGGAATCTGCGAGATCGATGGCTGAAGTCGCCAAGGAAATCCTCCCGGTAAACCTCGAAGACGAGATGCGTCAGTCCTATCTGGACTACGCCATGAGCGTCATTGTGGGTCGTGCGCTTCCGGACGTGCGCGACGGCCTCAAGCCAGTCCATCGCCGGGTCCTGCACGCGATGCGGGAACTGAGTAACGACCACACCAAGGCCTACAAGAAGTCGGCCCGCGTGGTCGGCGATGTGATCGGTAAATACCATCCCCACGGCGACACGGCAGTCTACGACGCCATTGTGCGCATGGCACAGCCGTTCTCCCTGCGCTACCTGCTGGTAGACGGGCAGGGCAATTTCGGTTCCGTGGACGGCGATGCCCCTGCCGCCATGCGCTATACCGAAGTGCGGATGACGCGCATTGCCGGCGAATTGCTGGCAGACCTCGACAAGGACACGGTCGATTTCGTGCCCAACTACGACGGCTCCGAAACCGAGCCGTCGGTGATGCCGGCCAGGATCCCGAACCTGCTGATCAATGGCTCGTCGGGCATCGCCGTCGGCATGGCCACCAACATTCCGCCGCATAATCTCGGCGAGACCATCACTGCCACGCTTGCGCTGATCGATGACCCCGGGATCACCGTGGCCGAGCTGATGGCGATCATGCCGGGTCCCGACTTTCCGACGGCTGGCATCCTCAACGGCTCACAGGGCATTTACGCGGCCTATACGACGGGCCGTGGACGGGTCTATATCCGGGCGCGGACGCATGTGGAGGAGATCGACAAGCGCGGTCGCGAAGCCCTGATCATCACCGAACTGCCCTACCAGGTGAACAAGGCACGGCTGATCGAGAAAATCGCCGAGCTGGTGCGCGAAAAAAAGCTCGAGGGCATCAGCGAGCTCCGCGATGAATCCGACAAGGATGGCATGCGGGTCGTCATCGAGTTGCGACGGGGCGAAGCCAGCGACGTTGTGCTCAACAACCTTTACAAGCAGACTCCGCTGGAGACCGTCTTTGGCATCAACATGGTCGCTCTGCGGGACGGCCAGCCCAAGCTGTTTGCTCTCAAGGGTCTGCTGGAATGCTTCGTTCGACACCGCCGCGAAGTCGTTACCCGCCGGACGCTTTTCGACCTGCGAAAGACCAGAGATCGCGCCCACATCCTGGAGGGGCAGGCGGTAGCGCTCGCGAACATCGACGAGGTGATTGCCGTGATCAAGGCGTCGCCGACACCGCCTGAAGCCCGCGAAGCGCTCACCAGCCGGCACTGGTCGCCGGGAGCCGTGACGGAGATGCTGGCCCGCGCCGGTAACGTGTCCACCCGACCGGATAACGCCACGGCAGAATTCGGGCCGGGTCCGCAGGGCTACAAGCTGTCCATCCCGCAGGCCCAGGCCATCCTGGATCTCCGGCTGCAGCGCCTGACTGGCCTTGAACAGGGCAAGATCATCACGGAGTACCAGGAACTGCTCGTCCGGATCCGCGAGTTCAGCGAGATCCTGGCTGATCCGGACAGGCTCATCGCTGTCATCCGGGCCGAGCTGAACGAGATCCGGGACAACTACGCCGACGCCCGGCGCACAGAAATCGTCCAGGTGCATTCGAGCCTTGAAATTGAAGACCTGATTCCCGAGGAAGACGTGGTCGTAACCCTGTCGCACGGCGGATACGCCAAGGCCCAGAGCGTCAGCGACTACCAGGTCCAGCGCCGGGGCGGCAAGGGACGGGCTGCGGCGAAGGTCAAGGATGAGGACTTCATCGACAAACTGTTCGTCGCCAATACGCACGACACCCTGCTGTGCTTCACCAGCACCGGCAAGGTCTACTGGCTAAAGGTCTACGAAGTGCCGAGGGCCGGCCCCGGCGCCCGCGGGCGCCCGATGGTGAACCTGCTGCCTCTCGAGCCGGAAGAGCGGATCAACGCAGTGCTGCCCGTTCGCCAGTTTACCGACCACAACTACATCTTCATGGCGACGAGCGATGGCACGGTCAAAAAGACCTCGCTGGATGCCTTCTCCCGGCCACGCACGGCCGGTATTCGCGCCATCGAGCTTCACGAGGGAGACCGGCTGGTTGACGTCGCCATTACCGATGGCGAGTGCGACATCATGCTGTGTGTCAGTTCCGGCAAGGCGATCCGCTTCCAGGAATCAGACGTACGGCCGATGGGCCGGACCGCTGCAGGTGTGCGGGGCATACGGGTAGCCGAGGGCCACGAGGTCATCGCCTTGCTGATCATCGGTGAGGGTGAGGTCCTGACCGCCACCGAAAAGGGTTACGGCAAACGGACGGCTGTCAGCGAATTCCCGGTGCAGTGCCGGGGTGGGCAGGGCGTGATCGCCATTCAGACCTCCGACCGGAACGGTCGAATGGTGGGCGCGATCCAGGTGCGCGATGAGGACGAGATCGTGCTGATCAGTTCCAGCGGGACTCTCGTCAGGACTCCCGTAGGCGACGTGTCCCAGCAGGGTCGGAACACTCAGGGTGTCCGGCTGATTCGTATCGACGATGAAGACCGCCTCGTGGGCCTGGACCGGATCTTGCCGGAGGCAGACGAGGCAGGCGAGGCAGGCGAAGCCGAGGAAGTGACTTCCTGACGCAGGGTGGCGCTTGCCATCTTCTCCTTCACACAGACCGAGAGATCCAGATGGCAAGGGTTATTAATTTCAGCGCGGGTCCCGCCGTGCTGCCACTCGAAGTATTGCAGCAGGTCCAGGCTGAGCTGATCGATTGGCAGGGTCTGGGCATGTCGGTGCTGGAAATCAGTCACCGCAGCAAGGCGTTTATCAAGGTTGCAGAGCAGGCGGAGGCCGATCTTCGCGAACTCATGCAGATCCCGCAGGACTATGCGGTGTTGTTCCTGCAAGGCGGGGCGACGACTCATTTCGCCCTGATCCCGATGAACCTGTCGGCCACCGACCAGGCTGCCGACTACCTGGTCACGGGAAGTTGGTCCAAGAAGGCCAGCAAGGAGGCTGGCGCCGTCCGCAAGGTCGGCATCGTGGCCGACGGCGCCGCGTCCAATTACATGGATGTACCGGATCGCCGGGCGTGGAAGCTGAATGCTGACGCGGCCTATTTCCACTACTGTTCCAACGAAACGATCAGTGGTCTCGAAATCCACACGCCGCCCGCTGTGGGTGCAGTACCGGTCGTGGCCGATATGTCCTCGACCATCCTTTCGCGTCCGGTGGACGTGCAAAAGTTCGGCATGATCTATGCGGGCGCCCAGAAGAACATCGGGCCATCCGGCCTGGTTATCCTTGTTGTCCGCAAGGACCTCCTGGAGCGTGCGCCAGCAGGGTTGCCTCCCATCCTGAAGTACTCCGCACATGCCGCCGAGGGCTCCATGTTGAACACACCGCCGACCTTCTCCTGGTACTTCGCCGGACTGGTTTTTGCCTGGCTGAAGCGGCAAGGTGGCCTGGCGAAGATGGCGGAACTCAACCAGCGGAAGGCCGAGCGCCTGTACCACGCCATTGATTCGTCGGGCTTCTACAGTAATCCAGTGGCCAAGCCTTACCGGTCCTGGATGAATGTGCCCTTTACGCTCCCCCGCGAAGACTTCGACGCCGAGTTCCTGAAGCAGGCCGAGCGCGCCGGGCTCACCAACCTGAAGGGCCATCGCTCCGTGGGTGGCATGCGCGCCAGCATTTACAACGCCATGACGGAAGACGGCGTAATCGCCCTCGTGGACTTCATGGCGGACTTTGAGAAGCGGCACGGCTGAGCGACGCCAAACGCATAACACCAGACACAAGATATAGTTGAGGAGGGTGCCCCGATTGAGTGCGAAGACCACATACAAGATACTGACCCTGAACAGCATCTCCCTGGAGGGTTTGCAGCGCTTGCCGCGAGACCGCTACGAGGTGTCGTCCGACATCGGGCATCCCGATGCCATCCTGGTGCGGTCTGCGAAAATGCACGAGATGACCCTGCCTGAGTCGGTGCTCGCGGTTGCCCGCGCCGGTGCCGGCGTGAACAACGTGCCGGTAGCCGCACTGTCGAAGCGGGGCATCCCGGTATTCAACGCGCCAGGTGCAAACGCCAACGCGGTGAAGGAGCTCGTCCTGGCCGGCATGCTGCTCGCTGCCCGAAACCTCTGCCAGGCGTGGAATTTCGTGGAGCACCTCAAGCAAGAGGGGGCTGCGCTCGATAAGGCCGTGGAGGCGGGCAAGAAGGACTTTATCGGTTTCGAGCTTCCCGGCCGGACGCTGGGTGTGGTCGGCCTTGGTGCCATCGGCGTGCAGGTGGCCAACGCGGCACTCGGGCTTGGGATGCGCGTCGTCGGCTTCGACCCACAGATCACCGTGGAGCGTGCCTGGCAGATGTCTTCGGCGGTCGAGCAGGCGCGGAATCTGGACGAGCTATTCAGCCGGTCCGATTTTGTGACGGTCCACGTTCCCCTTCTGGACGCCACCCGCGGCCTGGTCAATGAGGCGCGGATCCGCCTGATGCCCAACAAGGCAGTCGTGCTCAATTTTGCGCGCGGCGAGATTGTTGACGAAGTGGCCATCATCGCCGCACTCGATACCGGTAAGCTGACGGCCTACGTCTGTGATTTTCCGAGTCAGGCACTGATCGGCAATCCCCGGGTCATCGCGCTGCCCCATCTCGGTGCCTCCACTCATGAGGCGGAGTCCAACTGTGCAGTCATGGTCGCCGAGAATCTGCGCTCGTACCTGGAGGACGGTACCATCCGCTACTCCGTCAATTTTCCGGATGCCGAAGTGCCGCGAGCGAGCGCTCAACGCATCACGATTGCCAATGCCAACGTGCCGAACATGGTTGGACAGATCTCCACCTGCCTTGGCGATGCCGGACTGAATATCGCCGACCTCCTGAACAAGTCTCGCGGTGAGCTCGCCTACACCATCGTCGATCTCGACGGGGCGATCACGGACGCCACATTGGCGCGGATCCGGTCGATCCCGGGGGTCCTCAGCGTACGTCACCTCAGCAGCGGGCCGGTGGCGAAGGCCTGACCGGCACACCACCATGAAGAAAAGCACGAAGACCACTGTGCGCAAGCCCGGCAAAGCCCCGGGTGGGCTCGACGCACTTCGTCAGCAGATCGACGCCGTGGATGAGCGCATCCAGGCATTGATTGCCGAGCGCGCTGGTCTCGCGCAGCAGGTGGCTGTAGTCAAGGGCGGCAAGGGCTCCGCTGTGGACTTCTACAGGCCCGAGCGCGAAGTGGCTGTACTGCGGGCCGTCGTGGCCCGGAACAAAGGTCCCCTGACCGACGAAGAAATGGTGCGGCTGTTCCGGGAGATCATGTCCGCGTGTCTCGCCCAGGAAGAGCCCATGAAGGTGGGGTACCTGGGTCCGGAGGGGACCTTCAGTCAGTCGGCGGTCTACAAGCACTTCGGGCATTCAGTCCGTGCGCTGCCCCTGGGGATGATCGACGAAGTGTTCCATGAAGTTGAGTCGGGAGCGGCGGACTTCGGCGTAGTGCCCATCGAAAACTCAACAGAAGGCACTGTCAATCACACACTGGACATGTTCCTGACCTCGCCGCTCAAGATTTGCGGCGAGGTGGAAATGCGCATCCGCCAGCATCTGCTGGGCAATCTGTCCGGCCTGGACCAGGTGCTGCGAGTGAGCGCACATCCCCAGTCCCTGGCGCAGTGCCGCGGGTGGTTGAAGGAGTTTCTGCCCCAGGCCGAATTGCATCCCGCCAGCAGCAATTCAGAGGGCGCCCGCCGTGCCCGTGATGAGGCCGGCACCGCGGCGATTGCCGGCGATGCTGCTGCCGAGGTCTATGGCCTGACCAAGCTCGTCGCCGATATCGAGGATCGCCCGGACAACACGACGCGCTTCCTGGTCATTGGGCGGAAGATGCTGGCAGCCAGTGGCAAGGACAAGACCAGCCTCTTGTTGTCGACGAAGGACACGGGCGATGCTGGTGCCCTGCAGAAGCTTCTGGCCCCACTTGCCGAGCACCAGATCAACATGAGCCGGATCGAGTCCCGGCCATCGCGTCGCCGCAAGTGGCACTACGTGTTTTTCGTTGATATCGATGGCCACGCCGAGGATCCCACCGTGGCACCGGCACTTGCCAAGCTCAGGAAGCGGGCCCAACTCTTTCGCGTACTGGGCGCGTACCCGAAGGCCATTCTCTGACTGGCCATTCTCTGACTGGCCAGGCTCAGCCCATGCGGCAACCGTTCGACTTCGCTCCATTGGCTGCTTCCGGAGTGCGTGCTCTGGAGCCCTACGTACCAGGCAAGCCCATCGCGGAGCTGGAGCGGGAATACGGCATAAGCAACGCGATCAAGCTGGCGTCCAACGAAAATCCCCTCGGTCCACCGGAGCAGAGCCGCGAAGCCATCCGGGCCAACCTGGCAGGAGTTGCCCTGTACCCGGACGGAGCGGCATTTGAACTGAAACGCGGACTGGCAGCGCACCTGGGCGTCGCCCCCGAACGCATCACTGTGGGCAACGGCTCTAACGAGATTCTTTCAATTATTGCCGAGACGTTTCTCAGTCCCGCAGAAGAGGCTGTCTACTCCGAATACGCCTTCGTCGTGTACCGGCTGGCGGTACAGGCTACCGGGGCAGTAGCTCGCGTCGCTCCGGCAAATCCCGCGCAAGGCAGTCAGCCCCTGGGTCACGCACTCGGCGCGTTGAGGGCACTGATCAACGCCCGGACGCGGCTGGTCTTCATCGCAAATCCCAACAACCCCACGGGCACCTGGCTTCCGCCCGGAGACCTGCAGGCGTTCATTGCGGACCTCCCGCGGCACGTCCTGGTGGTGCTTGACGAGGCTTACCTGGAATACATGCCGGCCGACGAGTGTCCCGTCACGCTGGACTGGCTTGCTGCATTTCCCAATCTCATTGTCTGTCGGACCTTCTCGAAGATGTATGGCCTGGCTGGCTTGCGGGTTGGCTACGCCATCAGCCATCCGGGTGTGGCTGAGCTGCTGAACCGGGTGCGACAACCGTTCAACGTGAACGGGTTGGCGCAGGCGGCTGCATTGGCGGCTCTCGATGCCCGCGACCATGTAGCTCGGTCGCAGGACGTCAACCGGCATGGGCTGGCCCAGCTGCGAACCGGGCTGATGGAATTCGGCTGGTCGGTCGCGCCCTCAGCGGGCAACTTTGTGCTCGCGGACACCGGCGAGCCGGCGGGGCCCTGGTACGAGGGGCTGCTGCGGGCCGGGGTTATCGTCCGCCCGGTGGCCAGCTACGGGTTGCCGCAGCACCTGCGTATCACGGTGGGCTTGCCCGAGCAGAACGACGGGTTGCTGCAGGCCCTGGGTCAGCTCCGGCAGAGAGGCGTCGGCGGGTGACGCAGCAAATTACCCAGCGGTTTCAGGTGCAGCCCTCGACCCGCGTGGAGGGTGCCATCCAGGTTCCGGGCGACAAGTCCGTGTCACACCGTGCGCTGATGCTGGGCGCGATCGCGACAGGCACGAGCCACGTCACGGGTTTTCTGCCGGGGGCAGACTGCCTGGCAACACTGGCGGCATTGCGTAGCCTGGGGATCGAGGTCCGGCAGCAGGATCCCACTACCATCGACGTGGCGGGGCAGGGTATGCGCGGCCTGATGCCGGCCGGTCACGGTCTCGAGATGGGCAATTCAGGCACGGCAATGCGGCTCTTCATGGGCTTGCTGGCAGGTCAGCCGTTTCCGACGGAACTGACTGGTGACGAGTCCCTGAGCAGACGGCCGATGGAGCGCGTGGCCCGGCCGCTGCGCCAGATGGGCGCGGATATCCAGACCCGGAACGGGACGCCGCCGGTAAGCATTGCGGGCGGGGGGCATCTCCAGGGCATCCGGTTCGATATGCCGGTGGCCAGCGCCCAGGTGAAATCCGCAGTGCTACTGGCTGGTCTTTATGCCACGGGCGAAACCACCGTGACCGAGCCCGCAGTGACCCGCGATCACACCGAGCGGATGCTGGTTCGCCTTGGCTGCCCGGTTCACCGCTCGGGTCCGGCCATCACGGTTACTGGCGGGGCCCGCCTCACTGCAGCCCGGATCGATGTGCCCGGAGATCTCTCTTCGGCAGCCTTCATGGTGCTCGCCGGCTGTCTCGCAACGGCGGGAGAACTGGTCATTGAGCGAGTGGGCCTGAACCCCACCCGTATCGGCATCCTGCGGATCCTCGAACTGATGGGCGCCAACCTGCGGGTCGAGATGGCTCCCGACGAAGGCGGTGAGCCCGTGGGCCGGCTGGTCGTTCGTCCCGGCCGCCTGCGGGGCATCGAGATTCCGCCCGAACTGGTACCCCTCGCGATCGATGAGTTTCCCGTGATCTTCGTGGCAGCAGGTCTGGCTACGGGCGAGACGGTCATTCGTGGTGCCGAGGAGTTGCGCCACAAGGAGAGCGACCGGATCCGGGTTATGGCTGCTGGCCTGCGGGCTCTCGGCATTGAGGTCGACGAACTGCCCGACGGTGCCCGGATTCGTGGTGGCCGGCTTCAGGGTGGCACCATCGACAGCGGGGGCGACCATCGGGTGGCGATGTCCTTTGCCGTCGGCGCTTCTCGCGCGGCGGGTCCGGTGGCGATCCTCAATACCGCCAATGTGGCGACATCGTATCCCGGGTTCGTCGCGCAGGCCCGAACCATCGGTCTCGACATCCGGGTGAGCGGGGATGAGTGAGATCGGGCCAGGTCACCCGGCGCCAGTACTGACCATCGACGGACCGGGAGGGGCCGGGAAGGGGACCATCAGCCGTCTCGTGGCCAGGCGACTTGGCTGGCATTTGCTGGACAGTGGCGCCCTTTACCGCCTGGTCGCACTGGATGCCATCCAGCGAGGCGTGGCACTGGATGCGGAGTCGGCAGTCGCTGCTCTGGCTGCCCGTCTCGATGCCCAGTTCCAGAGCAGTGGCGACCAGGCTCGCGTCCTGTTGAACGGCAAGGATGTCACCGAAGTCATTCGCTCTGAGGCGGCCGGCGATGGGGCCTCCCGCGTGGCAGCCCTGCCAGCGGTTCGCCGTTCCCTGGTCCAGCGTCAGCGGGACTTCCGTCGGCCGCCCGGCCTGGTGGCCGACGGCCGCGACATGGGTTTGGTGATCTTTCCAGACGCGGGCCTCAAAGTGTTCCTGACAGCCAGCATTGAGGAGCGGGCCCGGAGACGTCATAAGCAGTTGAAGGACAAGGGTATTGATGGTAGCCTCTCCTCCCTTTCCAGGGACATGGTGGAGCGCGACCGACGCGATTCGGAGCGCGCCATCGCGCCCCTCAAGCCCAGCGACGAGGCACGGATTCTGGATACCACGGGGATGGCCATACCTGACGTGGTAGCAGTGGTGCTGCGGTGGGCTGCGGAAACTTACGTGCAGTAATTCAGGCGTGCAGAAAGAAAAGTGACTGGGTCCGATCCGCAAGGCAGCGTTAATCGGGTTTTTTTGGGAAACCGCCGCCCGGCGAATTGGGCTGGCAATTGCACACCACAGGTCCGCCCTCGGGCGGTAATCAACACACATGACGGAAAATTTCGCCGAACTCTTCGAGCAAAGTCTCGCCAATAAACGGATCAAGCCAGGCACCATTCTCATGGGCCTCGTGATCGAAGTTTCCTCCGAGGCAGTCGTCGTCAGCGCCGGCCTCAAGTCCGAGGCCGTCATTCCGGCCAGCCAGTTCAAGAACGAGCGCGGCGAACTCGAGGTTCAAGTCGGTGACCACGTCGAAGTCGCGCTCGACTCCGTGGAAGACGGTTTCGGTGAGACCAAACTGTCCCGGGAACGCGCCAAGCGCGTGCGCACCTGGGAGGCTCTCGAGGATGCTTTCGAGCACAGCAAGATCGTCAAGGGCATCATCAACGGTCGCGTCAAGGGTGGCTTTACCGTGGACGTGGAGTTTGTCCGGGCGTTCCTGCCCGGCTCTCTGGTGGACGTGCGCCCGGTGCGCGATCCGTCCTACCTTGAGGGCAAGGAACTCGAGTTCAAGGTCATCAAGCTGGACCGCCGGCGTAATAACGTCGTTGTGTCACGCCGAGCCGTCGTGGAAGCCGAGTACAGCGCCGAACGGGAAGCGCTGCTCTCGAACCTCCAGGAGGGCTCCATCGTCAAGGGGGCCGTCAAGAACCTCACGGATTACGGTGCGTTCGTCGACCTTGGTGGTATCGATGGACTCCTGCACATCACGGATATGGCGTGGAAGCGCGTCAAGCATCCGTCCGAAGTCGTCACGGTGGGTGACGAGATCGAGGTAAAGATTCTCCGCTTCGACCGTGAGAAGAATCGCGTCTCCCTAGGGATGAAGCAACTTGGCTCGGATCCCTGGGAGGCAATTTCCCGGCGGTATCCGGCCAACACGCGCCTGTTTGGCAAGGTTACCAATATTGCGGACTACGGCTGCTTTGTGGAGATCGAAGAGGGCGTGGAGGGTCTCGTGCACGTCTCCGAAATGGACTGGACCAACAAGAACGTCAGTCCCTCCAAGGTCGTGCAGATCGGCGATGAAGTTGAAGTCATGGTGCTGGATATCGACGAGGAACGCCGGCGCATTTCTCTTGGCATCAAGCAGTGCAAGACCAATCCCTGGTCAGACTTTGCGACGGGCTATAACAAGGGCGACAAGGTCTCTGGAAAAATCAAGTCCATCACCGACTTTGGTATCTTCATCGGCCTGCCTGGCGGCATCGACGGACTGGTCCATCTTTCCGACATTTCGTGGGATGTACCCGGTGAAGAAGCTGTCCGCAACTACAAGAAGGGTGAGGACGTCGACACGGTCGTGCTGGCCATTGATCCGGAGCGCGAGCGCATTTCCCTGGGCGTCAAACAGCTTGATCAGGATCCGTTCTCCAGGTTCCTCGCGGACAACCCGAAGGGTTCCATCATGAAGGGCGTCGTGTCCGAAGTGGATGCCCGCGGGGCCGTGGTGGACCTCGAGGGTGGGATCAAGGGGCAGCTCAGGGCCAGCGAACTCTCCCGTGATCGCGTCGAGGATGCCCGCACCGTGCTCAAGGTGGGCGACGAGGTGGAGGCCAGGTTCACGGGCCTGGATCGCAAGAGTCGGGTGGTGTCGCTCTCGATCAAGGCAAAGGATGCCCACGAAGAGGCTCAGGCCATGGAAAGCTACCGGACCGACGGTGCATCAGCCAGCACGGCCACGACACTTGGGGAACTCCTGAAGGAGCAGATTTCCAAGGCTAGCGACTCCTGACTTTGGTCGCCACACCGAGGGTTCGACCGGGGACGCGTGAAGGGGACGCAGCAATGACGAAGTCGGAATTAATCGAGGTTCTGGCCCGCAAGCAGAAGCATCTGCCAACGAAGGATGTCGAGTTGGCCGTCAAGCATCTGCTCGATCTCATGAGCGATGCGCTGGCTGGTGGCCAGCGCATCGAGATCCGTGGATTTGGAAGCTTCTCTCTGCATTTTCGCCCGCCCCGCATGGGCAGGAATCCCAAGACCGGCGACGCCGTGGCGCTTGCCGGCAAGCACGTTCCGCATTTCAAGCCCGGCAAGGATCTCCGCGATCGGGTCAATGAGAACCGGAAACTGCCTATCAAGGACTAGGATTCGGGCTGATCCGGCCGTCCCGCAACCCTGGTTTGGCCTCATGGAGGCTGTCAGATGATCCGCAGTTTGCTGGTAACTGTTCTCGTTCTGGCCTTCATTGGTCTGGCCGCAATATTCGCTGCGCTCAATCCGGGCCGGATTTCGCTGGACTTCGCGTTTCTGGCGACTGAAATTGAGATTTCACTGGCCATCATCGGCGCGGTGGCCGTGGGTTGGGCATTCGGTATCACGTGCGCACTGTTCGGCATTCTCCGGCTGATTACCCAGCGTCGGTCTCTGCGACGTGCCCTGCGTCTCGCGGAACAGGAGGTTCAGGCCCTGCGCAGCCTGCCAGTGCAGGATGCCGACTGAATCGACGTTCCTGTTCGCCGGCCTGCTCTTTCTGGCTGCCGCGCTTGGCTATGTCTTCGCCCGTTTCGGGGATGCCGACGAGGAAGAAGAGGCCGAGCAATCGGCGCGGGTAAATTTCCTGCGCGGCTTTCGTTACCTCCTCAATGAGGAGTCCGATCGTGCCGTCGACGTCTTTACCGAAGCGGGTGACTTGAGCGACGAGGCCATGGAGACCCAGCTTGCCCTGGGCACACTCTTTCGCCGCCGCGGTGAAATGGACCGGGCCATCCGCCTGCATCAGAACCTGCTGGAACGGCCGACCAGCAATGTAATGCAAAGGGAGGCGGCATCCTTCGCCCTGGCGGAGGATTACCTGAGTGCTGGACTGTTTGATCGGGCCGAAGAACTGTTTGATCGCCTCCGCGACTCCCGCCTGCATGGGGTGGAGGCGTTGCGGCGCCTGCTGCGCATCTGTGAAGCCACCAGCGACTGGGACAGGGCAGTCGATCTTTGCGCGAAACTGAGCCGGCTGGATGCAGGCGGCGTCAACCCTGCACAACTGGCTCACTATTACTGTGAACTGGCGGAAGAGGCCCGTCGCGCCGATTCCCCTGACCTGGCGGACCAGATGCTGTCTCAGGCCGAGGCGATTGATTCCGGCAAGGCCCGGGCTGCACTGATTCGGGCGGACCTGGAAATGGACGCTGGCAAGGCGGCAAGCGTGATCGCCACGTTGAGCCAGCTCGGTGAATCGCAGCCAGGGATGCTGGGTGAGATCCTGCCCCGGCTACTCACGGCGGCGACCGTGTCAGGCGATCAGGCAGGAGTCCGGAGCATTCTCGAGCGGCTGGCGGAGACACCTGCCGGGCTACGTGGCATCGCGCTGGGAGTGGTCCGGGATTCCCGGATTTCCGACCCGCTGGTTGTCCGGTACCTGGCCCGGTTCGCGGCACGCGAACCCGCTCTGCAATCACTGGTCACTACTGGCGGTCCGGATTCCCTGGAGGGTGTCGAGCGTCTTCGACCCTTGCTGCAAAAGATGCTGAATGCCGGAACGCGATTTCAATGCGGGAACTGTGGCTACGGCAGCGCCACCCTGCATTGGCAGTGCCCGGGCTGCCGATCCTGGGACACCGTGCGACCAGTTAATGGCGCCATACTCGACGGGATTCTCTCCTGACGCAAATCCCGACGAAGTCGATGGATTCACCGCTTCATTAGTCGGGTCCTCTCTTTCTACGATGTGCACGCTGTCCAGTACGGACAGTGTTGTGGATCTGTAACTTCAATTGAGGAGAGTTTCATGCGCCGAATCATGTGTCTTGGCATTCTCGGGCTGCTGCCAGTTCTGGCAAGTGCGGGCCCTGTTGATATCAACACGGCGGATGCGGCAACGATTGCCCGGGAGTTGAACGGGGTCGGGGAGAGCCGTGCGCGGGCGATTGTCGAGTTTCGCGAGAAAAACGGCCGCTTCGCCAGCCCGGACGATGTACTGAAGGTCAGCGGCATCGGGCCGCAGGTTCTGAAGTTGAATCGGGAAAATATCCGGACGGGGCCGTCCGCCAAGCCCGCCACCACTCCGTGACGACTGCCGGACGGCGTGGCTTCGCCACGCCGTCCGGTGACCGGGCCCTCACCCGGGTCCGGCTGTATTCGTTATGATTACTCTCCGCACGTCAGATTCTCCGGAGACTTCCGCATGCCGAGCCCCGTCCGTACCGCTGTATTTCCCGTTGCCGGTCGAGGCACGCGCTTTCTGCCGGCCACCAAGGCCATGCCGAAGGAGATGCTGCCGATCGTCGACAAACCGCTGGTCCAGTACGCGGTCGAGGAGGCGCTCGAGGCCGGGGTAACGAGGCTGGTATTCGTCACCGGCAGCAGTAAACGGGCCATCGAAGATCACTTCGACCGCGATCCGGAGCTCGAGCGGTCATTGAGTACGTCCGGCAAGCAGGATCTTCTGGATGTCGTCCGGGCAATCCTGCCTTCAGGCGTGTCCTGCGTTTACATCCGGCAGGGTGAACCGCTGGGCCTTGGCCATGCGGTTCTGTGCGCCCGGCCGGCGGTCGGTGACGAGCCATTTTTCGTGCACTTGCCCGACGACCTGATCAAGGCCGACACCGGCTGCCTGTCGCAGTTGCGCCGTCATTACGAGCAGCACAACGCCAGTGTCATCGCCGTGCAGGAAGTGCCCCAGAGCCGGACGCGGGATTACGGGATCGTTGCTGTGGACAGCAACAACCGGCTGCAGAAAATTGTCGAGAAGCCCGCGCCCGAGGTGGCGCCGTCCAGGCTGGCGGTCGTGGGGCGCTATCTGCTCACCCCGGCAATCTTCGGCCTTCTGGAATCAACGGGGCAGGGGGCCGGCGGGGAAATTCAGTTGACCGACGGTATCGCCCGCCTGTTGCAGGCCGAGCCGGTGTACGCCTTGCCGTTCAGCGGGAGGCGCTACGACTGCGGCAGCAAGCTCGGCTACATCGAGGCCACCATCGACTACGCGCTGGCCGACCCGGCACTGGCGGGTCCGTTACGGGCGCACCTCAAGAGTCTCGGGTGATTGAGACAGCTGAAAGTCGATGATGGTGGCCGGAGTGGACCGAATTGAAGTGGCTCCCCGGGCCGGATTCGAACCAGCGACCAACCGGTTAACAGCCGGTTGCTCTACCACTGAGCTACCGGGGAAGCGAGGGATAGCCGTGAAGAACCGCGAATTCTCAGCGATCCCGGCGAGGCAAGTCAAGAACGCCAGCCACGTTAGCTGATCACGTCAGCCGATAACCCGGGTGATCCGGCGGATGGCCTCCTTAAGTGTCTCGAGGCTGCAGGCGAAGGACAGCCGCAGGTAACCGGGAGCGCCAAAGGCGGAGCCGGGCACCACCGCAACGTCGCCGCTGTTCAACAGCAGCTCGGAAAGCGCCAGATCGTCCTTCAGTCCCTTGGCCCGGAGGGCGTCGCTGACATTCGGAAAGGCATAGAAGGTGCCGGCGGACGGCAGGCACTTGAAGCCGGGAATCTTGTTCAGCGCGGCCACCACGTAATCGTGTCGCTCCCGAAAGGCTTTGGTCATGTCGCGCACGCAGGACTGGTCACCGGCCAGCGCGGCAACGCTGGCGGCCTGGGAAATGCTGGACGGGTTCGACGTGCTCTGGCTCTGGATCTTCTTCATGGCGCCGATAATTGACTTCGGGCCGCCGGCATAGCCGATGCGCCAGCCCGTCATCGCGTAGGCCTTGGAGACCCCGTTGATCGTGACGGTGCGGTCGTAAAGTGCGGGGCAAACCTCGGCGAAGCTCACGAAGGGTTCCTTCGCCCAGTAGATGTGTTCGTACATGTCGTCGGCCGCGATGACGATGTCGGGGTGCTTCGTAAGTACGGCACCCAGAGCCTGCAGTTCCGCGCGCGTGTAGGCCGCGCCCGTGGGGTTCGAGGGACTGTTGAGGAAGATCAGGCGGGTCTTCGGCGTGATCGCCGCCTCAAGAAGGCGGGGAGTTATCTTGAAGCCGTCTTCCATCATTGCCGCGACGATCACCGGCTCGGCATCCGCCAGCTTGACCATGTCGGGGTAGGACACCCAGTACGGTGCCGGGACAATCGCCTCGTCGCCGGGGTTCAGTACGGCCCCACAGACGTTGTAGCAGGTCTGCTTCGCTCCGCAGGACGCCAGAATCTGGTCCGGCCCGTACGTCAGGTGATTGTCGCGCTTGAACTTCTCGATGATCGCGTTCTTGAGTGCTGCAGTGCCCTCGACCGCTGTGTACTTGGTCTTGCCTTCGCGGATAGCCGCGATGCCGGCTGCCTTGATGTGCTCCGGGGTGTCGAAGTCAGGCTCGCCGGCGCCAAGATCGATGATGTCGCGCCCCTCCGCGCGGAGCTCTGCTGCCTTGGCCGTGACGGCCATGGTGGGGGACGGCTTGACTCGCTGACAGCGCTGCGAAACTGCTAAACTCACGTTGCTTCCTCACTGGACTCGTGGCTCAAGACAGCCGCAAATTCTAAGGGATTCGAGTCCTGTAACCAATCGCCATGGACCGCATGCAACTTTCCGCGGACTTCAGCCCCGCTGGCGATCAGCCCGCGGCGATTGAGGCGTTGAATAACGGGCTGTCCAGCGGCCTGGCGCGGCAGACGCTCCTGGGTGTCACCGGGTCGGGCAAGACCTTTACGATGGCCAGCGTCATCGACGCCCAGCAGCGCCCAGCGCTGATCCTGGCCCCCAACAAGACGCTGGCAGCCCAGCTGTACGGCGAAATGCGGGACTTCTTCCCCAATAACCGGGTCGAGTACTTCGTTTCCTACTACGACTACTACCAGCCCGAGGCCTACGTCCCGTCGTCCGATACCTATATCGAGAAGGACGCCTCGATCAACGCGCACATCGAGCAGATGCGTCTCTCGGCGACCAAGGCCCTGCTGGAGCGCCGCGACTGCATCATCGTGGCCACGGTTTCCGCGATCTACGGGCTCGGTGACCCGCAGTCGTACCTCAGCATGGTGCTGCACCTGTCGCGGGGGCATCGCTTGCCGGAACGCGACCTGCTCCGGCGACTCGCTGAACTGCAATACACGCGCAATGACCTGCAGATGAGCAACGGCACTTACCGGGCCCGGGGCGAACTGATCGACATCTTCCCTGCGGAGTCCGAGCGCGAAGCAGTTCGCGTGACGCTGTTCGACGACGAGATCGAAAACCTGTCTTACTTCGACCCGCTGACGGGAGAGGTTTTGCGCAGTGTCCCGCGACTGACGATCTTTCCGAAGAGTCATTACGTGACCCCGCGAGACAACGTATTGCGAGCGGTCGAGCAGATCAAGGTGGACCTCGTGATCAGGCTCGAGGAGTTGCGCGCGGCCAGCAAGCTCGTGGAAGCGCAGCGGCTTGAGCAGCGAACGCGCTATGACCTGGAAATGATGGCCGAGCTCGGGTATTGCAACGGGATCGAGAATTACAGTCGCTACCTGTCCGGACGCCAGCCAGGCGAGCCGCCGCCGTGCCTGTTTGACTATCTGCCTGAAGACGCGCTGCTCGTGATCGACGAAAGCCACGTCACGATTCCGCAACTCGGCGGCATGTACCGGGGCGACCGGTCCCGCAAGGAAACTCTGGTGGAATACGGCTTTCGATTGCCGTCCGCCCTGGACAACCGGCCGTTGCGTTTCGATGAATTCGAAGCCACGTCGCCGCAGACCATCTACGTGTCAGCGACGCCCGGACCTTTCGAGCGGCAGCATTCCGATGCCGTCGTTGAACAGGTCGTGAGGCCCACCGGCCTGGTCGACCCGCCGATCGAGATTCGTCCCGCCTCGACCCAGGTCGATGACGTGCTGTCCGAAATCCGCCTCCGCGTGGCCCGGCAGGAGAGGGTGCTGATTACGACCCTGACCAAGCGGATGGCGGAGGACCTGACGGACTACCTGCTGGAGCACACGGTCCGGGTTCGCTACCTCCACTCCGATATCGAGACGGTCGAGCGCACGGAGATCATCCGGGATCTGCGCCTTGGCGCCTTCGACGTTCTGGTGGGCATCAACCTCCTGCGCGAGGGACTGGATCTCCCCGAGGTGTCGCTGGTGGCCATTCTCGACGCGGACAAGGAGGGATTCCTTCGCTCGGAGGGCTCCCTGATCCAGACTGTTGGCCGTGCGGCGCGAAATCTGAACGGCATGGCCATCATGTACGCCGACAAAGTCACCGGGTCGATGCAGAGGGCCATCGCCGAAACGGACCGTCGGCGGCACAAGCAGGTGGAGTTCAACCGCGAGCACGGCATCGAGCCGCGGAGCATCATCAAGGAAGTCCGCGACGTGATGGACGGGGCGAGGGATGCCGCGCCTCGTCGCGGCCGCCGGGTGGCCGAATCACGCCGGGATTACCGGCATCTGACCCCGGAACAACTCTCGAAGCGAATTTCGAAGCTGGAAAAGGCCATGTTTGAACACGCCCGGAATCTGGAATTTGAGGAGGCAGCGAGCCTCCGGGACGACTTGCTGGCCCTCCGGCGCGTCGAACTGGGCCTGCCGGCGACTTCGAACCGCTGAAGTTTCCTTGCCTTCTGCGCCCGCCTTTCGGTATCGTTCCGCCCGGCCCGCAACAGGCGCGTAGCTCAGTGGTTAGAGCACTTCCTTGACATGGAAGGGGTCGGTGGTTCGACTCCACTCGCGCCTACCATTAACGAACAGTACCCATGCCCGTCATTACGCTGCCCGATGGCAGTCAGAGAGTTTTCGATCGCCCGGTTTCCGTCGGCGAGGTGGCGTCGGCTATTGGCGCGGGCCTCGCGCGGGCGGCTCTGGCCGGCCGGGTCAATGACCAGCTGGTCGACGTAAGCTATCTGATCGACGCGGACGTACGCCTCGCCATCATCACGCCGAAGGACCCGGCAGGCCTTGAGGTGCTCCGGCACTCCACGGCGCACCTGCTGGCGCAAGCTGTCCAGTCCTTGTTCCCTGATGCCCAGGTCACTATTGGCCCGGTGATAGAGGATGGCTTTTTTTACGACTTTGCCTTCAAGCGGCCCTTCACGCCGGAAGACCTGACGGCCATCGAAGCCCGGATGAAGGAACTCGTCGCGGCTGATCTGCCGGTCGAGCGGCGCCTGATGTCCCGCGACGGGGCCGTGAAACACTTCAAGGACCTGGGCGAGCACTACAAGGCCGAGATCATCGAGGCGATCCCGGCGGACCAGGAAATCAGCCTGTACGGCCAGGGCGACTGGGCTGACCTGTGCCGGGGTCCCCACGTGCCATCCACCGGCAAGCTGAAGGCTTTCAAACTCACGAAGCTCGCCGGTGCCTATTGGCGCGGCGATTCCCGCAACGAGATGCTCCAGCGCATTTACGGCACCGCCTGGGCGGATGAAGCCGCTCTCAAGGCCTACCTCACCCGTCTGGAGGAAGCCGAGAAGCGGGATCACCGCAAGCTCGGTCGGGAACTTGACCTGTTCCACTTTCAGGAAGAGGCGCCCGGCGCCGTCTTCTGGCATCCCAAAGGCTGGACCCTGTTCCAGCAGTTGATCGGCTACATGCGCGAGCAGCAGTCGGCCGCGGGCTATCAGGAAGTGAACACACCGGAAATCATGGACCGGGAGCTGTGGGTGCAGTCCGGTCACATGGAGAAGTTTGGCGACAGCATGTTCCTGACGCGGACCCCCGATGAACGGGTGTACGCGATCAAGCCGATGAACTGTCCCGGCCATGTGCAGGTATTCAATCAGGGCCTGAAGAGCTACCGGGACTTGCCGCTACGGCTCTGCGAGTTCGGCAAGGTCCATCGCTACGAACCGTCGGGTGCGCTGCACGGCCTGATGCGGGTCCGGGCCTTTACCCAGGATGATGCGCATGTCTTCTGTACGGAAGACCAGATCACGGCTGAATCGGTGGCCGTTACCGACCTGATCCTCGGGATCTACCGGGATTTCGGTTTTGACGACATCCGCGTCAAGTTCTCCGACAGACCGGCTAAACGCGTGGGCAGCGATGCTATCTGGGACAAGGCGGAAGCGGCACTTAGGACCGCCGCCGAGGCGGGCCGGCTGGATCTGGAATACAACCCCGGCGAGGGGGCCTTCTATGGTCCCAAGCTGGAATTTGTCCTGCGCGACGCCATTGGCCGGGACTGGCAGTGCGGCACCCTGCAGGTGGACTTCAACCTGCCCGACCGGCTGGGCGCCTCCTTCGTTGGTGACGACAGCCAGCGACGGGTGCCGGTCATGCTCCACCGGGCCATGTTCGGCTCCCTGGAGCGTTTCTGCGGCATCCTGCTGGAACACCACGCCGGGCGGTTGCCCACCTGGCTCGCCCCCGTACAGGCGGTCGTTCTCAATATTACTGACCGACAGGCTGCTTTCGCGATGCAGGTTCAGGAAACCCTGAAAAATCAGGGCGTTCGGGCGGACGCAGATTTGCGGAACGAGAAGATTGGCTTTAAGATTCGCGAGCACACTTTGCAACGGGTCCCTTACCTGCTCGTCGTTGGGGATCGCGAGGCACAAAATCATGAAGTGGCCGTGCGCACGCGCGGCGGAAAGGACCTGGGCACAATGCCGCTCGATCGGCTGGTCCAGGGCCTCTCTGCCGAGATTGCGAGTCGCGGCCGCGTTGTTATGGAGGGTTGACGTATCGCTGCAAACAAACGAGTCCGCCGAAATGATGAGATCGATGCGCGGGAAGTCCGCGTCATCGGTGCCGGTGGTGAACAGGTTGGGATTCTGAGCCGCGAGGCGGCGCTGCTGATGGCACGGGGTATCGCGATGGATCTGGTCGAGATTTCTCCGACCGCCGTGCCGCCAGTTTGCCGGATCATGGATTTCGGCAAGTTCCTGTTCGAGGCGAACAAGAAGGCGCACGCAGCGAAGCGCAAGCAGAAGCAGAGCCAGGTCAAGGAAGTAAAGTTCCGGCCAGGTACTGAAGAAGGGGATTACCAGATCAAGTTGCGTAATCTCGTCAAGTTTCTCGAGACCGGTGACAAGGCGAAAGTTACCTTGCGTTTCCGGGGTCGGGAGATGGCTCACCAGGAAATTGGCGGACGCCTCTTGCAGCGTGTCCGGGCCGACCTGGAGTCAGTGGGGATCGTGGAGCAGTTTCCCCGGCTGGAAGGCCGGCAAATGGTCATGGTCATTGCGCCCAAGAGGAAGTGAGTGCCCAAGAAGTGAGTGACGGCTGATCGCTGGGGCAATCCCGCCACCAGTGGCTGCCGGAACCCGCCTGCCACGGCCTCGGCTTGAATCCTTCGGGATTTCAGTAAGGTTCGGACCAGGCTCAAGGAGACGTAAATGCCCAAGATGAAGACGAATCGGGGCGCTGCGAAGCGCTTCCGGGCGACTGCCAATGGCTTCAAGGCCGGTCAGTCCCACCTTAATCACATCCTGACGAAGAAAAGCTCGAAGCGTAAGCGCCAACTGGGAGCAATGAACCAGGTGGCCGCGTGCGACGTGCCCGGCGTCAAGCGCATGTTGCCGTACGCCTAGGGGGATTGATTCATGGCGCGAGTAAAACGTGGTGTGACGGTCAAGGCCCGTCACAAGAAAATGCTCAAGAAGGCCAAGGGCATGTCCCAGGCCCGGAGCAAGTTGTACAAGACTGCCAAGCAGGCAGTCATCAAGGCCGGTCAATACGCCTTTCGTGATCGCCGGGTTCGCAAGCGCGAATTCCGTGCTCTCTGGATTACGCGCATTAATGCCGGAGCGCGGTTGCATGGCTTGTCCTACAGCCGCTTCATGAGCGGGCTGATCAAGGCCGGTATCGAGGTCGACAGGAAAATGCTGGCCGATCTGGCGGTGCACGATGCCGCAGCCTTCGGCGCACTGGCCGACAAGTCCAAAGCGAGCCTGGCCGCGGCCTGACCGCGGCCAGATCGCAGCCAGAGCACTCCGGGGCCGGGCACAGGTCCGGGCAACAGGTCATGGACAACGTCGAGACGCTGCTGGCGCAGGCCCGGGATGCGGTTTCAGCCGCGCGTGACCTTGCTGCCTTGGACGCGGTCCGCGTGCGCTATCTGGGGAAGAAGGGCGAACTTACCGCCTTGCTCAAGCAACTGGGTGGCATGCCGGACGAGCAACGGCGAGCCCAGGGCCAGGTCATCAATTCGGTCAAGGAAGCGCTCACGCAAGCGCTGGATCTGCGCCGGCAGCAGCTCGAGGCCAGCGCACTCGGTGACGAGCTGCGGGCTGGCTCCCTGGACATCACCTTGCCCGGGCGCGGTCAGTGGCCGGGCGGGCTGCACCCGGTAACGCTGACACTTCAGCGCATCGAGAAGATCTTCTGCGCGGCAGGCTTTGCCGTTCACGAGGGCCCCGAAGTTGAAGACGACTTCCACAATTTCACCGCGCTCAATATTCCGGCCGACCATCCGGCCAGGGCCATGCACGACACCTTCTACCTTCCCGATGGACGTCTGTTGCGGACCCACACATCGCCGGTCCAGATCCGGGCCATGCTTCGCCAGGGAGCGCCCATCCGCCTGATTGCTCCGGGACGCGTTTACCGCTGTGACTCGGACATGACCCACACGCCGATGTTTCACCAGGTCGAGGGGCTGGTAGTAGACACTAACGTCAGTTTCGCCAATCTCAAGGCGATGCTGGGGGAATTCGTCGAGCGATTCTTTGAACGTGCGGCGACCGTTCGATTCAGACCCTCTTACTTTCCTTTCACCGAGCCGTCGGCGGAGGTGGATGTGCTGTCGGAGACCGGGCGATGGCTGGAGGTCCTGGGTTGCGGGATGGTGCATCCGCAGGTGCTGGCGAATGCCGGTATCGATGCAGAGAAGTACACGGGGTACGCTTTTGGCATGGGTGTCGAGCGGCTCGCAATGCTTTCCTACGGCATCGATGACATCCGTCTGCTGTTCGACAATGACCTGCGCTTCCTGCGCCAGTTTCACTGAGATCACGGGCAGGTACCGCTCATGAAGTTCAGTGAACGCTGGCTCCGGGAATTCGTAAACCCGCCCGGCGATACCGCGGCCCTCGTGCACCAGCTGACAATGCAGGGCCTTGAGGTGGAGAGTGTTGAGGTCGCCGGACCGTCTCTTCCGCACGTCGTCGTTGGCCGCGTCACGGAAGTGGCGCCGCACCCGAATGCCGATCGACTGCGCGTGTGTCAGGTCGACGTGGCGGGGAAGATTGTTCAGATCGTTTGTGGCGCTGCCAATGTCCGGGTGGGAGGCCTCTATCCGGTTGCCCTGCCGGGTGCGACCCTGCCGGGCGGGCTCGCCATCCGGAACGCGGCGCTTCGGGGCGTCGACTCTGCCGGCATGTTGTGTTCTGCGGCGGAACTCGGCCTGGGTGATACAGGTTCATCGGGAAAAGGTGAGGGACTGCTGGAACTCGAATCGGCACTGGTGCCCGGTTCACCAGTTTCCGCAGCCCTGGCCCTCGACGACCGCATTCTTGACCTCAAGATCACGCCGAACCGTGCGGACTGCTTCTCCGTGGTGGGAGTGGCCCGGGACCTGGCGGCCACCACGGGCGCGATATTCGCCGGGGCCGAGGCCACACCGATAGCCGCGGAGGATCTGCAGGAAGTTCCCGTCCGCGTGGAGGATGCGGCCGGCAGCCCGGTATTCATGGTCCGTGCGGTACGCGGGATTTCCACCGGGGCGAAGTCACCGTTCTGGCTTCGGGAGCGGCTTCGGCGCAGCGGGATTCGTGCCATCCATCCCGTCGTCGATATCACCAATCTGGTCATGCTGGAGCTGGGGCAACCCCTGCATGCCTATGACCTGGACAAACTCGACGGGGGGTTGGTGGTGCGGCGGGCGCGGGCTTCCGAGCCGCTTAATCTATTGACCGGTGCCGATATCCAGCTTGATGAGGATGTGCTTGTCATAGCTGACGCCCGCAGGGCGATTGGCGTGGCCGGAATCATGGGCGGCAGCAGCACGGCGGTATCGGCGCAGACGACGAATGTGCTCTTCGAGTCCGCATTTTTCAGTCCTTCGGTCATTGCCGGGCGCGCCCGGCGACTCGGCCTGCAGACGGATGCGGCAACCCGCTTCGAGCGGGGCGTGGACCCGACCGGTCAGCAGCGCGCGCTGGAGCGCGCAACGGCGTTGCTGCTGGCCATCGCCGGTGGCGTACCCGCTGGGTGTCAGTCGGCGGGTGTCGGTGTCCAGCCGCCGGGGCTGGTGGTCCTCCGGCGGGCCAGGCTTGCCCTGGTGCTGGGGCACGCCGTCCCCGATCCGGAAGTGGGAGCCATTCTCAAGCGTCTGGGGATGGCGGTGGAGGACCGTGCTGACGGCTGGCAGGTGCGCCCACCAGCCTTCCGCTTCGACATTGCGATCGAAGTGGACCTCATCGAGGAAATTGCCCGGGTCCATGGGTACGACCGGATTCCGTCCCGGCCAGGGCAGCAGGCGACGGTACTCGGCACTGCTCCGGCGGCGCGAATCAGCCTGGATCTGTTGCGGGCCGCCTTCGTTCAGCGTGGCTACCAGGAAGCCGTGACGTTCAGCTTCGTCGACCGCGAGCAGGACCGCCTGTTTGCCGGCGGCCAGGCGGGCGTGCCGCTGGTCAACCCGATATCGGCCGAACTCGCGGTCATGCGTCAGGGCCTGTGGCCGGGTCTTGTGCAGGCCCTCAAACACAACCTGGCGCGCCAACAGCGCCGGGTGCGGCTGTTCGAAGCGGGTGTGCGCTTCGTGCCATCGGGCGCTGGCCTGTCCGAGGAACTGGTTATCTCAGGCGTCGTTGCCGGTCCGGCGCTGCCGGAGCAGTGGAGTGAGCAGAGCCGTCCCGTTGACTATTTCGACGTGAAGTCAGACCTGGAGGCGATCCTCGCCCTGGTTGGCGAGCCGGATGAATTCAGCTGGACGACCGAACAGCACCCGGCGTTGCACCCGGGTCGCTCGGCACGACTCCGGCGTCACGGGGTACATCTGGGCTGGATCGGCGCTGTGCATCCTGGCCTGGTCAAAGACGCGGGGCTCGACGAGGCGCCGGTCGTGTTCGAGCTTACGGCAACCGTGTTGATGGCAGCCACGGTGCCCCGGCACCAGGAGTTGTCGCGTTTCCCGACGGTGCGTCGCGACCTGGCGATTCTTGTTGCCCGCGACACGCCGGTAGCACGGCTGATCGCAGCGGCCCGGGACGCGGCCGGGGCGGTTCTGCGGGAGGTCGTTGTATTTGACATTTTCGCCGGGGAACACATCGACGCAGGACAAAAGAGCGTCGCTTTGGGCTTGATTTTGCAGGAAACATCCCGCACCCTTACTGATGCCGATGCGGACCAAATCGTCGGTGGCGTTGTCCAGCGGCTGGCCAAAGATTTCAGCGCCAGAATGAGATAAGAAGAACAAGAGATCCAGATGAGCATGGCCCTCACCAAGGCGGATATGGCGGAGTCCCTGTTCAATGAACTGGGGCTCAACAAGCGCGAAGCGCGCGAACTCGTGGAACTCTTCTT
>CAYMKJ010000162.1:0-3696 GCA_964391025.1 uncultured Chromatiaceae bacterium
ATGGATGTGGCGGGCCGCCTGGGCTTCGTCGAGGTCCGGATCACGACGCTAAGGGCGCCGCCGCAAGAGTGACCGAACCGTGAGCTCCGCCAGTCCGCGCAGCATTCTGCCAACGGTCATCTACCGGCGCCTGCTGCTGTCCGCAAGGCCCTATTGGCCCGTTTTCATCATTGCCGCAATCGGTATGGCGTTCTACGCGGCGACGGATACGGGCTTTGCCTGGCTCATCAAGAATCTGCTCGTGAGCATCGATGGCCCCGGCGGCACGGCCGATCTGGAGGCCGAACGCATCCGGCGCTGGCTGCCACTCGGTATTCTCCTGCTCTTTCTCGTGCGCGGCATTGCGGAATTTGCTGCTGCCTACAGCATCGGCTGGATTGGTCGTCAGGTCGTCAAGCAGCTGCGTGCCATCGTGTTCGACAAGTTCCTGCATCTGCCGACGCGGTATTTCGACGCCACGTCCACCGGACTGCTCCTTTCCAGGCTCACCTTCAACATCGAACAGATTGCGGACGCTGCGTCCAACGTGGTGACCGTCCTCATTCGCGACAGTCTCACCGCGCTCGGATTGATCGTTTACATGGTCTTTCTCAGTCCACCGCTGTCGGCCTTCGTCTTCCTGGTTGCCCCCTTGCTGGCTGTGATCATCCGCATCCTGAGTCGCATGTTTCGCCGACACAGCACACGGATTCAGGAATCCATGGGCGAGCTCACCAGGATTACCGGTGAAACCCTGCAGAGTCACCGGATCATCAAGATCTTCAATGGCCAGGCCTATGAGGGCCGCCGGTTTGAGGCGGCTAATGAGCGTAACCGGCGCATGAATATGCGGCTGTGCGCCACGCGGGCGGTGGGCGATGGCGTCACATCGCTGCTGGCCGCGGTGGGCATGGCCGGCGTGGTCTTCTTCGCGACCCAGGACTTCGTCCGGGACTCCCTGAATATCGGCGATTTCGGTGGTTTTATCGCCGCGCTGCTCCTGCTGATGCGCCCCGTTCGGGCGCTGACCGGCATCAACGTGTCACTGCAACGCGGGATTGCGGCGGGCGAGAGCGTCTTTCAGGTGCTGGATGAAGACGCCGAGCGGGACACGGGCACGCTGGCGCCGGAGCGGCTGCGGGGCAAGGTGGAATTCCGGGGCGTCAGCTTCGAGTACGCGGCTGAGAAGGGCCTCGTGCTCCGGAACATCAACCTGGTGGTGCCGGCGGGGCAGACGCTGGCCATCGTGGGCAAGTCGGGCAGCGGCAAGACCACGCTGGTCGGTCTCCTGCCCCGGTTCTATGACGCCGAAAAGGGCGCCGTGCTCATCGATGATCGTCCCGTTCAGGACTACCGCCTGAGTGCCCTGCGCAACCAGATTAGCCTCGTCAGTCAGGAGGTGATCCTGTTCAACGACACGATCGCCGGCAATATCGCCTACGGCAGCCCTAGCGCCGTCTCCCGGGCGGACATCGAGGCGGCGGCCCGGGCGGCCCATGTGGACGAATTTGCCGATCAGCTGCCAGAGGGTCTCGAGACGTGGGTCGGTGACCGGGGTGTGCTGCTGTCGGGCGGGCAGCGCCAGCGCATCGCTATTGCCCGCGCGCTGCTCAAGAATGCGCCGATCCTGATCCTTGATGAAGCCACGTCTGCCCTCGACACGGAATCAGAGCGGCATA
Organism: uncultured Chromatiaceae bacterium; assembly: GCA_964391025.1. Lineage (GTDB taxonomy): Bacteria > Pseudomonadota > Gammaproteobacteria > Steroidobacterales > SHZI01. Next base: position 1,659 of record CAYMKJ010000162.1, read on the forward strand.
TTCAGGACGCACTGGGCCGGCTGATGCAGGACCGCACCACGTTCATCATTGCGCATCGGCTTTCGACCATCGAGCAGGCTGATCGCATCCTGGTGATGGCAGACGGCGGCATTCTGGAATCCGGCAGCCACGCCGAGCTGTTGGCCGCCGGCGGGCATTACGCGTATCTCCATCGATTGCAGTTCCGGGATGAAGCCGCCTGAAGCGATCTGGTACGGCCGTTCACCGGTGGCCTGGTTGCTGCTGCCCTTCGCCGGTCTGTTTCGCCTCCTGGTCGGGATCCGCCGGTGGGCCTACCGCGCGGGGTGGTTGCGGGTGCACCGGCTGTCCGTGCCCGTGATCGTGGTTGGCAACCTCACCACCGGTGGCACGGGCAAGACGCCGGTGACCGCCTGGCTGGTCGAGTTCTGTCGTGGGGCGGGCTTCCGCCCCGGTATCGTCAGTCGGGGGTATGGCGGGCGGCCATCCCGGGAGCCACGACTCGTGAGCCCGGGCGACGACGCCCGGTCAGTCGGTGACGAACCCCTGCTGCTCCGCCGTCAGACGGGTGTCCCCGTCTGTGTTGACGTGGATCGGGTGGCGGCCGGTCAGCGGCTGGTGGCGGAGGGCGTGAACCTCATCATTGCCGACGATGGCCTGCAACACTACCGGCTGCATCGGGATCTGGAGATTGCGGTACTTGATGGCGAGCGGCGCTTGGGCAATGGTTTTCTGCTTCCCGCCGGACCTTTGCGTGAACCCGCCGGGCGGCTGCGCAGCGTGGATCTGGTCCTGGTCAATGGCGGTCCTGCGCGGCCGGGCGAATTCGCCCTGCAGTCGCGGATCAGCGGGCTGCGTGCGCTGGACGGCAGCGCCCGGTGTTCCCTCGAGGCTCTGCGTGGACAATCGGTGCGCACGGTCGCCGGCATTGGTAATCCCGCGCGCTTTCATGCCCAGCTGGCCAGCGCGGGGCTCCGGGTACAGGCGATCCCGGTGCCGGATCACGGGCGTGTCGACCTGGCTGCCCTTAGTCAGGAAAGCGCTGTGCCAATCCTCATGACGGAGAAGGACGCCGTAAAGTACGGGCCAGTCAGTGGCTGTCCGGTGTGGGTAGCCCAGCTTGACTTGAGCGTGCCACCGGAGGTCGGTGCACGAATTCTTGAGCGCTTGCGCGCCTTCAGTCGCTAATGGCAGATCGATGAGCAACGACCGTTTTCACGTCGTGATCCCGGCGCGCTATGCGTCGTCGCGCTTTCCCGGCAAGGCACTCGCACTGCTGGCCGGGCGCAGCGTGCTGGAGCACGTCTGGCGACAGGCGCGGCGGAGTGCTGCTAACCAGGTGGTCATTGCCACCGACGATGAGCGAATCGCGGCAGCGGCTCGCACCTTCGGGGCCGATGTGGCGCTGACCCGGGCCAGCCATCGTTCGGGGACCGAGCGGGCTGCCGAAGTCGCCGCGGAGCGGGGCTGGCCAGATGAGGCCCTGGTCGTGAACTGTCAGGGGGACGCGCCGCTGATTCCCCCGGCCTGTATCAATCAGGTCGCGGTGCTGCTGGCTGCCCAGCCCGGTGCGGCGATAGCGACGCTCTGCACGCCGATCAGGTCGGCAGAGGAGTATCACAATCCCAACGTCGTGAAAGTCGTGTGCGCCGCAGACGGTCGGGCACTCTATTTCAGCCGGGCATCGATTCCGTCCGGTAGCCACGCGGCGGAAGACGGCGCCCCCCGCTTTCCTGAATCCTTTCGCCATGTCGGCCTTTATGCGTACCGGGCAGGCGCCCTCCGGCGACTGGCGGTTGCTCCGCCGTGCGCGCTCGAAATAAGCGAAAGTCTGGAGCAGTTGCGGGCGCTCTGGCTTGGCCTGGAAATTCGCGTGGCCCTGGCCGATGCTTCGCTCGGCCCGGACGTGGACACGCCGGAAGATCTGGAGCGTGCCGCGGAGTATTTGCGGCGGAGAGGAGTGGCTTCGTGAGGTTGTTTCGCAAGAAGAGGCCGGCTGTTCCGGCTACGCCTTCAGTGCGTGTCCTGATGGTCTGCATGGGCAACATCTGCCGCTCGC
>CAYMKJ010000163.1:0-30422 GCA_964391025.1 uncultured Chromatiaceae bacterium
TCGACCGAACCGAAGAGGCAGACGCCATCGCGGTGAAGACGGTCGGCTCCATGGCCGCCCAGAGTCAGGCGGCTATCGACCGGGAAGCCCTGCGTGAGGTGTTGGGCAGCGAACTGGTGCGGGAGCTCGTCCTCAAGTAGCCCATCCTCAAATAGCTCAGGCGCCGTCGGCCCGGTCCCGGTCAGCTCTCGCCCGCGGGAAACCCGAGCGCCAGCAGACCGGGACCGGACCGGCGTCGCCGCCACCCGCTGGGCAAGCCACTAGATGAGCTCCCCAAGCAACGTTGAGGCCGCTGTAACGCGGATGCCCTCAGGCGTCTGATAGTCCTTCTTCCCGGTGGCATGCAGCTGCCAGGCTTCTGCCCCGGGATACTTGGCGCGCAGATACCGCAGGCCAGGATCCACATCGGCGTCGGACCACTTGCATTCGACAAGCCGGATTGGCTTACCCGCCTCGGTGATCACGAAATCCACCTCCCGCCCGTCGGTGTCCCTGAAATAACGGAGCTCAAGATCGAGACCGGCAACGTCCTGCTGGTAGTGGACCCACTTCAGAAGATGGCACGCCACGAGGTTTTCGAACCGCTGGGGTTCATCGCTGACCAGGGACCAATCCAGCTGATAGTGCTTCTGAGCCTTGGTTACAGCACGGATACGTGGTCCTCCGAGCGGCGCCAGGCGGAAAATGGCATATAGACGCTCGAGCGCGTTGAGCCAGGCCGCGACCGCCTTATGGCTCACCTGGAGATCTTCGCGTAAGGCGTTGATCGATAGTGGCGCACCGACCAGCCCGGGCAGGCGCAGCATAAGGAGTTCCAGATGCCCCAGATCCTGGATGCGCTCCAGGGACGCGATGTCCTCCTGCACGAGGCGGGTTCGGTAGTCGCGGGACCAACGTCGCGCCCCGGACTCGCTACCGGAGAGGAAGGGCTCGGGAAAGCCGCCGAGACGCAGTAGCTGCGGTAGTGCGTCGTGCCTGCCCTTGCCCACCTCTGCCACCGAAAGCGGGTGTAGCCGAAGCAGGTGATAGCGGCCCTGCAGCGAATCGCCACCGAATCGATACAGGTCGAGCCGGCCACTGCCCGTCACCAGAATGCGCTGACCGTTGGGACGTCCGTCGTAGAGGCCCTTCAAGTAGTTTCGCCAGCGTCGGTACTTGTGGATTTCGTCGAGCACCCACAGCCGGGTCGGTGGCAGCTCCCCGCGCAGGATGCGTTCGCGGTCAGCCGCGACGTCCCAGTTAAGGTAACCCTTGTCGGCCCCCGGCAGGCGGCGTGCCAGGGTCGTCTTTCCCACCTGGCGGGGTCCGGCCAGAAAGACCATCTTGCGCTGCAGGTCGGCACGCACCTGCGGAGCGATATAGCGGGTCAAGGCGACGGGCATGGGGGGATAATTTACTGGTAATTTCACCTGCAGGCAAAAATACCAGTGGGTATTTTCGACTCTCCAGAGTCGCCAAAGCCGGGAAGCCCTTGTTCGCCCCGGTTTGCGCGAATCCGTTGCGTCGCGCACCCGGGTGCCTGGAAACCGGCCGGCACCCAGCCGGATTGTGCACTGCACGCTGCACCGAGGAAGCCGTTCTAAGCCGATGATTTATCGTCCGTGCAGTCTGGCGATCGCTCGCTGGTAGAAGCGCCTCCCACCCCTAAGCACCTGTCGCCGCGACTTTTTTCCTCAAGTTGTGTTGACGCTCGTACAGGTGAAACCTATAGTGTCGCGAAGTGGTGTCTAGTGGGAGAAGGTGGGCTGAAAGGCCCTAAAGACCATGTTTCGGGGGGCAACCCAGATCACCCTGGACGCCAAGGGGCGGCTCGCCATTCCCGTGCGCTACCGGGACCGGCTGGCCACCCGCTGCAACGGGCAGCTGATTTGCACCGTGGACCAGGACCACTGCCTGCTCCTCTACCCGCTGCCCGACTGGGAAGAAATCGAGCGCAAGTTGATGCGCCTCTCGAGTTTTAACCAGAGCACCCGGCGTCTCCAGCGCCTGATGGTGGGTTACGCCAGCGAGCTGGAGCTGGACGGCAGTGGCCGTGTGCTGATTCCGAGGGAGCTGCGCGACTTCGCGGCTCTCGAACGTGACGTGATGCTGATCGGGCAGGGCAACAAGTTCGAGCTGTGGGCTGAGCAGCGCTGGAACGAGCGCCGCGACAGCTGGCTGAATGGCGAGGGCGGCGACGGGCTGGGACTGCCGGCTGAACTCGAGTCGCTGTCGCTGTAGGGCAACACTCGGCAACGACGGCACGGGCACGACGCCGAATACGTAAATAAACGCGTCCTCTATGAAAGGCGCGGGGTGTTGGGGTGGTTCTACATGTACCTGTCCTCAAGGACGAGGTGCTGCAATTTCTGGCCATTCGGCCCGACGGCCTCTATGTGGACGGCACTTTCGGGCGCGGCGGACATTCGCGCGCCATTCTCGGGCAACTCGGTCCTGCGGGCCGGCTGCTGGCCATCGACCGGGACCCGGACGCCGTGGCGGCTGGTCGCAAGTTGCAGGCCGAAGATTCGCGCTTTCAGGTCGTGCACAGCGCCTACTCGGCGCTGGGCGAGGTGCTTGCTACCCAGGGCGTCAACGGCCAGGTGGACGGCATCCTTCTTGATGTGGGGGTCTCGTCTCCCCAGCTCGAGGACCCGGCGCGGGGCTTTGCTTTCCGCGCTACCGGGCCGCTCGACATGCGCATGGATCCCGGTAGCGGCGTCTCGGCGGCCGATTGGCTCAATGCGGCCGACGAAGCGGAGATTGCCGGCGTGCTCTGGCGCTTTGGCGAGGAGCGGTCTGCCCGCCGGATTACGCGCGCCATCGCCACAGCGCGGGCAGTTGAACCCATTCGCACCACCACCCAGCTCGCCGCACTCATCGAGGGCGTGGTCCGGCGTGAGCCAGGGCGGCACCCCGCCACCCGCACCTTTCAGGCCATCCGCATCCACATCAATCGCGAGCTTCCCGAACTCGAAGCGGTACTGCCCGCCGCGCTGGCCGGACTGGCTGTCGGCGGCCGGCTCTGCGTCATCAGTTTTCACTCGCTGGAGGACCGGCTGGTGAAGCGCTTTCTCCGCGATCACTCCCGGGTGGACCCGGCGCTGCGGGCCTTGCCGGTGGTGCCCGACTCGGCACTGCCGGACCTGGCGCTGCTCACGACGCGGGCGGTCCGGGCGAGCGAGGCCGAGGTGGCGGGCAACCCGCGGTCGCGGAGTGCCGTCCTGCGGGCTGCGGAGAAACAGCGATGACCCCCGCCCAGCGTTCCCGTGGCATCTTTGTCGGGCTGATCTTCGCGGTGCTGGTGTCCTCCCTGGCCGGCGTCTATGCGAAGCACAAGTCCCGCAAGCTCTTCGTCGAGCTGCAGGCCCTGGTGACCGAGCGTGACCGTCTGGAAGTGGACTGGGGTCGCCTGCAGATCGAACAGAGCACCCAGGCGAACCCTGCCCGCGTCGAGGCGCTCGCTCGCGAGCGTCTGGCCATGCGGACGCCGACCAGGGAGGACATGAAGGTGGTGGCCCGATGAGCACCGCCGACCGGCCACAGAAGCTGGCGTATCACAGTTTCATCTGGCGCCTGTGGACGGTGGCCGCCGCACTGCTGCTGGCCGGTGGGGCGCTGGTCGTTCGTGCCGTCCACCTGCAGGTCTTCAATACCGAGTTCCTCAGCCAGCAGGCTGCGGCCCGCCACCTCCGGGTCGCGATCTTGTCGGCGACCCGCGGCGTCATCAAGGACCGGAATGGCGAGCCCCTGGCCGTGAGCACCCCGGTGGACAGCGTGTGGGTCAGCCCGCCCCAGCTGCTCGCGGATCCCGACCGGATCCGGGGCCTGGCCAGGGCACTGAAGCTCGACAGCGGGGAGCTCACGGCGCGGCTCACGCGGAACGTCCGCAAGGAGTTCTACTATCTGAGGCGGCACATGAATCCTGCCGCAGCCGCCGCCATCGATGCCATGCAGGTTCCCGGTGTGCACCTGCTCCGGGAATACCGACGCTACTACCCGGCCGGCGAGGTGACCGGGCACCTGCTGGGCTTCACCAATATCGATGACCAGGGCCAGGAAGGCCTCGAGTTGGCGTTCGACAACTGGCTGCACGGCGTGCCTGGCAAGAAGAGGGTGCTGCGGGACCGCCTCGGGCGGGTCGTCGAGGACGTCGAAAGCATCGTGCCGCCAAGCCCGGGGCAAGACCTCGTCACGTCCATCGATCTTCGCATCCAGTACCTTGCCTATCGCGAGCTCAAGGCGGCCGTGCAGAAATACCACGCGTCGTCCGGCTCGGCCGTAGTGCTGGATGCCACCACCGGTGAAGTCCTGGCCGACGTCAATCAACCCACGTTCAATCCGAACGATCGGGACCAGCTCAACCCGGCGATGTTCCGCAACCGGGCCATCACGGACATCCTTGAGCCGGGTTCGACCTTCAAGCCACTGATCGTGGCCGCCGCGCTCGAGAGCGGCCGCTTCAGTCCCCGCAGCGAGATTGACACCAATCCGGGCTTCATCAAGGTCGGGACCAAGACGATCGAGGACAAGCACAACTACGGGGTCATAGACCTGGCCACGATCCTGGCGAAGTCCAGCAACGTGGGTGCCGTGCACGTCTCCCTGAAGCTGGACAAGGAGATGCTCTGGAATACCCTGAGCCACTTCGGCGCCGGACGGCTCACCTCGAGCGGGTATCCCGGCGAGTCGGCGGGCATGCTGCCGCCGTTCCAGGGCTGGCGACCGATTGGCCAGGCCACCATGGCCTTCGGCTACGGACTGTCCATGACCCCGTTGCAGCTGGCTCAGGCGTATTCCGTGCTGGCGGGTGACGGGTTGTACCGGCCGGTGTCGCTGGTCCGGGTGGAGAAGCCGCCGATTGCCCGGCGGGTGGTCAGTCCCGAGACCGCGCGCAGAGTCATTGCCATGCTCGAGCACGTGGTGAGCGAGGGGGGTACGGGGCTCAAAGCCACGGTCACTGGCTACCGCGTCGCGGGCAAGACCGGCACGGCCAGAAAGTCGGGAGCGGGCGGCTATTCGGATGACCGGCACACAGCGGTGTTCGCCGGGATCGTTCCCGCGACGGCCCCGCGCCTGGTCATCGTGGTCGTGGTCGACGAGCCCCAGGGGGGCGTGTACTACGGCGGCGACGTGGCGGCACCGGTGTTCTCGGCAGTCGCTGCCGGCGCCCTGCGCATCCTCGCCGTGCCTCCGGACGGTGCCGACGCGACCGCGCCAAAGCCCCTGACCAGACTGGCTGCCAGCGTCCCATGACCCTCGTAAGTCACAGCGACATGGATCTGCACAAACTGTTCAAAGGGCTCGGCGCAGAGGCGCCGGCGCTAGACGTTGTGGACATCACCCTGGACAGCCGGACGGCAGTCAGCCATGGCCTCTTCATCGCCTGCCGCGGCGCTCGCCAGCACGGTCTCGACTTCGTCGGTGATGCGCTGCGGGCCGGTGTAGGCGCCGTGGCCTGGGAACCGGGCGAGTCGTTGCGGCCACCGGCGTTGCCGGCGAGCGTGGCCAGTGTCCCGGTGCCCCGGCTGCGCGACCAGCTCGGTGAGGTGGCCAACCGCTTCTTCGCCCGGCCGTCGGAAGCCCTGCAAGTTACCGGCATCACCGGCACCAATGGCAAGACCACCACAGCCTGGCTCGTTACCGAGGCGATCGGTCACCTCGGCGTCAGCGCGGGCTATCTCGGCACCCTGGGCCACGGCCTGATCGGCCAGCTGAGCCCGGCTGGCCTGACCACGCCCGACTGCATCAGCTTCCACCGGTGGCTGCGGGTCCTGGCCGATGCGGGCGCCGGGCATGTCGTGGCCGAAGTCTCTTCCCACGCCCTCGATCAGGAGCGGGTCGCCGGCGTGCGGTTTGCCACGGTGGCATTCACCAACCTGACGCGCGATCACCTGGACTATCACCCGGACCTGGCCGCTTATGGCGCCGCGAAGGCGCGGCTGTTTGGTCTGGGCGCGACCACCGCCGTGGTCAATCTGGACGATGCCTTTGGCCGGGACCTGGCCGCACGGTTGCCCGCGGCCACGCGCTTGGTGGGCGTGAGTCTCGGTGGCGCTGCCGACGCCACGTTGGCCGGGAGTCTTCAGGCTGTCGAGCCGGAAGGCCTGGTGCTGGAGCTGCGCACTGGCGAGAAGGTGGTGCGCTTGCAGAGCACCCTCTGGGGGCGTTTCAACGCTGAAAACCTGGTGCTGGCGGCCGGGATCCTGGTCGCCCAGGGCTGGTCGCTGCCGCAGGTGGCCGCGGCGCTCGGTCAGTGTAGTCCGCCGCCCGGCCGCATGGAGCGCGTCCCGGCCCTGCCGGGTCAGCCGGCCGTGCTCGTGGACTTTGCCCACACGCCGGACGCGCTGCGCAAGGCGCTGGCCGCCGTCCGCGAGCACTGCGCGGGCAAGGTGTGGTGTGTGTTCGGCTGCGGCGGGGACCGGGACCGGGGCAAGCGCGCACCGATGGGTGCGGCGGCCGTCAGTGGCGCGGATCGCGTGATTGTCACGGACGATAACCCGCGTACCGAAGACCCGCAGCAGATCATTGCTGACATTCTGTCGGGCGTGGGTGCGTTGGACCGCCTGCAGGTGGTGCCGGACCGCGCTGCGGCCATTGAACGGGCGATCCGCCTGGCCAGGCCGGGCGACGCGGTGCTGATCGCCGGCAAGGGGCACGAGACCGTGCAAATCACGGGTGGAATCCGCCGGCCATTTGCCGACGTGGAGGTGGCCCGCCTGGCGCTTCGGGGCCGGGACGAATGACGATGGCAACACTCGCCTGGGTGGCAGAAACCGCCGGGGGAAAACTCGTCGGCCACGACGTGGGCTTCGACTCCGTCAGTACCGACACCCGCAGCATCGAGCCCGGCCAGCTGTTCGTTGCGCTCCGCGGCGTGAGGCACGACGCTGCGGGCTTCGTGGCTGCCGCGGCTCTGCGCGGCGCCGTCGCCGCCCTGGTGGAGGGCAGCCAATCGGTCTCGCTACCCCAGGTGTTGGTACCGGACGCCGGCAAGGCGCTCCGGGATATGGCCACGGCCTGGCGGCAGCGTTTCGCGATCCCGGTCCTTGGCGTCACCGGCAGCAATGGCAAGACCACGCTGAAGGAGATGATGGCCGCCATCATGCGCGCCCATGTCCGGCAGCCGGGCGACGACGGCGGGGTGCTGGCCACCTGGGGCAATCTCAACAACCACGTCGGCGTGCCCATCACGCTGCTCTGGCTGCGCGCAACCCACCGGGCCGCCGTCATCGAGATGGGTGCCAGTGCGACGGGCGAGATCGCCGTGTTGACGCGCATCGCACAGCCCACCGTGGGGGTCATCACCAACGCGGGACCCGCGCATCTCGCTGGGTTCGGTGGCACGGTCGGGCACGTCGCGGCGGGCAAGGGCGAACTGTTCGCTGGGTTGCCCACGGGCGCCGTTGCCGTGGTCAACCGGGATGATCCGTTCCACGACTACTGGCGGGGGCTGCGGCAAGACCTGCACTACCGGTCTTTCGGGCTCGCACCTGCTGCGGACTTTCGGGCCCTCGAGATCGGGTTGACGAACGGCGAGGGCCTGCAGTTCCGCCTGGTGTCGACCGTCGGTGACCTGAGCATTCACTTGCCTATGGCGGGCAGCCACAACATCCAGAACGCGCTGGCCGCGGCCGCGGCGACCACCGCCGCTGGCGCCACGCTGGACGCCGTGCGCGACGGTCTCGCCGGCATGTTCAACGTGAAAGGCCGTCTGCGGCCGGAGCCCGGCCCTGCCGGCAGCACCATCTACGACGACAGCTACAACGCCAATCCGGGCTCGGTCGCCGCCGCCATCCATTTCCTGGCGGGCATGCCTGGGCAGCGCTGGTTTGTGCTTGGCGACATGGCTGAGCTGGGTCCGACCGAAGTCGAGTTGCATCGCGACATCGGCGCGCTCGCTGCCCGCAGTGGCATCGACCGGCTTTACTGCGTGGGCCCACTGGCGCAGCACGCGGCCGAGGCCTTCGGTCCCCGGGCGCACTGGGCGGCCGACGTGGCCACGCTGGCGGACGCCATACGGCCGGCCCTGTCCCCGGAGGTGCGCCTGCTCGTCAAGGGCTCCCGCAGCGCCGGCCTCGAACGCCTGGTCAAGGCCCTGAACGGCCAGACGCCCGATGCCGGAGGCACGCACTGATGCTCCTGTTGCTTGCCGAGGCTCTGACGCCCGTCATCTCGGGATTCAATGCGCTGACCTACCTGACCCTGCGGGCGATTTTGGGGGCGCTGACCGCGCTGGCGATGTCACTGCTGCTCGGACCCGCCCTGATCCGGCGGCTCACGCAGCGGCAAATCGGGCAGACCGTGCGGGACGACGGTCCGCAGAGCCACCTGCAGAAGGCGGGGACGCCGACCATGGGCGGCACACTCATTCTCCTCGCCATCCTCGTCAGCACGTTGCTCTGGGCCGACCTGCGCAGCCTTTTCGTCTGGATCGTGGTGGGCGTCACCCTGACCTACGGCTTGCTCGGTTTCGCTGACGACTACCGAAAGCTGGTCCTGAAGAATCCCAAGGGACTCTCGGCCCGGCAGAAGCTCTTCTGGCAGTCGCTGGTGGCCATCGGCGTGGGCGTGATCCTCCACCTCCGGGCCGACTCGTCCCAGTCGACTGCGCTGCTCATCCCGTACTTCAAGGACGTTGCGCTCCCCCTCGGCTGGTTCTTCGTTCCGTTCGTCTGTCTCGTGATCGTGGGGACGAGCAACGCCGTGAACCTGACGGACGGGCTGGACGGGCTCGCAATCATGCCGACCGTGCTGGTGAGCGGCGCTCTCGGCATCTTCGCCTGGGTGGCCGGCAACGCCATCTTTGCGCCCTATCTCGGCGTGCCCTACGTGGCGGGTGCGGGCGAGTTGCTGGTCTTCTGTGCCGCCATGGCCGGCGCGGGCCTTGGCTTCCTGTGGTTCAACGCTTATCCGGCCCAGGTCTTCATGGGCGACATCGGTGCGCTATCCCTTGGCGGGGCACTGGGCGCGGTGGCCGTCGTCGTGCGCCAGGAAGTCGTGCTGCTGATCATGGGCGGTATCTTCGTCGCTGAAACCGTGTCGGTGATCGTGCAGGTGGCGTCCTTCAAGATGACGGGCAAGCGCATTTTCCGGATGGCGCCCCTGCACCACCACTTCGAATTGAAGGGCTGGCCGGAGCCGAGGGTGATCGTCCGCTTCTGGATCATCACCGTGATCCTCGTGCTCGTGGGCCTCTCGAGCCTGAAGATCCGATGAAGATGGCCGCCGCACTCAGTGATGACCGCATGCCGCCCGCACGCCCGGCCAGCGGCGTCACGCTCGTCCTGGGGATGGGTGGCACGGGCGTGTCCTGTGCCCGGTTCCTCGCTGCCCGTGGCGTCCGGGCAATCTTCGCGGACACGCGCGCGGTGCCGCCCGGCATGGCGGCGATTCGGGCCGCGATGCCCGCTGCAGAGATTCTGTCGGCAGGGCCGCCGCTGACGGTCCCCGCCAGCGTCGACCGCATACTGGTGTCTCCCGGCGTCGACCTCCGGTTGCCGGTGTTCGCCGATGCCCGGCAGCGGGGTGTGCCGGTTCTCAGCGACATCGACCTGTTCGTCGCCGAGGCGGCGGCGCCGATCACGGCGATCACCGGGTCCAACGGCAAGAGCACGGTGACCTCGATGGTCGGGGCGATGCTGGCGGTCGCCGGAGTGCGGGCTAACCTGGGTGGCAACCTGGGCACACCCGCGCTGGAACTTCTCAAACCCGGGGTCGGGCACTACGTGCTGGAACTCTCCAGCTTTCAACTGGAGCGGAGTGAACCGGTGCCCGCGGCGGCGGCGGTCGTGCTGAACATCACGCCGGATCACCTGGACATCCACGGCGACATGGCGGCCTACAGGCTGGCCAAGGCGCGCATCTACGCGCGTTGCGGCCTCGCTGTCGTCAACCGGGACCTGCCGGAACTCGCGGCCCTGGTGCCGGCGGGTACGCCGACCTTAAGTTTTGGCCTGGGCGCCCCGACGGGGCAGGACTTCGGCCTCCTGGCCCGGGGCGATGGTGCGTGGCTGGCCCGGGGCGGAAAGCTCCTGCTCCCCGTTGCCGAGCTGCAGGTCACCGGCCGGCACAACGTCTCCAATGCCCTGGCTGCCCTCGCACTCTGCACCGTGAGTGGCGTCTCCATAGACGACCTGTTGCCGGGCCTGCGCACCTATCGACCACTACCGCACCGCATGACGCCGGTCGGGCGGCGGAACGGCGTGACCTGGATTGACGACTCCAAGGCCACCAATGTGGGCGCCGCGGTCACCAGCATAGGCAGCGTGGACGGTCCGCTGGTGCTGATTGCCGGCGGTGACGGCAAGGGGGCCAGTTTCGAAACCCTGGCGGCGGCGCTGCGCGGCCGGGAGTGCGCCGCGGTCCTTCTCGGCCGGGATCGCGAACTGCTGGCAGCCGAATTGTCGGCCGTGTGCCCCGTACACCGGGTAGCCGACATGCGGATGGCTGTCAGCATGGCGGCGACGCTTGCGCGACCCGGCTGGACGGTGCTGCTCGCGCCAGCCTGCAGCAGCCTCGACATGTTCAGCGACTACGGCGCGCGGGGCGCGGCGTTCTCCGCTGCGGTCCTGGCTCTCGACGGGGGTGGTGCATGAGCACCCGGCAGCTCGCCGTGCCTGGTCAGGACCGGCCGGACGTCCTCCTGGTTGGCGTTACGGCGCTGCTGCTGACGATCGGGCTGCTGATGGTGACGTCCGCGTCCATTGCTCTGGCCGATCGCCAGCACGGCGATGCCTTCTATTTCCTCGAACGGCAGTTGGTCGCTGCCGCAATGGGGCTGGCCGTCGGCTGGTGCATGGTCAAGATTCCGACCCGTCTCTGGCAGAGGCTTGGCTCCTGGCTGGCGGGCGTGGGTCTGGCACTGCTCGTCATCGTGCTCATCCCGGGTCTCGGCCACACGGCCAATGGCAGCACGCGCTGGCTCAGCGTGGCCGGCCTCAACATCGTGCAGGTCAGCGAGCCGGCCCGGCTCATGCTGCTGATGTACGTCGCCGACTACGCGGTGCGCCGGAACCAGGAACTGCGCAGCGGCATGCTGGGCCTGTTCAAGCCGCTGCTGATTGTTGGTGCCGCCGGCGGCCTGCTGCTTCTGCAGCCTGACTTCGGGTCAGCCGTGTTACTGCTGGGCATGTCCTTTGCCGTCCTATTCATCGCCGGCGCCCGGGTTCGTGACGTTCTGATTTTCGTGGTACCCATCACCCTGGGCTTCGCGGCGCTCGCCAGGTTTTCTCCCTACCGCCTGCGTCGGGTCATGGGCTTCTGGAATCCCTGGGCCGATCCCTATGGCGATGGTTTCCAGCTCACCCAGTCGCTGATTGCCATCGGCACGGGCGAGTGGCTGGGTCTGGGGCTGGGCGGGAGCGTGCAGAAGCTCTTCTACCTGCCCGAGCCGCACACCGACTTCATCTTCGCGGTGATTGCCGAGGAGTTCGGCCTGGTGGGCAGCCTGGTGATGATCTCACTCTACGGCGTCCTGATCTGGCGCGCGTTCGCCATTGCCCGGGCGGCTGCCATCCGGGACGCCAACTTCCAGGCCTACGTGGCTTTTGGCCTCGGTATCTGGCTCGCCATCCAGGCCGTGATCAATCTCGGTGTGAACATGGGTGTGCTGCCCACCAAGGGTCTCACTCTCCCGCTGGTGAGCTACGGACGCAGCTCCCTGATCGTGACCCTGGCAGCTCTTGGTCTGCTCCTGCGTATCGATCTCGAGAATCGTGGCCTGGCCGGGACTGCCGGGCGGCGGGTCAATGGACGGGTGGCGCGATGAGCGAGGCACCGGTACTCATCATGGCCGGGGGGACGGGCGGCCATGTCTTCCCGGCGCTGGCCGTCGCCCGTGCGCTGCGCCTGCGCAATGAGCAGGTGGTCTGGCTCGGCACGGAACGCGGTATCGAATCCCGGGTCGTCCCGCCCGAGGGCATCCCGCTCGAAACGGTGCGTGTCCAGGGACTGCGCGGCAAGGGCGTCCGGAGCTGGCTGCTCGCGCCGCTGCGGATCCTGGTGGCGGTCGCGGGTGCGGTCCTTGTGGTCCGGCGCTGCCGGCCGAAGGTTGTGCTCGGCATGGGCGGTTACACCGCAGGACCTGGCGGCCTGGCGGCCTGGCTTCTACGCCGGCCCCTCGTGATTCACGAGCAGAACGCGGTCGCCGGTTTGACCAATCGTCTTCTGGCTGGTTTTGCCCGGGAGGTGCTTGAAGCCTTCCCGGGCAGTTTTTCTGCCAGCGTGAAGACGCGCGTCACGGGCAATCCCGTGCGCGCCGACATTGCGGCCCTGCCGCCCCCGGCGGTCCGGTTCGCCGGGCGGCGCGGCCCGCTGCGGCTGCTCGTTCTCGGCGGCAGTCAGGGCGCGCGGGCACTCAACGAATCGGTGGCGGCGGCCATCGCGCTGCTGCCCCCGGACCAGCGACCCGACGTTCGCCACCAGGCGGGGGAGGCCACCCGCCCGGTCGCCGAAGCCGCCTACCGGGCGGCGGGTGTGGCTGCCCGGGTGGTCCCCTTTATTAGTGACATGGCAGAAGCCTACGGCTGGGCGGACCTCGTTCTGGCCCGGTCCGGGGCGCTCACCGTGGCTGAGCTGGCGGCGGCAGGAGTGGGTGCCGTACTGGTGCCGTTTCCGGCCGCTGTTGACGATCACCAGACCCGCAACGCGGCCTGGCTGGTGGAAGCTGGCGCCGCCACGCTCCTCCCCCAGTCGGAGTTAACCGCGATCCGGCTCGCCACGGAACTCCGTACCTATCTGGACCACCGGGATCTCGTCTTGACGCGCGCGGAGCGTGCACGGTCGATGGCCCTGCCCCAGGCCACGGACATGATCGTCGGCGCCTGTCTTGCCGCTGGCTCGGCGCGGAGCACACCCGATGCGTGACCGGATGCGCCGGATCAACCGGATCCACCTGGTCGGCATCGGCGGGGTTGGCATGGGCGGAATCGCGGAAGTTCTCCTGAACCTCGGTTACGCCGTCCAGGGCTCGGACCTGAAGGAGTCTCCCGTGACCCGGCGACTCACCCGGCTCGGCGCCCTGGTGCACATCGGCCACCGGTCGGAGAACGTCGGCGAAGCCGACGTGGTGGTCGTGTCCAGTGCGGTGGCCGAAGACAATCCGGAAGTGCTGACGGCGCGCGCCGCGCGCAAGCCGGTCGTGCAGCGGGCCGAGATGCTGGGCGAGCTCATGCGCTTCCGCCACGCCATTGCGGTCTCCGGCAGTCACGGCAAGACTACGACGACCAGCCTCATCGCCAGTGTCCTGGCGGAAGCAGGCCAGGATCCTACGTTCGTCATCGGCGGCCGGCTGAAGAGCGCCGACACCAATGGCCGCCTGGGTGCCGGCCGGTACCTGGTGGCCGAGGCGGACGAGAGCGACGCGTCCTTCATCCACCTGCAACCCATGGTCGCCGTCGTCACCAACATCGACAACGACCATCTGGCCACCTACGGCGGTGATATGGACCGCCTCCGCCACACCTTCGTGGATTTCCTCCACAACCTGCCGTTCTACGGCCTTGCCGTGGTCTGCCTCGACGATCCTGGCGTGCGCATGATCCTGCCCCTGCTGCACCGGGCGACGCTCACCTACGGCTTCTCAACCGAGGCGGATGTCCGTGTCGAAAACTGGGTGCGGGACGGGCTGCGGTCCCGGTTCACGGTGGTGCGCCCCGGTGCGGCACCGCTGCCCGTGATCCTGAACCTGCCTGGCCGGCACAACGTGCTGAATGCCCTCGCGGCGGTTGCCATTGCCCGGGACCTGGAACTGGACGACGGGGCCTGCCAGCAGGCGCTGGCCAGCTTCGAGGGCGTGGACCGCCGCCTTCAGGTGCTCGGCGAGATCTCCCTGGCCGGCAAGCGGGTCGTCCTGGTGGACGACTACGGCCACCATCCGACCGAGATCGCTGCCACCATCGAGGCGGTCCGCCAGGCGTGGCCGGACCGGCGGCTGGTCGTGGCCTTCCAGCCGCACCGCTACTCACGGACCCGCGACCTGCTCGACGACTTCGCGGAAGCCCTGTCCGCCGCTGATCGACTGCTCGTGACGGAAGTTTATGCCGCGGGCGAAGCGCCCATCGCGGGCGCTGATGGCCGGGCGATCTGCCGGGCCATTCGCAGCCGCGGGCAAATCGAGCCCGTGTTCGTGCCCCAGATGGACGAGCTCGCCGGTCTTCTGACCGGCGTCGTGCAACCGGGCGACGTAGTGCTGATGCTTGGCGCCGGCAGCATCGGCAGTGCCGCGCTGAACCTTCGAGATGCACACGCGGATGTGGTTGTCAGCCGCACCGGTGCCCCAGCGTGATGACGTCGATCCGCGAACCTGCCGGCAAGATCATGCGCAACGAGCCGATGTCTAAACACACAACGTGGCGCGTCGGCGGGCCCGCAGACGTGTATTATTCGCCGCGTTGTCGCGATGAACTTCTGGATTTTCTCCGCAGCCTCGATGCGGACACGCCGGTGTACTGGGTCGGCCTCGGAAGCAACCTCCTTGTGCGGGACGGTGGCATCCGGGGCGTCGTCATTGCCACCGGGCAGGCACTGAACGGGTTTCGCAACCTGGGTGGCGGTGTCATCGAGGTCGAGGCTGGGGTGCCGTGCACGGTGGTGGCACGGCAGTGCAGTCGCTGGGAACTGGGGCCAGCCGAGTTTTTCGCAGGGATTCCGGGCAGCGTCGGCGGGGCGCTGTGGATGAACGCGGGGGCTTTCGGCGGCGAGACCTGGGGGAAAGTCATCGAGGTCGACGTGGTGGATCGCCGCGGGACTGTGCGCACCCGCGGGCGGGATGGCTACCAGGTTGGTTACCGGGACGTGCGCGGTCCGCTGGAGGAGTGGTTCCTGGCTGCCCGATTCAAGTTCGACGAACACTACACCGCGGCCGCAGACCGCATCCGGACGCTTGTCTCCGAGCGCAAGGCAAGTCAGCCCCTCGGTCTCCCGAGCTGCGGCTCCGTCTTCAAGAATCCCCCCGGTGACCACGCGGCCCGCCTGATCGAGGCGGCCGGCCTCAAGGGCGTCCGCATTGGCGGTGCCGAGGTGTCCCCGAAGCACGCCAATTTCATCATTAATACTGGCGGAGCGACGGCGGCCGACATCGAGTCCCTGATCCAGCACATCCGCGACACCGTCCTGGCCCGGCATGGCCTGCGGCTCGACACGGAAGTCCAATTCGTTGGTGAGCGACTCGCCCCGGTGGCTGGCGGAGCGGCATCGTGACGGCACAGCGCTATCCTCGGGTGACCGATCCAGCTGCCTTCGGCCGGGTGGTCGTCCTGATGGGCGGCGAGTCTGCCGAGCGGGAGATTTCCCTGTTGACGGGCGAAGCCGTCCTCACGGCACTGCGCAACAAGGGCGTCCAGGCCGAAGGCCTGGACGCGGGCCGGGACCTGCTGGCCCGCCTGACGGCCGGGCGCTACGACCGGGTGTGGATCGCGCTGCACGGCCGTGGCGGCGAAGACGGCACGCTGCAGGGCCTGCTCTCCTTCCTCGGCTTGCCGTTCACCGGTTCCGGGGTGCTCGGTTCCGCGATCAGCATGGACAAGCTGCGCACCAAGCGGCTGCTGCAGGGTGCCGGCCTGCCGACGCCCCGCTACTGCGTGCTCCGGAATGCGGCCGACCTGACGGAAGCGGGCGAGCAGCTGGGCCTGCCCCTCATGGTGAAGCCCTCCGATGAGGGCTCCAGCATTGGCATGACCAAGGTCGAGCGTCCGGACCAGATGCGGGCAGCCTGGGACCTGGCTGCCGGCTTCCACTGCGACGTGTTCGCCGAGGAGTGGGTGGCGGGTCCCGAATACACGGCGGCGGTGCTGCACGACCGGGTGCTGCCGCTGATCCGCATCCAGACCGACAGCACGTTCTACGACTACCAGGCCAAGTACTTCAGCGCTGACACCCGCTACTTGTGCCCCTGCGGCCTGTCACCTGAGCGCGAGCGGGAACTGGCGGACATCGCCCGGGCCGCGTTCGAGGCAGTTGGCGCCGAGGGCTGGGGTCGGGTGGACCTCATGGTGTCTCCCCAGATGGGCCCCCTGATCCTCGAGATCAACACAGTGCCCGGCATGACGAGTCACAGCCTCGTACCCATGGCGGCCGCTGCCGCGGGTACGGGTTTTGATGATCTCGTCTGGCGGATCCTCGAGACCAGTCTGGGTGCTGTGCCGGGAGTCTCGTCATGAAGCTCTTCGGGCGTGGGAACCGCAAACGCCGCGAAGAGCCCCGGGCCAGGCTGCCGTCCATCCCCTGGGGGGGGCTTTCGAGCGTCGTCGGTTTACTCGTTGTCGCGGGTGGGATCGTCACCGCCGGCCGCTGGGTCCTGAACCGGCCTGTCGAACGCGTAGTGATCAATGGCGAGTTCGAGCGCGTCTCCGCCGACCAGCTGGAGGCCGTGATGCGCAAGGCGATGGGCAAGGGCTTTCTCGCCGCGAATCTGGACGCCATTCAGGAGAATGTGGCGGCGCTGCCCTGGGTCGCGACCGCCCGGGTCAGCCGGCAGTGGCCGGACACACTCGATGTGACAGTGACTGAGGAACAGCCAGCCGCGCGCTGGGGTGCCGACGGACTCCTCAATCCACAGGGCCGGCTGTTCGTCCGCCACGCGAGCCACATCCCCGCCGAGTTGCCCCGCCTGAATGGACCCGAAGGCTCGGAGGCCGATGTGGCCGCCCGCTATGTCGCGGTTCAGGAACGGCTCCTTGAGCGCGGCCTTGCGGTCGCGGCTGTTGAGGTGGACGGACGTGGCGCCTGGAGCCTGGTGCTCAGCAACGGCATCGGGGTGCGCCTCGGTTCCCAGGATGTGGAGGCCCGGCTCACCCGCTTCTACGAAGCGCTCGATACCGTGGTCACCCCCGTGGCCACGGACGTGCAGTTCGTCGACATGCGTTACACCAACGGCTTTGCCGTCGGCTGGAAGCAGCAACGGGCTGCCAGGGTCACGCCTGAGGAAGTACTACCGTCGACGGAGGCACTGCCCCGTGCCTAGGAAGGAGGGCAAGGGAATCATCGTGGGCCTCGACATCGGCACGTCGAAGGTCGTCGCTATCGTTGGCGAACTGCAGGATGACAACCAGATCGAGGTCATCGGCTTCGGCAGTCACCCGTCGAAGGGGCTGAAGAAGGGTGTGGTGGTCAACATTGAGTCGACGGTCATCTCCATCCAGCGCGCAATCGAGGAAGCGGAGCTGATGGCGGGGTGCGATATTCATCAGGTCTATGCGGGTATTGCCGGCAGCCACGTCCGCAGCCTGAATTCCCATGGCATCGTCGCCATCCGCGACCGTGAGGTGACCCAGAGCGACGTTGACCGGGTGATCGACGCCGCCCGGGCGGTGGCCATTCCCGCCGATCAGCGGATCCTCCACGTGCTGCCCCAGGAATTCATCATCGACGGCCAGGAAGGCATCCGTGAGCCCATTGGCATGTCGGGCGTGCGGCTCGAAGCCCGGGTGCACATGGTCACCGGCGCCGCCAGCGCCGCCCAGAACATCGTCAAGTGCGTCCAGCGTTGCGGCCTCGAGGTGGAGGACATCGTGCTGGAGCAGCTGGCCTCCAGCTACGCCGTGCTGACCGATGACGAGAAGGAACTCGGCATCTGTCTCGTGGACATCGGGGGTGGCACCACCGACATTGCCGTCTTCAACAATGGCGCCATCCGCCATACGGCCGTCATCCCGATCGCGGGCGACCAGGTGACCAACGACATCGCGATCTCCCTGCGGACGCCGACCCAGTACGCCGAGGAGATCAAGATCAAGTACGCCTGCGCGCTTTCCCAATTGGCGAACCTCGATGAAACCATCGAGGTGCCAAGTGTTGGCGACCGGCCCCCGCGCCGGCTGGCCCGGCAGACGCTGGCCGAAGTCGTCGAGCCCCGGTACGAGGAGTTGTTTGGCCTGATCCTCGACGAGCTCCGGCGCAGCGGTTTCGAGGACATGATCGCCGCCGGCATCGTCCTCACGGGCGGCAGCTCCAAAATGGAAGGAGCCGTTGAGCTGGCGGAAGAAGTTTTTCACATGCCGGTCCGGTTGGGCGTGCCCCAGCATGTCCGGGGACTCGGCGATGTGGTGCGCAACCCCATTCACTCCACCGGGGTTGGCTTGCTGGTTTACGGGAGAAGCAAAGCGGTGCGTGTGTCCGGCGAATTGCCCGGCGGCGTGGGCTTACGGGACGTTTGGGGTCGTATGAAGAGCTGGTTTCAGGGAAATTTTTAAAGACGATTTGTTGTTGGCGCCAATCCTCACAGCTAATGGAGACAGGATAATGTTTGAACTCATGGATGCAGTTAGCCAAAGCGCGGTAATCAAGGTCCTCGGTGTGGGCGGGGGTGGCGGCAACGCCGTCCGGCACATGGTGGGCACCGGGATCGACGGCGTGGACTTTGTTTGTTGCAACACTGACTCGCAGGCGCTGCGAACGTCCAACGTCCGCACTGCCCTGCAGATCGGCTGCAACATCACCAAGGGTCTTGGCGCCGGGGCCAACCCGGACGTCGGCCGCCAGGCTGCGATGGAAGATCGCGACCGGATCATCGAGGTGATCGAGGGTGCCGACATGCTGTTCATCACTGCCGGATTGGGTGGTGGCACGGGCACTGGCGCGGCGCCGGTGGTTGCTCAGGTGGCCCGCGAGCTGGGGATCCTCACGGTGGCTGTCGTCACGAAGCCCTTCGCCATGGAAGGCAAGAAGCGCCTGGCCATCGCGGAGCAGGGCATTGCCGAGCTCGGTAAGTACGTGGACTCGCTGATTACGATTCCGAACGAGAAGCTGCTGTCGGTGCTCGGTCCTGAAACGACCCTGCTGGACGCCTTCAGGGCTGCCAACGAGGTCCTCCAGGGCGCCGTCCAGGGCATTGCCGAACTGATCACCCGCCCGGGTCTGATCAACGTGGACTTCGCTGACGTGCGTACCGTGATGTCCGAGATGGGCATGGCAATGATGGGTTCGGGCACTGCGAAGGGTCCGGATCGGGCGCGGGAAGCGGCCGAGGCGGCCATCTCGAGTCCGCTGCTGGAGGACGTGAACCTGTCCGGCGCGCGCGGCATCCTGGTGAACGTCACCGCCGGCGAGAACCTCGGCATTGGCGAGTTCCGCCAGGTTGGCGAGACCGTCAAGCAGTGCGCCTCCGAAGACGCGACGGTGGTCATCGGCACGGTCATCGACCCGGAGATGGGCGACACGATCCGGGTGACCGTGGTGGCGACAGGTCTGGGTCAGCCGGTCGTGAAGCAGCAGCCGCAGATGCGTGTAGTGGCCCAGGCACAGGCCATGGCGTATCGCGGGCACGGGGCTTTAGCCGGGCATCACGGGCACGCGCAGGCGCAACAGCCGATGGGGTCGCCGCAGATGGCTGAGGGCAGCGGTTATGGCGCTTACGATCAGCCGACGTTTATTCGCCAGCGCGCGGTGGGCGATCAGCTGGCTGAAGGCACCGACGCCTCGTTCGATCTGCTCGATGTTCCGGCCTTCCTGCGGCGGCAGGCGGACTAACGGCAGACTGGAGCCGCTGAAGTCCAGCCCGCCGGCCCGATAGGCTGGGCGGGGAGCAACCGTACTGGGCCGATAATTGGGGGCTGGCCCCCCGACTATCGGACGGGCACCGTTGCGGGGTTTTCCCTGCCTGTGCTAGGGTTCGTCGACGGGTGACGGCATTTTTTTTGCGTGGCAGCAAACTGGAGTGTTCATCCGTTTTTCTCGCGTATTCAGGGGTTTGGGTTAGTCGAAAGCGCTCTGTAACGGCCGGTTTCCGCCAGCCTCCACCAGTACTAGTCCGGTGGTTTTGCGCGTTTTACCCTTGTTGCGGGTTGGCGACAGCCGACAGGGAACAGTTGGAACGGGATCCCATGGTCAGACAACGCACTCTCAAAAATGTCATTCGCGCCTCTGGTGTGGGTCTGCACACTGGCCGCAAGGTATTCATGACACTGCGCCCGGCGGCGGAGAACACCGGCATCGTGTTCCGTCGGGTGGATCTGGATCCCCCGGTGGATGTGCGCGCCGATGCCTACAACGTGGGCGAAACCCTGCTCGGCACCACCCTGGTCCAGGGCGATGTGAAGGTCGCGACCATTGAGCATCTGATGGCGGCGTTTGCCGGCCTCGGTATAGATAACGCCTACGTGGACCTCAGTGCGGGGGAAGTCCCCATCATGGACGGCAGCGCCGCGCCGTTCGTGTTTCTGCTGCAGTCGGCTGGTGTGGCTGAGCAGAAGTCGGCCAAGAAATTCATCCGGATTCGCAAGACCGTGCGGGTCGAGGATGGCGACAAGTCCGCGGAGCTGAAGCCGTTTGCCGGCTTCAAGGTCAATTTCCGCATCGACTTCGATCACCCCGTGTTCCGCCGGCACACTCAGGCGGCCACGGTGGATTTTTCCACCACGGCGTTCCTCAAGGAAATCTCCCGCGCCCGCACCTTCGGCTTCGCCCGGGACATCGAAATGCTCCGTGCCCGTCAGCTCACGCTGGGCGGCAGCATGGACAACGCGGTCGTGCTTGACGACTTCCGCGTCCTCAACGAAGACGGTCTGCGTTTTGAAGACGAGTTCGTCAAGCACAAGATTCTCGACGCCATCGGTGACGTCTACCTGATGGGGCACAGCCTTGTGGGCGAGCTGACGGCCTGCAAATCCGGCCACGCGCTCAACAACAAGCTGTTGCACGCGCTGCGAGCCGACCCGTCTGCCTTCGAGATGGTGACCTTCGAGGACCAGCGGCAGTCACCGATTTCCTACCAGGTGCCCGCCGTCGCCGGCGTGTAGGAGCGCCTTCAGGCGCGATCGATATCTGTCGCGCCGGTCGGCGCTCCTACAGTTCCGGCACCGACCCGAAAGCGCACGCGGGCTGCCGCCGGCCAGGTGGGCCGGCACCCCGCCAGAATGGCGTCAGCCTCGAAACGCAGTCGCGCCGCCCATTCCGGGCTGGCCGCAGTCACCACTAGCGTGCCATCCGCACGCAGATTGCAGGTGGCGATGGCCGCTGCCAAAGTGGGCGGCAGTTGCTTCCGCACGCAGTCAGCCAGATCCAGACGGCTGCCGGCCGCCCGGGCCAGCGCCCCCAGCGGGCTGTCGGCCGCAATCAGTTCGCCAAGCCCTCGCGGGCCGTTTCTTGATGGACTACTCATGCGGGCTGGGTGGCGTGTGAGCCATTCCTTGTTTAGTAAAAACCGGTCGGGCATAGTTTAAGCGCAAGTCGCCGGGCTGCCCGGACTGGCACAAGTCGCCCCCAGAAACAGATGGACACAGCAGAGCGCACAGGCAGCCCCGATTCGCGCAGTTCGCGCCGATGGCTCACCAGCCAGCTCATACCTGCGGCGATTGGTGTCTGCGCGGCAGCGTTGCTGGGTGGAGCGGGTTTCGGCTTGGGGTGTATTTACGGGCGGGTGGCCTCGCTGGCATCTGCACCCGCGCTGACCGTAGCCGTTACGGAAGCCATGGGTGGACCGGCAGAGCTCGCCGTGCTGACCGCGGTACCATTCCGCTTCCAGGCGCCCCAACCCAGGCAGGCACTGGCCATGGCCCGCCCGGTGGTCGGCGGCTGGGTATCCAGTCATTTCGGCCAGCGCCTGGACCCCTTCACGGGCCAGCCCGCTGTGCATCAGGGTCTCGATTTTGCGGGGCTGCATAACAGCGCGATACTCGCCGTCGCCTCCGGCGTGGTGACCGGATCCGGACGCCGGCGCGGCTACGGCAATCTCATCGAGATTGACCATGGCAACGGCTGGGTGACGCGCTACGGGCACAATGCCTTCAACCTGGTTACACCTGGCGACTATGTGAAGCCGGGTCAGACCATAGCCCTGATGGGCTCGACAGGCCGGGCAACGGGTATCCACCTGCATTTTGAAGTGCTGTACCGGGGCCGCCACCAGAACCCGGCCCGATTCGTACCGCAGGACGCCTGACGGTCGGCAAACCGCCGAAGAGCCGGGAATTGCCCTGCTAGAATAATGCGGCGCGGCCGACCGGCTGCGGAGGACAGACGCCTTGTTTAACTGGCTAACCCGGCTCTTTGGGAGCCGCAATCAACGTTTATTGCGCAGTTACGGTCGGATCGTCACGGCCATCAACCAGTTTGAAAGCAGCCTGCAGTCGCTGGACGACGCTGCCCTGCGGGCCAAGACGGCTGAGTTCCGCCAGCGGCTGGCCGCCGGCACGACTCTGGATGCGCTGATTCCCGAGGCCTTTGCTGTCGTGCGGGAGGTCGCCCGGCGGACGCTCGGTCTCCGGCATTTCGACATGCAGCTCGTCGGGGGTCTGACCCTTCACGAGGGGAAGATCGCGGAAATGCGGACGGGAGAGGGCAAGACCCTCGTAGCGACCCTGCCCGCCTACCTGAACGCGCTTCCGGCCCGTGGCGTGCACATCGTTACGGTCAACGAGTATCTGGCCCAGCGTGACTCCGACTGGATGGGCCCCGTCTACCGTTTTCTCGGCATGGAAGTGGCTGTGATCCGTAATGGCCAGACCGGCGCCGAGAAGCGTGCGGCCTATGCGGCTGACATCACCTACGGGACCAACAACGAGTTCGGCTTCGACTACCTGCGCGATAACCTGGCATTTCGCCGCGAAGACCAGGTGCAACGTGCGCTGACATTCGCTGTCGTGGACGAGGTCGATTCAATCCTCATCGATGAAGCGCGCACGCCCCTCATCATTTCCGGTTCGGCAGACGACAGCTCCGAGCTGTACATGCGCATCAACAAGCTGGTGCCGAGTCTGGTCCGGCAGGAACGTGTTGCTACTGAGGAAGACGAGGGCGGTCCCGGCGACTTCTCCGTGGATGAAAAGGGGCGCCAGGTTTCCCTCACCGAAGACGGACACCAGAAGGTCGAGGACCTGATGGTACGGGAGGGGCTGCTCGCCGAGAACGACAGCCTCTACGACGCCGCCAACATCCGCCTGATGCATCACCTGACGGCAGCTCTGCGCGCCCACGCGCTGTTCCGGAAGGACGTCGAGTACATCGTGCGCAATAACGAGGTGGTCATCGTCGATGAGTTCACCGGCCGTACGATGCCGGGCCGCCGCTGGTCCGATGGACTGCACCAGGCCGTCGAGGCCAAGGAGGGCGTCCACGTCCGGGAAGAAAATCAGACGGTGGCCTCAATCACGTTCCAGAATTATTTCCGGCTCTACGAAAAACTTGCCGGCATGACGGGCACAGCCGATACCGAAGCATTCGAGTTCCAGCAGATTTATGGGCTGGAAGTCGTGGTGATTCCGACGCACCGGACCATGATCCGTGACGACCAGGCCGATCTGGTCTACCTCACGCAGAAGGACAAGTTTGAGGCCATCATCGAGGACATCAAGGACTGCCAGAAGCGCGATCAACCCGTGCTGGTCGGCACGACGTCCATCGAGACGTCGGAGTTCCTTGCCGGTCTCCTCCAGAAAGATGGCGTTGCCCACCAGGTGCTGAACGCGAAACAACACGAGCGGGAAGCACACGTGGTGGCCGAGGCCGGCCGGCCGGGCACGGTGACCATCGCCACGAACATGGCGGGCCGCGGGACCGACATCGTCCTGGGTGGCAACCTGGAAGCGGAGCTCTCCCAGCTTGACCCGGCGACCACCGACTCTGATCGCCAGGCGCATCGGGCAGGTTGGCAGGTTCGCCACGACCGGGTCATTGGCGCTGGCGGCCTGCGCATCATCGGCACGGAACGCCACGAATCCCGGCGCATCGACAATCAGCTGCGCGGTCGATCCGGCCGCCAGGGCGACCCGGGCGGCAGCCGCTTCTACCTGTCCATCGAAGACAACCTCATGCGCATCTTCGGGGATCCGGAGCGGACCAAAGGCATGCTCCGCGGCGTCGGCATGCGGGAGGGGGAGGCCATCGAGAGCAATCTGCTCACGCGGCAGATCGAGCGTGCCCAGCGCAAGGTCGAGGGCCACAATTTCGATGCGCGCAAGTCGCTGCTGGAATACGACGACGTGGCCAACGATCAGCGCCGCGTCATTTATCAGCAGCGCAATCAGCTCATGCAGACCGACGACATCTCCGAGCCGCTGGCCGAGATCCGCGCCGAGGTGGTCAATGCCGTCGTCAGCGAGTTCATTGCGCCCGAGAGTGTCGAGGAGCAGTGGGACGTGGCTGGCCTTTCGGCGGCCCTCGAGAGCGAGTTCGGCGCCTCACTGGACGTGAAGCGCCTCGTGGACGACGAGCCTGGGCTGGATGAGGCAGGGATCCGTGCCCGGATTCTCGCGGCGGTGGAAGAGGGCTACCTCAGGAAGTTCGAGGGCGTCGATGTCGGGGAACTGCGCCAGCTCGAGAAGCAGTTGATGCTGCAGCAGGTGGATCTGCACTGGAAGGAACACCTGGCTGCCATGGACTATCTGCGGCAGGGCATTCACTTGCGTGGCTACGCCCAGAAGAACCCGAAGCAGGAGTACAAGCGCGAGGCCTTCGAAATGTTTGGTGCCATGTTGGATCGCGTCAAGCGCGACGTGGTCACGATCCTGTCCAAGGCCCGTATTCGTAGCCCGGACGAGGTGGCTGCAGAGGAGGCGCGGCGCCGGATGACGGAACAGTTGCAGTACCGCCATGATGAGGCGCCGTCGGCGATGTCCCTGGAGGCAACTGAGGCGGAGCCGGGCGCTGAGTCATCCGCCGAGCCCATCGCCGGGACTGCGCGCCGGCCGCTCGTGGCCCGGGCGTCCAGGCCACCACCCGCGACGGCGGAACCCACGGCGCCGATGGTTCGCAGCGAGCGGAAGGTCGGCCGCAACGAGCCCTGTCCCTGCGGGTCGGGCAAGAAATACAAGCAGTGCCACGGTCGTCTTGACTGACCGCTCCTCTGACCTGCCCGCCCTGATCGCGGTCGCGGCCGGCATCCTCCGGGATCTGGAGGGCCGCATTCTGCTTGCGCAGCGCCCACCGGGGGGCCACGTCGGCGGCTTCTGGGAGTTTCCGGGCGGCAAACTGCACCCGGATGAGTTGCCTGCGCAGGCGCTGAAGCGGGAGCTTCGGGAGGAACTGGGGGTGACTGTCGAGGCCGCAGCACCCTTCATGACCTACCGGCACGAGTACCCGGAGCGAAGCGTGGAGCTGCACGTGTTTCTGGTTGAGCGCTACACAGGCGAGCCCTGGGGGGTCGAGGGGCAGCCGCTACGCTGGGTGTCAGTGGCAGAACTCGCGTCGGCTGGCCTGCTGGCGGCCGATCAACCCATCGCAGCGGCGCTTCTCCATACGCCTGCTCTTCTCGAGACGCCTGCTCTTCTCGAGACGCCTGCGCTTAGCAAATTGTAAGGCGGAACTTGACGTCCTTGCTGGCCTGAGTGGGCCGCTGCAGAGCGTTGGGACACTGCATGAAGCGGATCGTGAAACGGTGATGGCTGCCGCTGATCTCCGGGTAGAGGTTGACCCCCGGCTGCAGTGAGACGCGGAGCAGTGCGGCCACGCCTTCGCCGGTCATCCCTTGCTGGAAGGTGCCGTTGGTCGCCACCTGGTCCGAAGTGCGACCGCTCTCCCGGAGAAGCCATAGCAGCTCCGCGATGCTGTCGCAGAGTGGTCGCAGGTTTTTCATCCAGCTCTCGATGTCGCTCACCCTCTGCTCGTAGTCATGCAGCAGCCAGTGGCTGTAATCAGGCAGATCGAACTCGCAGGTTCCGCCCGGAATGGCACTGCGGTGCTTGATTGCGGCCAGAAACTCGCTGTCGCGAACCGACTGCATGAACTGCGGCCCGAGCGCAAAGAGCCGCTGCCGGAGATCCTGGAGATTGCGCAGCACGCGCTTGAGACGGGCCTCGTCGATGCCGGCCATGTGCTGATACCGGTCATACACGCTGATCTGGCGTTCGAGCTCCTTGAGCACGTCGCCACGGACATCGCCCCGGCCAAGTATCGCTACGATGTCGAGCAGGCTGGTGATCGCCGCTCGACTGCCCCACTCGGACGTCTGCTCGAGATTGAAGCAGAACTGCTGGTATAGAAATTCCAGACGCAGGAACGTCCGCATCCGTTCGCTTAAGGGCTGCTCGTAGAGCCCGGTGGCGGTGGATGTTGCAGGCTCGGTGTACAAGTCTGCGGTTGGAATGCTAACCATGAATGGCCATTATCGAGCTGTAGCCCTTGTTTTCCCAGCATTCTGCGCCTCCCCCGCTGGGAGGGCAAATGCCGCGTCCGGCTGGGCTTCGTACCCGGTTTCCGCGGCTATAGTCGCTCACCCGAGCTCCTTCACGCCGCCCGGATTCAGAGCCGCGGCGAGCTGCAGATAAGTAGCATGGAGTTCCTGGACCCGGCACTGGAGTTCGTCACGGGTACCGTCATTCACCAGCACATCATCTGCCCGGCTGAGACGTGGCGCACGGTCCAGCTGGGCCGCCAGCAGGCGGTCCACACCGGCCGCGGATTCCCCGTCCCGGACCGTGAGGCGGGCCCGCTGGACACTTTCCGAGCAGTCCACGATCAGCACCCGGTCCACGCGCGTCTCAAGACCCGACTCGATCAGCAGCGGAATGACCAGGATCTGGTAGGGACCACCGGAACTGGTGCACAGGGCCTCCATGCGCTCGCGGATCCGGGGGTGCAGGAGGGCCTCCAGTTGCTGGCGTCGCCCGGTCGTCGCGAAGGCCAGATTCCGGAGGCGCCGGCGGTCGAGGGTGCCGTCGGGTTGCAGCACTTCCTGTCCGAATGCAGATATCACGGCCTCCAGGCCCGGGGTTCCGGGTGCGACGACTTCCCGCGCGATCAGGTCGGTGTCGATGACGGGCACGCCGAGTGCGGTAAAGAGGCTGGCGACAGTGCTCTTGCCGCTGGCAATGCCCCCGGTGAGTCCCACCCGATAGACCGACCAGTCGCGAAGCGTGGACCGGGTGGTGCCCATGCGCGTCCTGCTCCCGGCCCGGCTCTAGGCAAAGACTCGAAGGAAGGGGATGGCAACCATCAGGGGTTCGCCCCAGACCATCGCCACGAAACCGGCCGCTGCGAGAAACGGCCCGAACGGGAGCGGCTCCTTGCGGCCGTGACGACCAAGGGCCATGAGGCTTAAGCCGGTCACCGCGCCGGTCAGGGCGGAGAGCAGCAGGATCGGGAGAAACATCTGGTAGCCGAGCCAGGCGAGGAGCGCGGCGAACAACTTGAAATCACCGTAGCCCATGCCCTCCTTCCCGGTCACAAGACGGAAGCCCTGATAGACGAGCCAGAGGCTCAGGTAGCCGGTCATGGCGCCGATCACGCCATCCGTCAGACTGGCAAAGGGGCTCAAGTCGGGGTGCGGACCTGCCAGCAGGTGGAAGAGCAGGCCGGCCCAGAGCAGCGGCAGCGTGATCGTATCCGGTAATAGCTGATGATCCAGGTCGATTACCGTCAGCGCGATCAGGGCCCAGGTAATGCCCAGTGCAGCGACGGCATCGGGCGTGTAGCCGAAATGCCAGACGAGAAATCCCGATACCAGGCCGGTGCTGGCCTCCACCACCGGGTAGCGGGCCGGGATGGCCGCGCCGCAGGCGGCGCAGCGACCCCGGAGCCACAGCCAGCCCAGCACCGGGACGTTGTGGCGGACCTTGATGGGAGTCTTGCACGCCGGACAGGCGGAGCCCGGCCGGATGAGGTTGAAGGGCTCGAAGTCGGGGCTGGCGTCGCCGTGGGCTGCCAGCAGGGTGACACACTCCCGGCGCCAGGCCCGGTCCATCATCACGGGCAGGCGATAGATGACCACGTTAAGAAAGCTGCCGACCAGAAGGCCGAGCAGCACTGCGCAGGCTGTCAGCAGGAACGGCGCGGACTGCAGCGAAGCCGCGTCGATCAGACGACCGAACCCAGCTTGAAAATTGGCAGGTACATCGCGATCACGAGTCCGCCGACCAGCACGCCCAGGATCGCCATGATGAGTGGCTCGAGCAGGCTGCTCATGCTGTCCACGGCATTGTCCACGTCGGCCTCGTAGAAGTCGGCTACCTTCGCGGACATTTCGTCTAGCGAGCCCGATTCCTCGCCGACGGCGATCATCTGGACCACCATGTTCGGAAAGATGCCTGTGTTCTGCATGGCCCGCTGCAGGCGCTGACCCGTGGCGACCTCGTCGCGCATCGCCAGCACGGCGTTCTCGTACAGGATGTTGCCGGTAGCTCCGGCGACGGACTGCAGGGCCTCGACGAGCGGCACGCCGGCGCTGAACATCGTGGAGAGTGTGCGGGCAAAACGCGCCACCGCCGCCTTCTCGATGATGTTGCCCACGATAGGCAGCTTCAGCAGGATGCGGTCTTCGATCTCGCGCAGTTTGCGGGACCGCTTCCGCGTGTAGAGGTAGAAGGTTATGCCGCCACCGAAAACCATGGCCAGGTACAAGCCCTTGGTCTGCACGAACTTGGACAGATCGATGACCATCCGGGTGAAGGCCGGCAAGTCGGCACCGAAGCCCTTGAACAGTGACTCGAACTGGGGAATCACGAAGATCAGCAGGATGACGGTGACGATCACTGCCACGACCATAACGGCAGCCGGATAGAACAGCGCCTTCTTGATCTTCTTCTTGATGTCCTCGGTCTTTTCCTTGTACGTGGCCACCTTTTCGAGGAGGGTATCCAGGGCGCCCGCCTGTTCGCCGGCGGCCACCAGGTTCACGTACAGGTCGTCGAAATACAGGGGGTGACGGCCCACCGCCTCCGCCAGGGCCGTACCGGACTCGAGATCAACCTTGATCCCGAGGATCAGCCGCTGCATGGCCGGGTTGTCGTGCCCACTGGCGACGATCTCGAAGGCTTGCACCAGCGGAATGCCCGCGGTGAGCATCGTGGCCAGCTGCCGGCTGAAGATGGCGATGTCGTAGGGGGTGACTTTGCCCTTGCGCTTGAAAAGGGCAATTTCCTTGCTGATCCTGACGGGCACGACGCCCTGTTTGCGCAGTTGGGCGCGGACGGCAGCCTCACTGACGGCCACGGTCTTGCCCCGGACCTTGTTGCCCCGGGTGTCCGTACCTTCCCAGCTGAAGGGACTCTGATTGATGGCAATGCCGTTAGCCATGACCCGCAAACCCCAAATTAGCCGTAGGAGCGCCTTCAGGCGCGATCAAATGTGGTCGCGCCTGAAGGCGCTCCTACGGGCGCTGCCCAGCGCCACCACACCCCACCATATCAAGACTCAAGTGTAACCCGGTTGATTTCCTCAAGACTTGTGACGCCGGTCTTCACTTTGTGCAATGCAGAACGGCGCAGCGTCCAGACGCCCTCCCGCTCGGACTGCGCGGCGATGGCCACGGTGTTCCCGCCCTCCAGGATGATGCGGCCGATGGCTTCTGTGACGGGCATCACCTGGTAGATGCCCACGCGGCCCTTGTAGCCGTCGTTGCATTGCTTGCAGCCCACCGGGCCGAAGATCTTCAGGCCGGCGTGGACGTCCTCCTTGGAGAAGCCTTCCAGCAGCAGGGCCTCGTCCGGGATGTCCCGCAGCTCCTTGCACTGCTCGCAGAGCCGCCGGGCCAGCCGCTGGGCGATGATGAGGTGGATGGACGTGGCAATGGCATAGGGCTTCACGCCCATGTCGACGAGACGGCTCAGAGTGCGGGGCGCATCGTTCGTGTGCAGTGTGGACAGCACCAGGTGGCCCGTCTGTGCGGCCTTGATCGCCGTCTCGGCGGTCTCCAGATCCCGGATCTCGCCGACCATGATCACGTCCGGGTCCTGCCGGAGGAAGGCCTTCAGGGCCGTGGCGAAGTGCAGCCCGACCTTCGGATTCACGTTCACCTGGTTGATGCCGGGCACGTTGATTTCGACAGGGTCTTCGCAGGTGGAGATGTTGCGGTCTTCGGTGTTCAGGATATTGATGCCCGTATACAGGCTCACCGTCTTGCCGCTGCCCGTGGGACCGGTGACCAGGATCATGCCGTAGGGCTTGGCGAGCGCGTCCAGGTAGAGCTTGCGCTGGAAGTCTTCGTAACCCAGCACCTCGATGCCGAGCTTCGCGGCGGTCGGGTCGAGGATACGCAGCACCACCTTCTCGCCGAACAGGGTGGGGCAGGAGTTCACGCGGAAGTCGATGGCCCTGTTTTTCGACAGGCGCAGCTTGATGCGGCCGTCCTGGGGCACGCGCCGCTCGGCGATATCCAGCCGGGACATGACCTTGAGGCGCGCCGTCACCTTGTTGGAAAGCGCCAGCGGTGGCGACGCCACCTGCTTCAGCACGCCGTCCAGACGGGTCCGGACGCGATAGGTCTTTTCGTAGGGCTCGAAGTGAATATCCGACGCGCCCCGCTTGATTGCGTCCAGCATGATCTTGTTGACGAAACGCACGACCGGGGCGTCATCCACGTCATCCCGCGCGACGTCGTCGCCCACGAAATCGTCGCCCCCGCTGATCTCCAGGCTCTCCAGATCGAAGTCGTCCTCGCTGAAGGCCGACATGGAGGTGTCGACGGCCTCGAGGGCCTTGCTGACCATCTCCGCCAGCTTGTCCTGCTCGACGATGATCGGGTCCACGCGCAGTCCGGACTGGAACTTGATATCGTCGATGGCGGGCAGATCGGT
>CAYMKJ010000164.1:0-34989 GCA_964391025.1 uncultured Chromatiaceae bacterium
GGTTCCTTGTCCATGAGCAACATTATCGTCAATCTCCCCTGCCAACCGCTACCAGCGGCGCTCGAAACGGCTCCGTAACCATACGGCAGCCGCGTTCATTACCAGGAGGAACGCCAGCAACACCATAATGGCCGCCGACGTCAACTCCACAAAGGCCCGTTCAGGACTGTCGGCCCAGAGATAGATCTGCACGGGCAGCGCAGTGGATGGACTCATGGGTCCACTCGGCACGTCGACGATAAAGGCCACCATCCCGATCATCAGCAGCGGAGCCGACTCGCCCAGAGCGCGGGCCATGCCAATAATCGCTCCCGTCATCATGCCGGGCAGCGCCAGCGGCAGAACGTGGTGAAACACCATCTGCATCTGGGAAGCGCCGACGCCCAAAGCAGCTTCCCGCACCGACGGGGGGACGGACTTGATGGCCGCCCGCGACGCAATGATGATGACCGGGAGAGTCATCAGGGTGAGCACGAGTCCACCAACCAGGGGTGCCGAACGCGGCATCCCGAAGAAGTTGATGAATACCGCGAGGCCCAGCAGGCCAAAAACAATGGAGGGCACGGCGGCAAGGTTGTTGATGTTCACCTCGATGACATCGACGAGCCAGTTACGTGGTGCGAACTCCTCCAGATAGATCGCAGCGGCAACGCCCAGCGGGAACGAAAATAGCAGGGTTACCAGCAGCATGAAGAACGACCCCTTGGTGGCGCCCCAGATACCCGCCAGTTCCGGCTCCCGGGAATCGCCCCCCGTGAAGAACATCGTGTTGAAGCGCTGCTCAAGCTTTCCAGTCGATTCCAGCTGGCCGATCCATCCAATCTGCTGAGCGCTGAGGCGCTGGGTTTCGGCCGCACTCTCCGCAGGCACTCGACCCTTCACGAACACGTTCACTTCATCATCGGCCGGCAACCAGACATCCCTCGTCTGCCCCAGCAACCCGGGATCGGCAGTGACTATTTTCTGCAGCTTGAAGGCGCCGCCAGAACTGACCAGCGCATTCAACTCGCGACGGGCCACCCGGCCCTCAACTTCCGGAAACACGGTCCACAACGACGTCTTGATCAGCTGGGCGTAGTCGGCGGACGCCAGTGCCTCCGGGGTCCGCTTGCCCTCAGGGTCTATCACAGCAGGATCAAACTGGATCTCAAGATGGATGAAAGCCTGGCGAAACGCCCCATAGCCGTTGCCGATGATCGTCGTGAACAGCACAAGCAGGAAACCGACGCCCAGGAGCACGGACACCAGCCCGTAGAACCGGAACAACCACTCTGTGCGATACCGTCGGCGCAGGCTGGCGTCCACCCGGCGTCGGGTCTCGGCAGGAGTGAGCATGGCCATCAGTCGTACTGCTCCCGGTATCGGCGCACGACCTGAAGCGCGATGATATTCAGGATCAGGGTAACGACGAACAGCACCAGACCGAGCGCGAATGCGGCCAGTGTTTTCGGACTGTCAAATTCCTGGTCGCCGACGAGCAGCGTGACGATCTGTACGGTGACGGTCGTGACGGACTCCAGAGGATTTGCCGTTAGATTGGCAGACAACCCGGCCGCCATCACCACAATCATCGTTTCACCGATGGCTCGCGATGCGGCCAGCAGCACGCTACCCACGATGCCCGGCAGGGCGGCTCGCAGGATGACCCGCTTGATCGTCTCCGATTTGGTGGCGCCCAGCGCATAGGACCCGTCCCGCATCGACTGCGGAACGGCATTGATCACGTCATCGGACAGGGAGGAAACGAACGGGATGATCATTATGCCCATGACGAGCCCAGCGCCAAGGGCACTCTCCGAGGCCACGTTCAGGCCCACGCTGTCACCCAGCTGGCGAATTACCGGCGCCACTGTCAGCGCTGCAAAGTAGCCGTAGACCACCGTGGGAATCCCGGCCAGGACCTCGAGCACTGGCTTGACCACCCGGCGCAAGGCGGGCCGGGCGTACTCGGACAGATAGATCGCAATCATGAGGCCGATCGGAACAGCAACGAACAGCGCTATCCCCGAGATCAGGAGTGTGCCCGCGAAGAGCGGTACGGCCCCAAATGCTCCCGATGACCCAACCTGATCAGCCCGGATCGCGGTCTGGGGGCTCCAGCTCAGACCAA
The DNA here is from genome assembly GCA_964391025.1 of uncultured Chromatiaceae bacterium. Lineage (GTDB taxonomy): Bacteria > Pseudomonadota > Gammaproteobacteria > Steroidobacterales > SHZI01. The sequence continues at coordinate 2,111 of CAYMKJ010000164.1, forward strand.
ACAGAAAGTCGGCGAAAGGCACCTGGCCGAAAAACCGAATGGCCTCGAAGGTGACTGAGAGCAGGATGCCCAGGGTCGTCAGGATCGCGACCATCGATGCGGCGATCAATGCCACCTGGATTGCGAGTTCCACATGATTTCTGGCACGAAACTGCGGACGCAGGCGCAGCCATGCCACGGCGAAACCGAAAAACGACACGGCGATGAGGAGGCCCGACAGCAGCCTCTGGGACGCAGAACGCAGGTTGTTATACAAGTCCGCCGCCACCGCAAACTCGGCACGCCGGCTCTCGTCCACCATCTGGCCAGCAGCCAGGTTGCGAATGTCGTTGAGCGTCAGACCAAGCTGGGCTTCCGGCTGATTTCGCAGGGCGCCAGGCAGCGATTCGATAACGCGACTGGTGATAAACGTGTCGCTCAGCGCCGCCCAGGCAAGAAGTAGCACCAGCCCCGGCACCACGCACCAGAGAGCCGTGTAGTAGCCATAATACTTGGGCAGCGAGTGAAGCCGTCGCGCGGTCCCCAGACCCCCACCGATCGCCACGGCACGCCGCCTCCCCAGGTAGAAGGCAGCAAGCGCCATCGCCGTGAGGATCAGGGCAAGCGTTGAAAGACGCATTGGCTGGGTTGCACTCTTTATTTCCGAGCAGAAAAGCGGCGGCCTGCAATGCCAGGCCGCCGCTCCCCTATTACTTAAACTGACGTCCGGTTACTTGGCCGGCGGCATCGTCTCCATCGCGGCCACCCGCTTCACCACTGACTGGTACTCCGCTGCCGGCAACGGCACCAGACCGCGATCAGCCAGATAGCCCTCCTCACCCATAGCCTTCTTGCTCGTAAACTCGGCGACGTACTGCGTGATGCCCGGGATCGCCCCGACATGGGCCTTCTTTACATAGAAGTACAGGGGCCGGGATATGGGGTACTTGCCGCTGGCGATGTTCTCGAAGGTGGGGGCCTGACCATCGATCAGGGAGCCCTTCACCGTATCCTCGTTCTGCTCGAGGAAGCTGTAGCCAAAGATGCCCACCGCATCCTTGTTCGCCTTCAGCTTCTGGACAATCAGGTTGTCGTTCTCGCCAGCTTCGACAAAGAAGCCATCCTCGCGGATCGTGTAGCAGACCTGCTTGAATTTGCTCTCGTCCTTGTCCTTGATCGCCTTGATCCAGGAGAACGTCTTGCAACCGCCCTCCATCGCCAACTCTACGAAGGCATCCCGTGTGCCGGAGGTCGGCGGCGGGCCCAGCACTTCGATGGTCTCCGCGGGAAGCTTCGGGTTCACGTCCTTCCAGGTCTTGTAGGGATTCGCAACCAGCGTCTCCGTGCCATTCGGATTCGGCACCTGCTTTGCCAGCGCCAGATAGACATCCCGGAGCGTCAGCGGCAATCCCGGAGAAGCCTTGGACTCGGCCATCACGATGCCGTCGTAGCCGATCTTGACCTCGACGATGTCCTTCACGCCATTGGCCGCGCACGTGGCCAGTTCTGCCGGCTTGATGGCACGGGAGCTGTTCACGATGTCCGGGTACTGAACGCCCACGCCGCCGCAAAAGAGCTTGATGCCACCACCGGAACCGGTGGATTCGATCTTCGGGGTCTTGAACTGGCTGGTCTTGCCGAACTGCTCGGCAACGACCGTGGCGAAAGGATAGACCGTGGACGAGCCGACAATGCTGATGTAATCGCGGGCCGCCTGGGCGAAAGCCGGACTGGCGCTTATGACCGCCAGAACGACTGCGGTCAGCAGGCTGGATATGGGACGAGAGTACTTCACGTGGACCTCCGGGGAGTTAAACCTTAGGGCTGGAACGCGAGGCAGCATATAGCCGGCATGTTAAGGATTTATTTCAGCCCGGTATTTCAGCTTGAGGCAGACCGGTCGCTCTTGGCGGCCTCCAGCTCCTGGAGCAACGTTTCCCGCTCGGTGTGGCGGATATCACGACCGTGCACCAGGTAGACGACGTACTCCGCAATATTCTTGGCATGGTCGCCGATCCGCTCCAGCGCCCGGGCCACCCAGGTCACGTCCATGAAGCGGCGAATCGTGCGGGGGTCTTCCATCATCAGGGAGATGCACTGGCGGGTGATCTGGTCGTATTCCTCGTCCACCAGCTTGTCTTCCTCGATGACCGCAAGAGCGTCGTCCACGTCCATGCGGGAAAATGCATCGAGTGCGTCGTGGAGCATTTCCTGGACGTGCTCGCCCAGTGCCTTGAGTTCGCTATAGGACGCGTAGGGCGCCCGGTCTGTTGCCAGGTGGGAGGCCAGGTACCCAATCTTCGCGGCCTCATCACCAACACGTTCGAGATCCGTGATGGTCTTGATGACCATGACTATCAAACGAAGGTCAGCCGCGGCTGGCATTCGGGTCGCCAGCAGCTTCCGGCACTCCTCGTCGATATCCACTTCGAGCCGGTTGATCTTGTGGTCGTCATTGGAGACCCGCAGACCCAGGTCGCTGTCGCCCGCAATGATCGCCTCGACGGCGGTGTCCAGGTGCTGTTCGACCAGCCCGCCCATACGCAGTACCTCGCTGCGCAGGTGTTCGAGCTCGGCATTGAAGCGCCGGGAGATGTGGTGACTGAAGCTTTCGGATTCCATGGCGTCGCTCCTTGACCTTCGGCCGCAGGGTTGGGCGTCTGAGACGGCAAGAATATCAGGATAGGGCCAGCCGATCCCGCGGAAAGTGGCATACGAACGTACTGCCCTCGCCCAGGCGGCTGCGAATTTCGAGGTCGGCATCGTGGCGGCGGAGCGCGTGTTTTACGATCGCGAGGCCGAGGCCTGTACCACCCCGCTGCCGCGCACGCCCCCCATCCGCCCGATAAAACCGCTCGGTGACCCGAGAGATGTCGTCGTCGGCGATCCCAATGCCTGTGTCCTGAACCTCCAGGTGCCCACCGTCAGTGTCCACGCTCCAGCGGATCGTGATTTCCCCCTCCGCCGGTGTGTACCGCACGGCGTTAGACACCAGGTTGGACACCACAGACTGCAACTCGGTCTCTTCCCCAAGCAGGTTGACCGGGCTATTGATCTCGATCCCGATCGAGTCCGGATGCTCCGGCAGCGCGAACGCTTCCTTCCTCGCCGTGGACAACATGGCCGCGACGTCCACGACCCGGTCTTTGGTGACGGACTCGCCGGACTCCAGCTTGGACAATTGCAGCAGGTCCTCGACCAGGCGGCGCATGCGCACCGACTGGTCCTGCATCACCCTGATCGGCTGGTGCCAGCTCTCAGGAATTCGGCCATCGTCGGCCAGTGCATCCAGATAGCCCATGATCACGGTCAGGGGCGAGCGGAGTTCGTGGGACGCATTGGCGACGAAATCCCGACGCACCCGCTCGATCTTTACGCGCTGGCTCACATCCCGGATCAGCAACAGCGTCTGCTCGGGGCCATAGGGAATCAATCGACAGGCCAGCCAGTTGTCCGGACCAGCAGGTGACGGGATGTCGACCGCCTGTCTGTCCCCCGGGTTATTGAGGTAGTCGATGAAGTCGGGATAGCGCAGGAGGTTCTCGATGCGCTGACCCCGGTCCCTGCGATTCTTGAGGCCCAGCAGCAACCGGGCAGCCTGATTGTAGTTAACGATCTCGTGATTCGCGTTGAGGATCACCCCCCCATCGGGAAATGCCTCGGTCGAGGCCCGCAGGTCCTTGACCAGCTTGCGAAAGCGCTTGCCACGGCGCTTCACCTTGCCCTTGATGAACTGAATCTTTGCGAACACGGGCGGCCACACACCGTCGCCGTCCGGAATTTCGACCGTCTTGCCCCTAGCGAGCCAGCGCTCCAGCCGATACAGGTTGTAGAGCTGCCAGAACAGCAGACCGAGAGCGACAAGGAGCGTGCCCAGCATGGGGCGATCGTAGAGATAGCCGATGAACGCGCCGGCTGCGAGCGCGCCGACGTACCGGATCAGGGTCCAGGTCCAGACCTTGGGCATTTTTCAGCGCGCGGAGAAGCGGTAACCCGCGCCCCTGACCGTTTGGATATAGTGCTCCACCTTGTAGTCCTCGAGCACCTTGCGCAACCGGCGAACGTGTACGTCGACCGTTCGCTCCTCGATATAGACGTTTTGTCCCCAGACGAAATCGAGCAGTTGGGTGCGGCTGTAAACCCGATCCGCGTTTTCCATCAGGAATTTCAGCAGACGATATTCAGTGGGCCCCAACCGAATCTCCCGGTCGTCCACAAATACGCGGTGACTCACGGGATCCAGCTGCAGGTCACCGGCCACCAGAGGTTCATCCGCTGGTGGCGCCGCCCGCCGCAGCACCGCGTTGATCCGGGAAAGGAGTTCGCGAGGCGAAAATGGCTTGGTGATGTAGTCGTCCGCACCGCCATCCAGGCCGAGCAGCTTGTCCCGCTCCTCCGCCCGGGCAGTGAGCATGATGATGGGCATCTCCCGATTGGCTTCTTCCCGACGAAGGGTTCGCGTGAGTTCCAGTCCGCTGGAGTCGGGCAGCATCCAGTCCACCAGCAGCAGGTCGGGGCGGGAGTCGGCAATCCGAAGGCGGGCTGAGGAACAGTCTTCCGCCTCTTCCACCTCGAAGCCGGCGCGGCTGAGGTTAAAGGCAATCATCTGACGAATGGGTCCTTCGTCTTCTACAACCAGAATTCTGCGGGCGCTCATGGTGTTCCGTCGCAATGCTGTTGCGGCTTATTGCAACAGGGTTCTATTACAAACGCGTTACGGCCGAGTTCGCCGTGGGGGCGATTGTGACACCCACAGGGCTCCCAGAGAGCGATTTAACCAAAACGGTAACCAAAGCCCCGCACGGTTTGCAGCAGATCCTCGCAGGAATGCGGCTCCAGGGCCGCCCTCAGGCGGCGAACATGAACGTCCACCGTACGTTCCCCGATGCCGCCTCGACGTCGCCAAACCTGCTCCAGCAAGTGCCGCCGGGCAAGGACGCGCCCCGGGTTCTCCATGAAATAGGCCATCAACCGGAACTCAACCGGCGCCAGACCGATCTCCCGGACACCCACCGTGACCTTGTGGCCCAGTTTGTCCAGCCGAAGCGGGCCAATTTCGAGAACATTTTCTTGTGAGGGCGCCGCGGGCCGGCGAAGCGCGGCACTCACTCGGGCGAGGAGCTCCTCCTGACGCACCGGCTTCGTCAGGTAGTCATCGACGCCGCTGTCGAGAGCGTGTGCAATGGCGCTGGCCTCACTCCGCCCGCTGAGAATCACGACCCGGGTCAGGCGGCCGTTAGGTTGCTTCCGGAGGTAGCGGGCGAGCTCGAGACCCGACATATCCCGAAGCATCCATTCGGTCAGAACCATATCGAATGAACGGTGCTGAAGGAGATCGATGGCGGCAGTGGCATCACTCGCGCAGGCAACTGTGTGACCGACAGCCTTCAGGCAGTCGTAAACCCACTCACGGTCATCAGGATTGCCATCGACGAGAAGAATGCGGGTCACGATCAGGGACAATGCGCCTTGGACTTGACGTTGAATGATGATCGGGTTTGATTGCAACCAATTTACGGGAATGTTTCCCTTCCGTTACTAGCTGCTCGTCGCCGGGCCAGATTTTTCGTTATGCTTTCTGCCGCTGCGGCGGCGCACTCCTTTGCGGGAGACTTCGACCTGAAAGCCAGCCCTTCCGACCAGACTTTCCGAAAGAAAATCAAAAGCATGGCGAAGAAACGTAAACGTGGTCTGCGCAGAATCCTGGACGCGGCACTCTACTCGGCAGCGGGGTTCAAGGTGGCCTGGCGAGGCGAGGAGGCATTTCGCCAGGAGGTGCTCCTGGGCCTGGCCCTGCTGCCGCTCGCCCTCTGGCTGGGCCAATCCAGCCTGGAGCGCCTGCTGCTCGTCGCGTCCTGGATGGTGGTGATGATCATCGAAATACTGAACACGGCGGTGGAAGCCACGGTGGATCGGATCAGCGACGAGAATCACCCGCTATCGGGTCAGGCCAAGGACCTCGGGTCTGCCGCCGTTATGCTGAGCCTGATACTGGCCGCGCTGGTCTGGGGAACGGTCGCCTGGCAACGATTCACGACTTGACGTTAGATCGGGAAAATAACGAGGCTTGCGGCGGCGAGCATCCAGCCAAGCAGACCCCCGGCCAAAACGTCCGTCGGATAGTGCAGTCCAAGAACGACACGCGAAACCGCCACGCTGGCCGTAAAGGGCACCAGTAGCCACAGGAGCTGCGGGTAGTAGTGCGCCAGCATGACGGTGAAGGTCACGGCATGCAGCGTGTGACCTGAAGGAAAGCTATACCGGTCGAGTGGATTCGCCAGGGCCAGGACCCCATGGTGCGAGTGGAAGGGCCTCTCGCGAATCAGTCGCCGCTTCAGGAACTTGTAGATCGCGACGCCCACAAGCCCGGTCAGGGCCATGTGCAGGCAGGGCAGGATGGCGCCGACTCCGAAGACCAGCGGAAGAATCGCAAGCAGTGTGTACCAGGCGACGCCGTCACCGAGCCGGCTGACGCTGGCAAAGTAGTTACGGACCAGTCGGTAGCGGGCCACCGAATTGACCGGAAGACACCAGCGCACTTCCAGACTGTCGAGACGCGCGAAGGCGGCGGGGAGACTGTAGTCCAGCATCCGTGCAACGCTCCATCGGTGGTACCGAGGAGCCCATCATCGTCCGGCCTGCTGACAGATTCTTGACGGTCTCTTGAAGCTTTAATGACAGCCTGTAACCCATTGATTCAAAATGCAGTAGGAGCGCCTTTAGGCGCGACCCATCCGGCTCCGGTCGCGCCTAAAGGCGCTCCTACGGGCTAGCCGGCGCTGCAGCGGCGGGCAGCTTCAGGCTGTCGATTTGCTGCCGGTACTCCTCAACAGCATTCTCCACCTCGATCCGCTTCAGGCCGGTGAAGGGCTCCGCCTGGGCGAGCGCGCCAAAGCAGCCCTTCCTTTCGTAACGGTCCAGCGCCTCGTTGGCGACATCGGCCAGCTGAACATTCCGCTGCGCACAGACCTTGAGGCTCTGACTGTTTCCCGCCACCTGCTGAACCAACTCGTTCCGCTCCGCCTCAATCTTGCGCAACTGCTCGGCAACTTCCTTGTACTTGCCCACGACTTCGTTGAGGCGGGACTCCGTGGATTCCAGCCGGGAGCTGACGGATTGCTGACCGGACTCGGCGCGACTGACCTTGTTTTCCGCTGTTCCAGCCCGGCGGACCAGCGCCTCTTTTTCCGTCGTGAAGGTTTTGGCATCCTTCTCGAGCTTGCTGACCTGCGCCTTGAGCTCTGCATTCTCGGCCTGGAGGGCCGTGCGCTCGCTGCCGAGCTGCTGAAGCTGCTGTTGCATGCGGGCATTCGCATCGCTTCCGGCACGCCGTGCTTCCTGGGCCGAGACCGTAGTGGTCAGGATCGCCAGCATGATCATCAGTAGGAGTCTCTCGCTCATCATCGACCTCAGAACTTTGCGTTGAGATCAATCTGGAGGACGTCTATGCCGAGTGTCGGTCCATCGATCTCGTCAGCCGACAGATAGCGCAGGCGGGCCCAGGTATTGTTCGTAATGCCAAGCTCGCCACCGATAATGTAGCCCTCGCCGTCGGTGCCACCGCGATGAAAATCGGAGTCGGTGAACGCATCGAGCACCGCATCCCGTTCCAGGTAGTTGTAGGCAAGGAAGGCTCTCCATGCGCCGGGGCGCGCGATGTCGGGGTTGCCAATGCGAAATTCAAGTCGATACGCATTGGCATTTTTGACCGGGCATATTTCTACGGGACCGTTGGGACCCGTATCCGGGATCTGGGTGCACCCACCCACACGCGCAAGCACCTGATCGTAGTCATAGCCGACGTTGGTAATGAAATTCGCCGTTGCATCAAAGACCAGATCCGGCTGAATCGTCCAGGTGGCTACCGCACTGACATCAATCAGATCGTAATCAGCCGCCAGCGCAAACAGCTCAGTATTCGGGTCGGTATCGTTGCGGATATCAAAAACGGTGTTGCCCTTCTGCAGAAACTCAGGGGCCGTATAGTCATACACACGCAGGTTAAGTGGGTTCTTCCTGCCGGTGATGTTCTCGTAGTCGAAATAGCCAGCAGCCAGGCTCAAACGCACCGTCGGCGCAATATCCAGCTCATAGCCCAACTGGCCGGCGAAAAGCCACTTGTCGCTGCTGGACAGTTCGACTTCCTGAATGGGATAGGCGCCACCGGAGGCAAAGAGGCCCCGCGCACCACGCGGCAGCCCCGGGATTTCGGGATTGTTCCAGGAGTACTGCAGGGTGAAGCCGTTGAAACGGACATCATTGTCCCAGGCGAGTTCCGTTGACTGATAGGGATTCGGCGTGCGGCCCGCCCAAAACAGGACTCGCTGGGTCTCCCGGTCCGGAGATGTACCAAAACGCAGATACGCCTCGTCGAGCAGCAACGAGAAGGTCCGGTTATAGGTGCCAAGAGCCTGGTTGCGCGTCACGGGATTATCCTCATTACCCGTCGCGAAGCGCACAACAGCGAGCGCGTTCTCCGCCACGTCGAACTGCCCCCCAAAGGTGATTTTTGCCTGAAACCTCGTCTGATCCTCTGTTGTGTTAAGAAACGCGTCGGTGCCGGCCTCGACAATGCCGCCGGCCTCATTGATTGCCTGGAAATTCGGGTATGCAAAGGGAGGATTGTCATTCGCAAAGCTCGTGTTCTCGCCGCGTATGCGAATGTCGCCGGACCAGCGTGCGTTCCGCACCCAGGACGGCAGGGCAGCCGGCACACCCCAGCCCTCCTCCTGCGCAGCCTTCTTCACGTCGGCCACCACGCTGGCCTGCACGTCCAGCTTGACTTGTTCAGTAATCTGGTCCTGGACGACCTGTGGGACGTAGGTCACGCGGACGTCACCAGGAGCCGCTGTGCCGCCGGCCGCGGTCAGGGCCACTGCTTCCGCATTTGCCTTCGACTGCGCATCGGCAACGAGCTTCTCAGCGGAGTCCTTCGAAAGGAGCCCCTGCTTGACCATCGCATCAAGCAGGTTGACGACGGTATTGCGCAGGACAGCCATGTCGGAGCCGCCCGTTTCCTGGGCCGGGACACTAGTACTCACTGTCGAGAGCAGGATTGCCGAGCAGGCGATGATTGAGGTTCGAAGGGTCATGTCAAATCCACTTTTGTATTGGGCAAGTACAGTTGAAATCAAATTCGGCTGACGATGCGCAATCGCACCGGCTGAGGCAGGCCTGCGGGCGGAACCTCGGACACCCGGTCCAGCGACTGCAAAGCCACCAGAAGATCCTGATCAAGCTGCTTATCCCCGGTAGACGTGACCACGCTGAAGCGCTCGATTCGGCCATCGGCCGCCAGCCAGAGACGGACCACAACCGAATACCGGTCGCGGCGGATATCGCGAATCTCTGCCAACCTGTCGATCAGATCGTTCTTCAGGATCTGGCCGTACCACTTGTACTGATCGCCACTGGTGCCGAGGAGATCGCGCCCCCCCTTGCGCCCAAGCAAACCGAAACCATCGCCACCCGCCACGCCCTCGGCGTCCAGGCCCAGCTGGTCACCGGCAGGCGGCTCGTCGGCATCGGCCACTTCGGGCTCCGGCTCCTCGGGCTCGGGGACATCCACCTCCTCCGGCTCGGGGGGCGGCGGCGGAGTCTCCGGCGGGGGCGGTGGCCGGATGATCTGCACCTGCTGGATGAGCTTCTTCGTCGGCTGGCCCGAGTCACCCATGCTGCTGACGATCAGCCACACGACGATGCCGACAACCGCAATCACCGCCAGGGAGATGCCGACGACAGGCAGGTAGCCGCGCAGGTTGCTGACCTTCCTGCTGGCCCTCGCCTTCCCGGTGCTCTGGTTTCCGCGGCCGTCAGCCATGCTGCGCTACTTGACGACCCGCTGGGTCACCAGACCCAGCTGGGTGATCTCGAGTCGGCCGAGCAGATCGAGCACGTCCACCACCCGCTGGTACTGGATGGTGGAATCGGCCTTTACGATGACCGGCAAGTCAGGGTCGGCTGCCCGGTACTGGCGCAGCAGGTTTTCAAGCTCGGATAGGCTCACCGGGTACGTATCGAGATAGATGGTGCCGTCGCTGGTAATGGACACTGCCTTGGTCTTGGGTTCGGCGAGGCTCGGTGCGGCACTCGCCTTCGGCAGGTCGACCTTGATCCCCTGAACGGTCGCCGTCGTCAGGATGATGAAGATGACAAGCAGGACGTAGGCAAGATCGAGCATGGGCACGACGTTGACTTCGTCATACAGATCGCCGTCTTCCTGAATCTCGGCCATCGCGAATACCTCAGCTGTAGCGCTCGGCGAGCTTCGTGACGAATTCGTCAATGAAGACGCGGTTGTCCGCCACGATTTCCTTGATCTGGGACGCCAGCCAGTTGTAGCCAAAGAGCGCCGGTATGGCGACGGCGAGGCCAGCCACCGTGGCCACGAGCGCAGCGGCGATACCCGGGGCAATCGAGTTCACGTTCACGTCACCCGTGGCCGCGATGACAGCGAAGGTAATCATCACGCCCACCACGGTGCCCAGCAGGCCGAGAAACGGTCCACCGGCAATTGCCAGGGTCAGGAGCACCATCTGGCTGTTGAGCTTCTGGGTTTCACGGACATTGGTGGCGTCGATCGTGGCCCTGATGGCATCGAGGGCCTGCAGGCTCAGGGTTTCAGCACGGGCCGCGCCGGCACTGGTGGCAAAACGCTGTTGCACCTGCTGGATGCCCGCGTGGTAGAGGTGATAGACGGTTGAACTCTGGTAGTGATCGTGGGAACCGGACAGTGCCTGCAGTACGTTGTGCTCTTCCGCGGCTGAATCCTCGTCAGCATCGAGGCTCGCCAGGTTACCAGTGCTCGTTCTATGGAAATCGGCGAGGAAGGCCCGATTATCCGTACGGACACGCCGGACGGTCAGAACCTTCGTAATCATGATGATCCAGCTGACGATGAACATGACCGCAAGGATGCCGATAACGATCCAGCCGTCGACGGTGACCTGCTGCAGCGTGATCAGGAGATAGGACGGTTCGCCCCCCGACTCCTTGGCAGTGTCTTCGCCGTAGCGGACCAGCTTGTCGTCCTGACCCTGGTTGGCGAACTGGGCCTTGATCCAGTCTGCCGAGCGCGCCGTATTCGCAATGGTCAGTTCGTCCACCTGAGCCGTCAGGAAGCTGTTTCCCGCCGCGCTGGCACCAATGGTCAGCGTCCCGCCCGTCTCCGCAAACTGGGTGTCGATACCGGCGACCTCGCGACCATCCAGGTAGAGGACCACCCGGTTGATATTGATGACCGCGGTCACCAGTCCCCAGCTGCCCGGCAACAACGAGGCGGCCCGCTCGGTTTCGACAGTCGCGACGCCATCATTCACCCGGACATAGGGCGCAAGGCCATCAATGCCCAGACGGACGAAAGGCCCTGCCGGATCGGCCAGCTCAACGAGCACAGCGTCGGACTGGGGCGATTCAGGAACATTCACCCACGCGGAGATGGTCAGGCCCCGGTCAGGCAGCAAGCGCACCGTCGCCGAGTTGGCGAGCTTGATGGCCTCTGCACCGCTGAATCGGGCACCAGCGCCGATGACGGAGCCCGGATTGGCGACCGCAGTGGATTCAGTGGGTTTATTGCCGTAGCTGGTGGCGTCCTGCGGAGGCACGCTGGCGAAGTGGTATGCGAGCACCTCGTTCACGTCGTAGCTGGCTCCCGAATCTGAGGCGGCCGTTGCGTTCGGATTGCCGTAGTACAGGTAGATCGTGCCGCTGGTGCCTGGCGCAATGGTCGGCACCTTCACCCAGATGAAGGCCATGCCCGCCACCGGGTCGAAGGACTCGATATGAAATGCCAGAGGCGTCTTGTCGTCGCCAGCGATGAAGCGGATATCCGCCCCGTCGGGCAAGGTGTCAGTGAAATAGCCGAAGTTGCCCGCATGCAGCCGGATCAGGACCGCAGCGTCCTCGATACTGGTGCTCGTGGCAGCGCCTGCGCCCGTGGCGTCCAGCGTCAGCGGCTTGCGGAATGCCCAGTTATCGTCCCACCAGGCGTAGGCCGAATGCGGCAGGAGCAGAGACAGCAGGACGAAAACAGCGATTCGGCGGATCAATGGGGTGCTCCGGGGAGAGGCGCCTGTGAGATGTCGATTTCAACGTCACTTTGGGCATACCGCGTGACAGGAACGTTACGATCCTGTGACGGCATGTTTGCGACAGGGGCTCGGGATCTAGGGGCTGCGACGCGGGCGCTTGTCCTCGTCCTCTTCGTCGCCGAAGCCCTCGATGAAGACGTCGAGCCACCCCAGAGCCTCGTCAGCGAGCGAGGCCGTCGGGTTGTCCGCAGAACTCACCGCGGCCTCCTCCGCCGCGCTGGCGACGCTGGAACCCAGGCTGGAGACTCCCGTCAGCCCTGCGGCTGCGCCCGAATCCGTCGGCACCCCAGTGGAACTGCCGACGACCTGGATGTTGTCCAGACCGACGACCTGGGGTGCGGCGATGTTCAGGTTACCGGCCGCCCCGATGCCGGCATCGCCAGCATCCACCACGCCGGTCGGGGCGACCAGGTCCACGTCGCCGGGTTCCAGATCCTCGTTCGTCAGGATGCCGCGAATGCCGCTGCCCGCGATGGCGTCGGAGAATTCCACCTGCACCTGGCCATTGGCGTCCACACGAATGACCGGTGGCGGCGCCGAGATCGATGACTTCGAACCGCGTCCGGCATCAATGTCGCCGTTACTGGACCAGATCAGGATATCCCCACCGGCCAGGGTGAAGATGCGGGACTGATTGACGAGCACGTCGCCGTCGGCAAAGACCTGCACTCTCCCCGGTCCCTGGGCCACGATGCCGAGGTCCGAGGGCTGCTTGGTTACCGGCAGGTTACTGGGCGGCTGGGCCAGACCCACGTTCAGCAGACCACCCGGCGCGAGCAGACTGATGTCGCCCCCGGCCAGGGTATACAGGCGACTGAAGAGCAGGCTCACATCGCCCGTGAACACGCCGTCGCCGGGGAACAGTGACTCGACGGCCGTCTTGCCGCGGTCGAAACCAAAGGCGCCCTGCGGGAGGTTGGCGAGCCGGCCGGAATCCCGAAGTTCCCGGAAGAAGAACTCCTGCATCAGCGGTCGCTGCCGTTCCGTGTCGAGCAACTGGTAGTCCGCCACAGCGGTCGTCGGTGTGAGGTCGGTACGGCCCGTGATGGTGTTCGTGTACGCGACCAGCGAGTCCACCAGATCGACAAAGCTTGAGAAGGTGATGCGCTGGTCAGGCGCCAGGGTGTCGAGATAGACCTGACGTTCTTCAGTCTCCAGTCCCGCGTAGGCAGTCCAGACGTTGTCCGGATTCAGGTCCGTCCGGTCCGTGACGCCCGAAACGTAATCGATCAGGCCCAAAGCACCGTCCGGACCCGCCAGGTAGCGGGCAAACTCCTCGCTGTATTGTTCGTCCCAGTACTGCGCATTGAAGCCGGCGTAGTCCGGCTCACCACCGAGACCTACCCAGAGGTCGAGCGCCGCACCGCCGGCCGGCAACTGCGCGTTCGCCGAGTTACCGATGGTGGTGATACCACGGGAAAAGCCCAGGCTCACATTGCGGCCCGCAAGCACCTGAAGACGGCCGGGGCCAGCCACTTCAATCCGGTTCCCGGATGAGTTTCTCGGGTTATCACGCGCATTGAGATCGAAGTCCCGTCCGGCCTGAATAAGGCTGATCTGGCTCGTGCTCGTGTTCTGGCCAGACAACGACAAGTCACGAATGTCTCCGCCCGCGATGGCGCGGAACTGCTTGGCAAACTGCCAGGCGCCCCCAAGGATGTCGCCGGTCGCAGCGATCAGCAGCGCCGGTTGTTCATCGCCGGTGTGAATCGCCGCGTCGGACGGCAGTGAGACCGCAGCAAGCAGCTGGCCGGCGCCAACGGGACGGGTTGCCGTCGGCAGTCCGGCCGGATCCGCGTCCGACATTAACAGCGGCACACTTCGGTCACCGGCCAGGATCGAACCGGCGGCGATAATCTCGGCCTGCCCCTGGGGCGACGGGAGCAGGCGAACCTCGCGGAGCAGCTCGAAGTTGCCGCTGGCGGCATGGGCACGCAAGGTGGGCGCGGCAACACCGAAGGCCGTGATCCGGCTGGCAAGATCGCCGCCCACGTTTGCAGAGAAGGCATCCTGGTCATTCAGGATCCGCAGCCGACCGCCTGTGGACGTGAGTTCCAGGGCATCGTCTGGCTGATAAGTATAGAAATAGACGGCGGATGGATTGGCGGAAGGAATGACCGTGGGATTGATAATGGCGCCCACATCCAGGTCCTTGCGCGCCGTCACGGCGAGTTTTCCTGCGCCCACCGCCAGCGTGGCACCGATCTCCGAGAAATCGGCCGTCGTCCCGAGGCCAACGGAGCGCCCGGCCGCAAGGCTCCCGTTCCCCTGCCAGATCGAGTAGGTGCCGCCCAGCAGGTCCCGGCCGGCGGTTACGCCAAGGCTGCCACCACCCCAGGTGTCGAAGGTTCCCGGCAACGTGGGCACATCGCCGCTAGTCGTCGCTACCGTCGCTGACAGGTTCGAGATGTCCCGCCCCGCGTTCACTTCGACGGTTCCACCCGCCAGTGCGGCCACGCCCTGACTAAAGCGGCCGTAGTCGGTCGCCCACTGGGCACGGCCGCCGGAACCAAGATTGCGCACATTCCAGCCACTCAGCACCTGGCTGGGTAACGTGGCGCTGATATCCCGGCCGGCAGCGAGACTGATGTCACCGCCGTCACGGGACCAGTTGGCCCGGACGGTCCCTATGTTTATGGCCTGCCGCGCCGCCACGCCAGCCGTGTAGATGGCCGTGGTTGGACCACCAAGAATCAGGTCATTGGCCGCCGCGAGACGGATGTCGCCAGTGCCGGTGCGCACCAGCAGACCGTCACCCACGTCGAGCGATCCCGTGCCCGGCGCATCGAGCAGCCGGCCACGGACACCACCGGACAGGACACTGCCCGGATCAGCGCCGGCCACCAGATCGAAGGACCAGGAATCTCCGGCAAGCTGGCTGAGAACGGTACCGGTCTTCCGGAACCCGTCGGAGAGGTTGCCCTGAACTGACAGGTTTCCGGGCACCCGCAGCGTCAGGTAACCGGGCTGGTCATCCCAGCGCCATTTGAATTTGTCAGGCGCTCTATTGCCATCAGCGTCGAATTCGGTTGGGTACAGTTCCGCAAAATCCCAGGCTTCGGCAAGGAGAAGGTCGTTATCAGCCACGACCTCCAGGCCAGGACGTATGAGGGTATCCGCCGCCAGGCCAAGCCGGCTGCGAATGTTCGCAGGCGCAACCGTCATGAACGCATCGAGCAGTGCCTGCAGCGACTCGATGACGAACGCATCGAGCACCTCGATCGGGTCGGAGCGCAGCACGGGTATCAGGATGCTGCGTACCATGCTTCCCTCGATGGATGCGCCAAGACTGGCCAGACGAAAGTCATCGCTCGTGGTCCCGGCCCGGATCCGGACCTCGCCACCATTCGCGCCGTCGAAGCCGTCGAGGCGGACGCGGCTGCCAGTATCCAGGCGGACCTCTCCATCGGCACTGCTGAGTTCGACTTGAGCAGCACCCGAGCCCGCCGCGGTCGCGCGTGCGTCAATCTCCGCGCCTGCGGTCAGGCTGAAATCGTCCCGGGCAGCGAGCAGCACACGCCCGCCCCCCGGAGCCCGGGCGTCGATGGTGCCGGACACCGTCAGGCCGCCGCCGCTGGCGGCCAGAGTGACCCGCTGCGCCCGGATCGTCTCTCCCGCCTCGACCACCAGAGCGCCGGACAGGGTCTCGATGGCGCGATGACGCCCGAAACCACCGGCATTCAGCTGCTGGTTAAGCGCGGTGAACCCCGAAAGCGAGCCCGCCGTAAGAACAAATCCTCCGCTCCGGTCAGCGCCCTGGTCAGTGGAGGGGCCGCTGCCCACGAGTTCGCCCGCCAGGCTGACGGCACCCCCGCCGAGGATGTTGAGCGCGCCTGCATCAGCCGTGGCTGTGCCGGCGGACACATCGACGCGGGAGCCCGACAGGAAGTTCACGGAGCCGGTACGCGCGACGATCTGGACATCCCCCCCGGCCAGGTTGACGGGTGCGCCGCCCAGGCTCAGCCGGCGGCCGGAGACATCAATGCGACCGTTGGCCCCCAGTTCCACACCGTCGTCTGCCGCGAGCCGCACACGCCCGGCCGGGTAGACCAATCGGGTGTCGGCCACAATACTGCCTGCCTCTACGGCCAGGGCGGCGCCCACCGGTGTGGTTGCCGCGGCCGGCACAGCGCCCGGCGGCGTCGTGAAGCGCACTGCGCGGCCTGCCGCAAGGATTTCCAGTTCCGAACCCGCCGCTCCGCTGATGAGCGGCGTCGAGAGGGTGAGATCGGCGCCAGAACGAAGTCGGGCATCACCGTCAGCGCTCGTTCCCTCGCCCGCATTCACCTCGGCAGTGGCAAAGCCATCCAGGGCGATATCACCTCCTCCAAAGCGAACCCGGTTGGCCGAGAGCTGCAGACTGCCCGTGCCGTTGGTGGGCTGATTCGCCTGCACCGAGCCGGAGTTTCGCAAGGTCAGTTCGCCGGCCGAGAAGGTGGCGTTACCCGCCATGTTCCGGATCACGGGCGTGTCGAGCGTCAGGCGCCCGGGACGGTCGGCCGCAGTCCCGAGTACAACCTGGCCGGATACGTCGAGTGACTCCCTCGCAACCAACTGCAGTTCATTGGCGCCAGAAAGTGCGGCCAGTGACTCCGTGCCCAGGGCGAGAGCATCGGCGACGGTGGCCTGGTCAGCGCCAAGCACGATGCGTTGCGCACCAAGGGCCAGCGACGCCTCTGGCCCCAGTTCGTAGGTGCCAAACGAGCGCGCAGTGCCGCTCGCGTCGAGCGTGACCGAACCGTTCGCTCCCAGCACGGCGCCGGAACCGATCAGCAGATTCCCGGTGGCCGCTGAGCCCGCTGTGCGCTCAAGCTGCACGGGTCCGTTGCCAGACACCCGGACGAGCGCGCCGCCAGACGTGCCCGTGACGACCAGGCGACCGCCTGTCCGATCTGTCGCGGCGCCAGTGCTGCGCACGGCCGCGTTGTCACCGACGTTGACCTGGTCACGGGCCAGCAGCAGATACTCGCTGCCGGCCAGCTCGAGGCCCGCCGCAATCTCCACGGTGCTGGCTGCGGGAGTGATCTCCGTGCGATCCGCCAGCACGGAACGGGTGCCACCGAGTAGCACGCTGTCCGCACCGATACGGTTCAGCACGTCCGCCGCCACTTCAACAATGTCACTGGCGAAGTCGCTGGCAATGCCGCTCACCGTGGCGACGATACGCAGCCGTTCCGCGCTCAGGTCGAGACGGCCACCCCGGCCACCATCGTCCGGGTTCGCTGGCTCGCCCTCGTCGGCCAGCAGGCGCAGCGTGCCACCCAGGTTGAGCGCGTCACCGACGACAAACTGCAGGGCACCGGCGTCGCGGGCCACGGGCGGTGCGGGTTGATCGAGAGCCGCCGCCTTTTGGGTGAAGAACGTGTTGCCGAAGTTGTCCCGGTACTCGGCCAGCTGTCGCGCGGAGCTGCCAGGGCGAATGGCGAAACCTGTGGTCCGACTATCCGCAGTACCGGTGCCTGCGATCGTGCGTACACCGGCCACAACCGGCGTGCCATCCGGCAGGCTGGCAGCTTGGTTCGGTCCCAGATCCTGCAAGCTCGGGATGACCTCCACGAGAACCGCGCCCGGCAACAGCGCATAACGGGCTGGCAGCAGAGCGTACTCACCTTCCGCCAGCAGACCCGGCACACCCTGCAGGCGCACGCTGTCACCAGGCCTGAGGGCCGAGCCCTGGTACTCCTGCGTGTCGTAGGGCGCGAACAGACTGCTGCCCGGCAGGACGGCGTAGAGATTCGGATTGACGCCCGGGGCGAGTGCGTCCACGGAGCCGCCGGGCCCCGGCAGGAACTCGTAGGCATACAGGTCGCCACCGCCGGAGAGATCCACCAGCGCGCCGTCAGCCACGGTGATCGCCTGGCCGTCCAGGCGAATGCGCTTCTCAGGCGGAGCCTGGATGTCCGGCGTGATGCCCGGGACCGATTCGTAGGTCCAGCTCGTGCCACCGACCACGCGACCAAAGGGCAGGCGTTGTCCTTCCGCGGAGGTGGACGTGATGCTGCCAGCCACGAGGGTGAGCGTGTTCCGGGCGTTGAACTCGATCTGCCCGAGGGGTGCACGAACGGCGCCGGACTGCACGATCTCGTCGGCAGAAAACCGCAGCTTGCCTGCTGCCGACAGCACCGGCATCGCTGCCGTGCCGTTACCCGATATCTGGAGAAGACCGGGCATCGTGTCGTCGCCGCTCACGGTCACGAGGTAGTCACTGAAGGTCGTCGGATACACCTGAGCCGCACGCAGCTCCAGCCGTCCGGCGGTGCTGAAGGCCCCCGGCAGACTGCTCCCGGCCGACACCGGCAGGCCCGTCGCCCGGATATCGGACAGCGCCGCGAGGGTGGTATCGCCAAAGCCCTGCAGCGCCAGCCGCCCCGATAGATCAATAAGCCCTGCGTCTGCCCGCAGTCGGGTTGGCCCCGCCAGCGCGGCTGCGGGACTAACCGACGACCCGAGGGTTGGACCCAGTGCCAGAGCGTTGGCAGCCAGCCGGACGTCGTTCACGCCATCGGCGCTGCGCAGGTTCGGCGCCTGCAGGGCGAGACGATTGCGCACCGACAGATCAATATCCGTAGCAAACAGTATTTCGTCATCGGCCTGGAGAGTAAGGCTGTCGAAGCCGCCTTCAGCGACGCGGGCGACGCCAAACTCGGCAACGCCGTTGCCCGCCTCACCGTTCCCGGCATGACCCGTCGGAGCGTTCGTGACCTGGATCTGCCGCGGCCCGGTCGGAAACGTCGGCAGCAGTTCCGAGCCGACGTTGAAGCCACGCAGCCGACTGACGCCCACCGCCAGCCGACCACCCTCCGCTGTCGGATTCCCGCCCGCGCCACGGAGCACGCCGTCGAGCGTCAGACCCTCCGGAGCCAGCAAATCGATCGTGCCGCCCCGGCTCGCAACCACCGTGGGCTGATTGATCGGTACGCCAGCCCCAGCGTTGCCCGTGGACAGATCGAGCTCCGCCGCCGTTCCCGAGACATCCAGCTCAGAGCCCGCCGCCAACTCAACACGACCGCGTCGGGCCGACAGCGTGATCGTGCCGCCGTCCAATACCTGCCCCTGGCGGAAGCCCTGTTCGTTCGGCCTGAGAATCGTGGTACCCCGAGCATCCAGGCGGCCAGAGCTGCCGACGAAGATACCCACGTTGGCGTCAAAGCCCTGCTCGAGGCTACCGGGCGGGCTACCGAGGCGCGCCGTGATCTCGCCGCCGGGCGCGCTGACGGACCCGTCGAGGCGCACCCGGGTCGGTGCGGAAAACTCCACTCGTCCTGTCGGATCCACACGCACGGCGCTGCCCGCGGCCAACAGCAGATCACCCGCGGTATCCGGAGAGACCAGCGCGTGGGGTGTCACGGAGAACGCAATACTGGCGGCCGGCCGCACATCGTCGGTCGGCACGAACGAACTTGAGAAGGTCCGGATGGACGCCCCACTGGCGATCCCGCGGAATCCGGAATCGAGCGACAACAGCGAGACCCGTGGCTCGACAGCGGCCCCTGCGGCGATGGTCAGCGGCTCCACTGAGCTTGCACTTGAGCTGCCATTGGCATCGGCCGTACGGCCGCCGGTGGCGACAATCCGGAAATCCCGAAAGCCACCCTGCTGGAAGATGCCGGTGGCGATATTGAACGGGCTGTCATCCGCCGCCGGGTCAGCCCGCTGGGCTGTAATGAATGCAGGACCACTGCCCGATACCTGCACGCGATTCGCCGCCAGGGTCAGCGTGCCGCCCTGGCTTAACGCAAAGGCTGACATCTGGAGGTCCGTGCCGGTGGCAATCGCAGTCAGCGGGCCGAGGGCCTGCAGGCCGATGCTGCCGCCGCGACCTGCCTTCAGCGCGCCAGTGGCGTTCTGCCAGGCCCCACCGTCGGCAAGGAACCGGACTCCATTGCCGACCACCAGTTCACCACTCTGGGTCGTAACGGCCGCATCGATGCGGCCGGCGTCGAGAAATAAGGGATCCGTTGGCGCCGTTCCCGCAACCGGGGGCAGATCGTTCACCCAGCGTCCGCTGACGTCGATCGTCACGTTGTCGGCAACGAACACGCCAGGTCGACGTGAGCCGGAACTGACCGCCAGGGGATTCAGTTGCAGGGCGCGGAGGGCAACCTCACCGCCGGGCGCGCGAATGTTGCTCGCAAGGTCCACCACCGAACCCTGCAGACGGACGGTGCTGCCGGCCGCCAGATCGAGGTCCGTGCCCGCACCGAGGCTGATCACACCGTTGCTGAAGAGCTCGCTGCGGGTGAAGCCACCCTCGGTCAGGTAGTTGGTAGGAAGCTCCAGTCGCTGCCAGGTATCGGGCAAGGGCTGCCCTGCCGTGACGGCCACCGGCACAAGGGTGTTCGTGAAATGGATGGACGGCGCCCGGTAGTCTGGCAGGTCGCCAGCCGAGCCCTCCGGCAGACCGACGATGAGCCGGCCACCCAGCGGGCGGGTGGCGGGTGTGCGCTGAAACTCGGACGTCCGCACGCCACCGAAGAGATCGCCGTTGACCACCAGCCGGGGCGCGGCGAACTGCACGGTGCCCGCATCGCGACCCTCGACGTAGCCCGGCTGAAAGAGCGAAATCCCGTTTACCGCCCGGGTCTCGACCACGCCCCACTTCCGGTACACCACGTCCACGGTGGGATTGCTGACGCCCTGATAGACCTGGTTCGGATCGGCCTCGCTGATATCGAGCACCCGGCCGTCTGCCGACACCACCCGGGATGTCCGCAGTACGCCTCCCCGGTAATTGACCGCGCCACCCGACAAATCGATGGCCGCGCCCTCGGCGAGGACCACGTCGCCCTGGGAGACCAGGCTTACGGTGCCGCCGGCTGAGGTCCGCTCGCGAACATCCTGGCTGACAGCCGCCACGGCGCCCGACACGTCGGCGAGCGGCGTCCCCACCCGGGAGTCCACCACCACGGTCTCACCCCGCAAAGCGCCGTCCCGCTGCACGGGCGAGTCGCGCAGCTCATTCGTGCGGAGCTCCACCTCGACGAGATTGCGGGCCAGATTCACGTCCGCGACCGAGCCGGCCACGTCGATCCGGCTGCCAGCCTCAAGACGGATGCGTGACTCGTTGTCCACAGGCAGCGGCGAGTCACCAGTGGGACTGGTGACGCTCGGATTCGGCAGCGCGGTGAGGCTAACCAGGCCACCCGGCGCCCGGATGGTGCTGCCGGCGCGCATCTCGATCTGCCGCCCCACCACTTCAACGGACGACAGGGGCTGGGCCTGGTCGGGAACCGCGGTCTTGGCCGCCGTGGCGGTGTCGATGTCAATCTCGGTACGGCTGCCGGCGCCGAAGGTGACGGCCCCGGCACGGCTCGTCGTCAGCGTGGGCTGAAGGGTGGTGCTGAGGGTGACGCTCACCGTATCCCGGGCCAGCAAGCGCACCGACCCGTTGCTTTGCACGGAAGTCGTCGCCGACACCCGCCCGTCCTGGTTGACGGCGAGTCCGACCATGGACACGTTGCCGAGGTTGCTCGAGATCTGACCGGTGGCCTGGTTCCAGGCCGTGCCTCCGGCATCCACCTCCACAAGCAGGCCCCGGAGGTCCGGGCTCTCGCTCGCCTGCAGGTAGACCTTCTGGCCCGCTGCCAGAATGACCTGGCCCGACGGGGCCTCAATGTGCCCGGCGTTCTCAACCTGCTGGCCTATCAGTGCCACGCGGCCCCCGCCGGTGGCAGCGGTCCTGATCTCTGCGCCGTCCTCAACGACGACTTTGCCGGGGATGGGCTGCCCATCCTCGCCAATGGCGACCTGGAAGGCCGCCTTGCCCTGCTGGAGCAGGCTGGGATTGAGGATGCCCCCGGACTCGGCTTCGGGATCGATAGTGAGGCTGGAGGCGATCAATGCCCCCACGTTCACCTGGGAACCCTTGCCGAACAGGATGCCGTTCTGGTTGATGAGGTAGATCTGGCCGTTGGCCGTGACCGCCCCGAAGATCTTGCTGGGATCCCCCTGGAAGATCTTGTTCAGTGCGAGCGAGCTCTTGGTCGGCTGGTTGAAGTTGACCTTGTTGCCCTTTGCCACATTGAACTCGGCCCAATTGAGGACGGCCTTGTCGCTGGTCTGATTGATGTCCAGCTTCGTCCCCGCAGCGTTGGTGACAGCCGTCGCAACACCCTGCGTGATCCACACCGACGGACCGCCGACACAGGTCCCGCCCCCGCAGGGCACGGGCAAACCCGCCGCCTGCACCTGCGCCCCGGCCACGAAACAGTAAAGGGCTATGCCCACGCTCATGCCGAGTCCGCGGCTGCTGGCAGTCGGGGTTCTGGCGGGCATATCAGAATCCATAGCTCAGGGAGAACAGGAGCCGTTCATCACCCTTCCTGGTGGTGGGGCCATCTCTCAAGGGCACGGCGAGATCGAGGGCCGCAGTGAGCGGGTCGGCCAGCAACTGCAGGCCAACGCCGGCGCTCAGCAGCGTGGCGGTGTCCACCTGACCCGGCAGCGGATCGTTCAGGAGCAGGCGGGCGCTATCGAAAAAACTGAAACCATACAAGTTGCCGATGGACTTCCAGAGTCGCGGACCGAGGTTAGGGCTGCGCCATTCCAGGGCTGCCTGAAAACCATAGTCCCCCAGCACTTCGCCTTCGTAGTACCCGCGAACGCTGGACATGCCCCCCGCTGCAAACTGCTCGTTCGAGATCAGGGCGTCCGGAGTCAATTGCCCCTGAAGCTCCAGGGCCAGTGAGGTGCTCCACCAGGGCAGGGTCTGCACGAGTTCATACCCACCCCTGACGTAGAGGTAGTTGGGGCGGCCCTTGTAGCGCTTGTCGGCGAACTCCTGGACGCCGTTGGCGAGGTTGCGCACGCCGAAGTTCGCCGTCAGGTCATAGCTGTGGGTGCGGGTCTCGCGGGGTACTGTGGCATTCCAGCCGAGTGACCAGTTGAGGTAGGTGATCGGCGTGTCGATGTCCTCCTCACCTTCGGTCGTGAATCCAATGGTCTCGCCGAAGTCCTTGAAATCCACGCCGAGCTGCAGGCTGTGGAAAAACGCGTCGCCACCGGGCAGTGGCAGGATGGCCCGCACCCCGTACACCTGACCCGAGCCAATGACGCTGATGTCTCCGCCTACCGTGGCAATGTCGCTGTCGCTGGTGAGGCCGTAGAACGCAAAGGCCGTTCCCGAGGCCTTGGGCCGCAGCACGTAGCTCGCGGCAAGCACTTCGGTCTCCTCCCGATTCTCCGGCGCCACCTGGTACTGGAGGCCAAACGAATGGTCCCGCTGCCAGAGGTTGTCGTAGCGAATCGCAGCCTCCAGCCGGGTGGCCGTCGTGTTGGGCGAATTCCGGTTGTTGACCGTGAGGACGCCGTTGACCGGCACCCGGTCCTGCACCTTCAGTTCGATTTCGACGGTGCCCTGTTCGACCCCGGGCCGGAGAACCGGGGTGAGCTGGCGATCGGCGGAGCGCACGTTCAACGCCCGCAGTTGCTCCTGGAAGGCGTCGATGCGGGGAATGCTGCCCGGTGCGACCTCCGGCAACTGGTCCCGGATCCAGCCGTTGCTGACGTACCGGGAACCCGTGATCTTCACTCTGGAAACGCGGCCCTCGGTAACCGAGAGTCGCACCAGGCCCTCATCAACCGCCTGTTCGGGCACGTCGACGAAGACCGTGGGAAAGCCCGCATCGCGGTACGCCTGCTCCAGTGAGCCCCGGGCCGCATTCACGTCGTCGAGGGTCTTGCCCGGGCCGAGCTGGCCATAGACGGCGCGCTCGATCACCACAGAATCGAGGACCGTGTTGCCGTCAACCCGGTACTCCCACACATCAAAGCGTGGCTTCGCCTCTGCCGCCGGGGTTTCCTGCCCGCCGGCGGCGCCCGACATGACGACACAGCTTACACAGGCGGCGATCACAGACCGGTAAAGGGAATACAACATCCAGCTCGGTTTTGCTTGCGGTTCAGGGGAAGAATCCGACGCGCCATGCTCGCGGCGGAATGTTTCAACGGCATTGCAGGCTGGTTAAGCCGGAACCCCAAAAGAGAACCGGCGCCCCGAGGGGCGCCGGCAGGGGACTCAACTAAAGCAACGTTCTTATGCGGCGGTGCGGGACTTCTTCCAGGAGCGACGGGCCAGCGGGACAAGCGCCGTACCGAGCAGCCACACAGCGGCCGGTGCCGGCACGGCCGAGGTGCTGTCAATTGAGATCTGACTGCCACCGAGGGTGACTGAGAGATCGAGGGCGCCAATCGGCGCGAAACCGATCGAGGCGGTACTGAAGACCACGTTATAAAGGTAAAGGGCCGTATTGCCAGGGGTCAGGTTTGACAAGGCAAAATCACCTGACGCCCAGGTGTCGTACAGACCATCCAGGTAGTTCGACGTACCAGAACCCGCAGCGAAGGGGCCATAGGTGAGGTTGGTTGAGGTCGGCGTGGCATCACCCTGATTCAGGTTCGTTATCAAGCCATTCAGGGAACCCGCCCAGTTGCTCCTGGCGCCGTTGCCCACCAGCACGTCATCAACGAAGGTCGCGTTGCCCGAAGACGTCAGATAGTCGCGGGTCGTCGTGTTGCCGGCAATGATGCCGAACGTCACGTTGGCGGCACCGCCAGCGGCGCTGATGAAGTTGAGAGCGGCCGTGCTGAGGGAGAAATTGGTATTCGCAGTGAGTCCTGCCACCTGCACGCCCAGGTCCTGGCTGATCGAGTCGCCAGCGACATTGACGAACGACAGGATGGCCTCGGAACCGCCGGCAGCATTGCCAACGATGATGGATGCCTGCGCACCCGTCACACCGAGCATCGCCAGGGTTGACAGCGCAGCCAGCCCCTTGAAGCGCTTGTTCATGAATTCGACTCCTTAACAGGTGTTCTTGGATGGGTGTACTCGCCGATAGGATCAGGCTACTGATCCGATGCCTCAGTCTTGTGACATTCTTGTGAAGTAAACGTCACAAAGGGTCTGCGTGCAGACTCTTGCCCAAATAGGGCCGGCGCCCTTCCGGGCGCCGGCAGGTATTTGGTTGATGCGTAGCGAGGCACGAACCGGTCACGATCTACGGGAAGACTGGCAGCGGGGCCTTGCAATTACTGCCGCCCTGACCCACCAACTTGGTCGTCCAGCCCACCGGGGTGGCAGCGACAAAAGGATCGGTGGGAATACCGAAGCCCGGTATCGCGTTAATACCGTTCAGGCCGGAGGCCACGATCTTCGCCGGGTCGCGGACGTTGGCAAGAAACAGGGTCCGGAACTGGCCCCGCTGGGTGATCGTCGCCCGGGCGGTCAGGTCAGCGTTGATGAAGTCGTTAAGCGCTGCGACGTTGTTGATCGTGTCGCTGTTGGAGTTCAGGGTGGACTCCGCGTACCAGCGATACTTACCAAGCGCTGCCGTCTCCTGGCTGGGCACGATGCCATCAATCGAAAGGTTGGCACCACCCGGCTTCGGCGCGTTCTCCAGAGAGTTGATGCCGATGGAGCGGCCGCGATCCGCCACGACCTGAACAACGCAGTTCTCGACGTTGCTGGAGGAACTGTTCTCAACGACGGTGTAATTGGCGGGAAAGCCATTCGCCCCATTGTTGTCGTCGAAGGTCGCATCAATGAAGGATGCAATCTTCGTGTTGGCGCCGCAGAAGGCGCTGCCGAGCCAGAGGTGGGCGTGACCCGCCTGGGTGCCGGAGGTATTGGTCCGGCGGCAGACCTTAAGGCCTTCCGTGTCGTCACCCGCCAGCGGAGTTACGCCCATGGCCGACTTGATGTCGGCGACGGACTGGTAGTTACCGGAGAAGATCCCGGCCAGGACGGCGGCGGAGATGTTGCCGCCGAGCTCGGTGGCCAGCTGGTCACCCGCCTGGATGGTCCAGGGCAGCTGATAGACCGGAGCCGCCGTAACCTTGGCAGTCTTCAGCGCAGCAACTTCCGCGGCATTGCACTGGACCGGGCCGTTTTCCTTGGCAACTTCGCAACCAAAGAGTGGCTCTTCGTCAGACAGGCCAAAGTCCGGGACATGACCATCACCCGCACCATCCGGCACCGTGTAGTCAGCATCTGCGGTCAACGTGGGGCAGAGCTGCTCCGTGGCGGGGTTGGCGTCATCCGCGGGACAGGTGCTGCCGTCGATGAACTTGATGGCCTGGGGAATTGCGATACCCCGGACACCGAAAAGCGTGCCGCCCTGGGACCGGGAGTAGAAAGCGACCTTCAGACCACGAATCGAGGTGGGAACCGCGGTGGTGTTCCTCAGGGTACAGACGTTGATCCGGTAGTTGATGGACGAGGCGCTGTCAATATAGTCGGCGCGATCGTTGATGGCCGGATCGCACAGCTCGGTGGCAATCGCGGGCGGGATGGCGCGGGCAGCGGACGCGCCCGAGATGTAGAAGGTCGCACTCACTGCGGGAATCGCGGCCTGGACCGTACCGGCGAGCAGGCCGGTTAGCGCCACGGCCAGCGTACCGCTGACTTTCTTGATGATCGGTTTCATTAGCAGTTCTCCATTTTGATGAAAGTAAATTGCAGAGTTGTTGTTCAGATCAGTTGGTTGCCGAGGCCACTGCCTAGGCGGCTGTCACCGCCCGGCGGCGAACGACGCCGAGCAGGCCCATCGCGCTTCCGAAGAGCCAGACAGCAGCAGGCACCGGGACCACAGCGGCCGGTCCGATCTGCAATTCGCTGGTCGTGAGGTTCAGGTTGGCAAACAACCCGTTCAGGCTGGTGATGCCGGCGAAGCCCAGGTTGGAGGAACTGAAGACGACGGTGTAAAGATACAGGGGGGTGTCGCCAGCGGTCAGGTTCGACAAGGCGAAGTCCCCTGACGACCAGGTGTCGTACCCGCCGTCCAGGTAGTTCGACCCACCCGAACCCGCGAGGAACGGGCCATAGGCCAGGTTGGTCGACGTCGGCGTGGCATCACCGCTGTTCAGGTTGGTGATCAGGTTGTTAATCGAACCCAGCCAGTTGCTCTTGGCGCCGTTGCCCACCAGCACGTCATCAACGAAGGTCGCGTTGCCCGACGATGTCAGGTAGTTGCGAGTCGTCGTGGTGCCGGCAACGATGCCGTACGTCACGTTGGCAACACCGCCAGCGGCACCGATGAAGCTGAGGACAGACGCGCTCAGTGAGTAGTTGTCACCCGCGTTGATCGCCGCCACCTGCTCACCCAGATCCTGGCTGATCGAGTCGCCAGCGCCGTTAACTAACGACAGGATGGCTTCGGAACCACCGGCGGCATTGCCGGCAATAATGGATGCCTGGGCACCCGTCACTCCCAGCATCGCCAGCGCGGACATTGCCGCCACCCTCTTGGTCAAAGCTCGCATAAACTGATCTCCTTGTTTTCTTCTGAATTACGGCGGCAGACCGGTACATGCCAGATCCTTCCACCCTGTCTCCCGCCCCGGCCCTTTGCATCCCTTTTCGCTTGTCGGGCTTCGGCGAGAAGCGCAAATATAGGGTGGCCGCGCGTCCTGGCCATGACGCGGGCGTGAACAAATCGCCACACAAAGGCCCGGCGCGTTAATCGCACCGGACCCCAGCGTTCACAAAGCCGTCACACTCGTGCCACGAAACTTTCACGGACCGCTGCTGTAGTCCTCGCCGTTCGGGTGCGTGTTACCCGCTGAGCAAGTCCGCCGTTGCTTTGACAATAAAGAAGGGCACCGCCCGATGACCGCCGTCCGCAAGATCCTCATCGTCGAAGACCACAAGCCCCTGCGCAGCCTGCTTTCTTTCCTGCTCTCCAGCGCCGGCTACGAAACCTGCGAAACGGCGGATGCCCTGTCGGCGCTGGAAGAGACGGGTCGCCAGAAGCCGGATCTGGTGCTGCTGGACTGGCAGTTGCCCGACATGGACGGGATCAGGTTGCTGCGGCTCTGGAGGGCCGATGAGGCCACTGCCGGGATTCCCGTAATCATGGTCAGTGGCAAGACCGAGGAAGTGGACCGGGTTGCGGGCCTCAAGGCGGGTGCGGACGACTACGTGACCAAGCCCTTCGGCCGGGACGAGTTGCTGGCGCGAGTGCAGGCCGTGCTTCGACGCACGGGCGGGGTCCGGGATACAGACCAGGACGTACGGCGCTTCGAGGGTTTAAGCCTGGACGTTCGCAGCCTGCGGGTAACTGCGGCTGAAAAGCCGGTGCACCTTGGCCCAATCGAATTCAAGATGCTGAATCTCTTCATAACCCACCCGGAACGGGTGCTGTCCCGGTCCCAGATCGTCGACCGGGTGTGGCGCATCAACGCCCATGTGGATGAACGGACCGTGGACGTGCACGTTCGACGGTTGCGCCTGGCACTCAAGGACTCCGGGCACGACGAGTGTGTCCAGACGGTGAGGGGCGTGGGTTACCGGTTGTCGCGGAGTGACGCAGGAGGGGCTGAAGGGCCGTAACTCCACCGTCACCGGCCATGGGTGTAATGGCAACCCATGCGCATTCTCTATGGTGTCCAGACCACCGGCCACGGCCACCTGGTCCGCTCCACGCCGGTGATCCTGCAGTTGCGGGAACTGGGCCACCAGGTCGACGTGTTGCTGAGCGGCCCGCCGCCGGACCCGGCCTGGCTCGGCCGCATCGGCGCGCCAATCACGACTCGGCCCGGACTCACCTTTGCCGCCGACGGCGGGCGCATCCGCTACGTCCGGACTGCGCTCGAGGCTCGCCCCATCCGCTTCATCCGCGATGTCTTTCGCACCCCAACGCCAGAGCCCGACCTGATCGTCACCGACTACGAACCCATCACCGCCTGGTTGGCGCGCCGTCGCGGTCTGCGCAGCGTCGGCATCGGCCACTTGTATGCCTTTGCCTGGCCGCAGGTACTTCGAGCGTCGGGCAACTTGATCACCCGCGGTGTGCTGAACTGGTTCGCACCCGTGTCCATCCCGGTGGGCATGCACTGGGACGCGTTTGGCGCCCCCATTCTGCCGCCAACCGTGGCTCCGGAGATCCGCGCACTGGCCCGGGACTCGGTTGAGCCAGACCTGATCCTCGTGTACCTGGGCTTCGAGCCGCTCGGCCGACTCGTCCCGCTGCTGAAGCAGTTTCCCCGGCATCGCTTCCATGTGTACACGAAGGTGGCAGACGAGCGGATTGATCAGAACGTGACCATCAGACCAATCTCCCGCCCGGCGTTCGTGGACGACCTTGGTCGCTGCGCCGGAGTGCTTGCCAATGCGGGCTTTTCCCTGACGAGTGAATGCCTGCACCTCGGCATTGCTGTACTGCTGAAACCGATCGACGGGCACCTGGAGCAGGAATCGAATGCCCTGGCCCTGGAGCGGCTCGGTCTCGGCACCGTCACGCGAAGTCTGTCCCGCTTCGACCTCAAGGCATGGCTGGAACAGCCGGCGCCAGCCGCCCGGAACTATCCGGACGTCACCGCCGGGATCGTCCGGTGGCTGGATGCTGGGGCGGTCGAGCCGCTCAAAGCGCTCAGCGACCGCCTGTGGGCGATGACTGAGCGCTGAGTCAGTACGGATCTCGGGATCGCGCCTGAAGGCGCTCCTACTTCGCGCCGGTCTCGCGCTGCAGATAGGCAATCAGGTTGGCCCGGTCCTCGGGCTTGCGTATACCCACAAAGACCATGCGGTTGCCCGGCAGGAAATCGCTGGGGCGGGCGAGCCACGCATCCAGCGTCTCCGCTGACCAGACGATGCTGGCCTGGGTAACCGCCTCGGAATAGGCGAAACCTGGCGCCATGCCGGCCTTGCGCCCAAACATGCCGTGCAGGTTGGGTCCCACCTTGTTGGCACCGCCGGCCTCCAGACTGTGGCAGGCACGGCACTGCAGGAAGAGCACCTGGCCCTTATCCGGATCAGCGGCAGCGAGCAGTGCCTGAAAATCAGCCGGTGAGGCAGCGGCGGCCGACGACGACCCTGCGGCGGGCGCCCCGTCGCCGCCCTCTGCGCAGGCGGTCAACAGAACTCCAAGGCCCAGGAGGGATACGGCGACGCGAACACGGTTCAGCATGGTTGCCACTCGCAATTGATTAAGGTGAGAACGTTCAGGTCGCCGGTATGGCAGTCCTGCGCAACGCTTCCGCCGCCCGGTGAATCGCCTTGCGGATCCGGGGATAGGTGCCACACCGGCAGATGTTCGTGATGGCCTCGTTGATGGCCGCGTCGTCAGGCTCAGGCGTCGTCTTCAGGAACGAGGCTACTGCCATGATCATGCCGGGCTGGCAATAACCGCACTGGGGCACCTGCTCGTCGATCCAGGCCTGTTGCACGGCGTGCAGGTTGGCCTCGGTGCCGAGGCCCTCGATGGTGGTCACGGCCTTGCCAGCCACGGCTGCCACCGGCAACACGCAACAGCGCGTGGCCGAACCGTCGATGTGCACGGTGCAGGCGCCACACAGGGCCATGCCACAGCCGTACTTCGTGCCCGTGAAGCCGAGCTTGTCCCGGAGCACCCAGAGCAGGGGCATGTCGTCCGGCGCATCGACCTGGATGGGTGCGCCGTTGAGAGTGAAGCTGATCATTCTTCTATTGTAGGAGCGGCTTCAGGCGCGACACAAATCCCAGCCAACCGGGGGGATTGAATCGCGCCTGAAGGCGCTCCTACAGGTGCGGGGGAACCACCCGCTCCATCGCCTTGGCCGGATCGGCCGACAACAGGGCCGGGTACTCCCTCTCAGCCCGGCGGCGATACTCATCCGGAAGTTCGTCGATGGACTTCAGCTTGGCACCACCCGCGTGCCACACCAGGTGGCCAGGACGATCACCCATGTCGAGCCACTTCAGCCACGGCATGTGCACAGTGGAGCCGAAGACCACCGGCACGCTGGCCAGCTTCTCGTCGAGAAAATCGGTCTGGTTCGCAAACATGGTCTGCTGCTGCCAGCGCGGTGGTGGCAGTCCCGGCGGGTAGCGCGTCCAGTTGTGCAGCCAGACCATATCCCGGGCGAACGTCCAGTCAAGGACGAGCGGGTCTTCCGGCAACTGATCGATGAGCCGCGTAAAGCGGATCCCCTTTACGGAGTAATTGAAGCCGCGCCCCGGGCCACCACCCTGAACCGCCGGCATCACGGGGTTGATGACTTTGGTGTAGGGATTGCGGAACTCGGACAACATCGCGCCCGAGTTCACGTCCCGGAAGAAGGTCACCGTGTTGCCCGTCAGTTCATAGGCGCCGCCGGGGAGATGCTGCATCCAGTAGAGCTCCATCCCCTCGAACTTGACGAGCGGCCGGGGATTCTCGCCGGGGACCACGCCAAAGATCGTGCCGTCGTACCACCAGGGCACGTCGCGCTCTTCCAGGCTCGCCGTCATCCGCACGAGAGCCCGAAGGTTGTTGGCAGGGCGAGTGAGGTCCGGGACCCTGGCTGGCAGTGAGCCCGCCACCCGCGGTAACGCGTCGCTCGCCGCGCCAAGCGCCAGCAGGCCCGTGCCGATATTGAAGGCACCCAGGGTGAAAGACCGTCGGGAAACAGGGCTGATGGCGCTCATCAAACACCACTTTTTGCGGCAGTAGGCCGATTTTTCAGGCACTCTGCCACATCCGGAACGAGGAGTCGTCATGCATCGGGCACTGGTACTGGGCGCCGGCAAGATCGGGTCACTGATTGCCGGGTTGCTCGAGGAATCCGGTGACTACGCCGTGACCCTCGCCGATGCGCGGCCGGGAGGCGCGGCAGAGGTGGCTGCGGCTCATCAGACGGTCGGCGGGGGGGGTGGGATCCAGGCCCTCGACCTGGACGCCACCCGGCTGGCCGATCTCGAGGGAGCCCTGCGCCACCAACAGATCGACGCCGTGGTGTCGAGCCTGCCCTACTACTGCAATGAGCTGGTGGCCCGGGCCGCCCGGACCACGGGCGCCCACTACTTCGACCTGACGGAAGACGTGCGTTCGGCCACCGCCGTCTTCGACATCGCCGCGGATGCACCGACCGCTTTCGCCCCCCAGTGCGGGCTGGCGCCCGGCTTCATCAGCATCGCCGCCGCGGAGCTGATCCGGCATTTCCAGAGTATCCGCACCGTGAAGCTGCGCGTCGGCGCCCTGCCCCAGCACCCGAACAATGTCCTCAAGTATTCGCTCACCTGGTCCACCGAGGGCCTGATCAACGAGTACGGCAACCTGTGCCGAAGCATCGTCAACGGCGAGGCCCAGAACGTTCAGCCGCTGGAAGGACTGGAGGAGATCGAAATCGACGGAACGCTGTACGAGGCGTTCAACACATCAGGCGGTCTTGGTTCGCTGGCGGACAGTTTCGGCTCAGGCGTGGAGTCAATGGACTACAAGACCATGCGCTACCCCGGTCACTGCGAGCAGATGCGCCTGCTCATGAATGGCCTGAAGCTGAATCAGGATCGTGGCACCCTGAAACGCATTCTGGAGAACTCCGTCCCGCAGACCCTCCAGGACGTCGTGATCGTCTATGCCGCCGTCACGGGCCTGCAGGAAGGCGAGTTACGGGAAGAGAACTACGTGAACAAGGTCTACCCGCAGGTCATCGGTGGCCGGCTCTGGTCGGCGATCCAGATCACGACTGCCGGCGGCATCTGCGCCGTGCTTGATCTCGTCCTTCGTCATCCGGAACATTACCGGGGCTTCGTCCGGCAGGAACAGTTCCCGCTGAACCAGGTGCTGGCCAACCGCTTTGGCCGCTACTACAGCGACGGGGCCGGCAAGGAAGTGTCCGCCCGGATCATCGCCGCCGGCAGCCGGGGGCAACAGCGGGTAAAAGGCAGCGACCGTGCGTGACATCCTCGAAGCCCTCGGACTCTCCAACCTCAATCCCGGCACCTGGTCCGCCTCAGGCTGGCACCCGACGAAGGGCCGCGAGCGGCTCGCGTCGCTGAACCCCGCCACCGGTGGTGAACTCGCCAGCGTGGCCGCTGCCAGCGAGCAGGACTACGAACAGGTGATCAGCAGC
>CAYMKJ010000165.1:0-10040 GCA_964391025.1 uncultured Chromatiaceae bacterium
TGCGACGATAGGTTCGCACCTGCTCCAGCAACTTGAAGAAGGACTGCTCGGCCTGCATGGCCTCCGGCGGCCCGGCCATTCGGGTGCTGCCCGTGTTACCGACGGTGAACTTGTCCCCGGGACCTGCCGTGTACGGTCCGAAGTAATTATTGACGCCTGACTTGCCAGCCATCTGGCCCTCGCCGAAGTTGGCCGTGATCCTGAAGGGAGACGGATCGCCACTCTCGGACCAGCCGGCGAGCTGCCAGGCGGACCCGTCGAGGGTGGGGGTAGCGGCCATGCCGGTGCAGCCGGCAAGCAGCACAACGGCGAGAGTGACGAAGGCAGCAATGCGGCGCATGGAAAACTCCTGACCCGGGGGCCTGTTCCAGTGACAGGGCCGCGATGCTACCCGCAGGACTGCAACGTGACCACCCGCATCACGCCGCCTCGTAAAGCCACACGCCCTCCGCAGTCGTCCGCCGGCGCGCGCGCCCCCGCCCGATGAGGCAGTTGAGATGCGCCAGCGCCTCGCCGGTCGCAAACATCAGCAGTTCACTGCCAACAGTCCGCGGAAAGAGTGCGGGGAACAGGTCGACAGCCCGCTGCGGCCCTGCGAGCAGGGCTTTCTCGACCTTGTCCAGCGACTCCTCGTGCCAGTCGATGAGTTCCTGTAATCGTGTGTGGGCACCGGTGAAGGGCTCGTTGTGGGAAGGGAGCACGAGCACGCCAGCAGGTATCTCCCGCTGGAGCCGGTCGCAGGATTCGAGCCAGTCGGTCAGCGGGTCCGCATCGGGCTCGGTCGGGTGCACCGAGACGTTGGACGAGATGCGCGGCAGGATCTGGTCGCCGGAGATGAACACGTTCAGCTCAGGACACCAGAGGCAGAGATGCTCGGGCGAGTGGCCATTACCGCCGAGGATGTGCCAGCGCCGGCCGCCGACCTGGATATCCTCGCCGGCGCTCAAGCGCCGGAAGGAATCCGGCATGGCTGCAACCATGCGGCCGAAGCCACCGAAGCGCTTCCGATACGTCGCCAGCGCCTCCTCGTCCCAACCCGCAGCCCGGTAGAAGCGCAAGCCGTCTTCCGGTGCCTCGCGGCCGGTGTCGGCCACCAGCATGCGGCAGATGACGTATTCGAGACGGGACATCCACAGGGGGCAGTCGAACTGCTGGGTGATCCAGCCGGCGAGGCCCACATGATCCGGGTGCATGTGGGTGCAGAGCACGTGGGTGACCGGTTTACCGCGCAGGGCAGGACTGGCGAAGATGGTGGCCCAGTGGCCCCGACTCTCATCTGTCGCGACGCCCGTGTCCACCACCGTCCAGCCGTCACCATCCTCGAGCAACCAGAGGTTGATCCACCGGAGCGCGAAGGGCAGCGGCATCCGCACCCAGAGCACGCCCGGTGCGACTTCCTTCGTCTCGCCGGCCGCGGGCGGTTCGCCACAGGGGTAGTCGAGTTTCGCCATTGCGAGCCTAGCGCGGCGGCGCCGCCATGAAATCCAGCTTGCCGATGTCCACACCAAGATGACGAAGAATGAGATACGTCGCCGTGGTGTGAAAATAGAGATTGGGGAGGATGAAGTGCTGCAGGAAGTTGCTGCGCGTGAAGGTCCTCTCCTCCTTGCCCATCGGCACCTTGATCTCCTGATCCGGGTTCGCGTCCATCGGCGCTGACGGGAGACCCTTGATGTGGGCCCGGGCCTTGGCGACACGGGCGCGCAGTTCATCGAAGGTCGTCTCGGTATCGGGGAAACTGGGGAGCACGGCGCCGGCGAGGCGGGACAGGCCCCGCGCCGGAATCTCGGTGGCGAACTGGACCTGCCGGGTCAGAGGGAACATGTCCGGCGCGATTCTCCAGTTCAGGTACACCGCTTCATCGACGCCCCTGGCCTTGGCCGCTGCGGCCCCCTTCTGGAGCACGCCGTCGAGGCCGGAGAACATCTGGTCAGTGGCGATTCTCGCCACAGAAGAAATAGTTACAGGCATGGACTGATACCTCTCTACCGCAGCTTGGGTTCTCAGCCGCAGGATACCCGGCCGGCGACCCCAGCCCAATCTAGGGCACAATACGCGCCCCGCCCACCCAGCCTCCTGCCGCCATGTCTGCCGACACCCCCCCAATAGCCTTCACCGACCTCGCCCTGCCTGAGCCCTTATTAAAGGCGCTGGCGGACGTCGGCTACGAATCCCCGTCGCCCATCCAGGCGGAAACGATCCCGCCGCTGCTCGCGGGCCGCGACCTGGTGGGCCAGGCCCAGACCGGGACCGGCAAGACGGCAGCCTTCGCGCTGCCAATCCTCACCCGACTCGATCTCAAGAAATTCGGCCCGCAGGCCCTGGTGCTCACCCCCACCCGCGAACTCGCGATCCAGGTGGCCGAAGCCTTTCACAAATACGCGAAGCATGTGCCCGGGTTTCACGTGTTGCCCATCTACGGCGGCCAGGCCTACGGCCCCCAGCTCGGTGGACTGCGACGCGGTGCCCACGTGGTTGTCGGCACGCCGGGCCGGGTAATCGATCACCTCAACCGTGGCTCGCTCGACCTCAAGGGCCTCACCACCCTCGTCCTCGACGAGGGCGATGAGATGCTCCGCATGGGCTTCATCGACGACGTCGAGCTCGTGCTCGAGAAATCCCCGGCGGGCCGGCAGGTCGTGCTGTTCTCCGCCACGATGCCGCCCGAGATCCGGCGCATCGCCAAGAAGCACCTCAAAAACCCGGCCGAGATCACCATCAAGAACAAGACCAGCACCGCCGCCAACACCCGGCAGCGGTACTGGATGGTCAGCGGCCTGCAGAAGCTCGACGCCCTTACGCGCATTCTCGAAGTCGAGCCCTTCGACGGCATGATCGTCTTCGCGCGCACCAAGGTGGCCACCGAGGAGATCGCCCAGCGGCTGGAAGCCCGGGGCTTCGCGGCCGCGGCGCTAAACGGCGATATGGTCCAGGCCCAGCGGGAGCGCACCATCGCGCGACTGAAGAGCGGCGACCTGGACATCCTGGTGGCCACCGACGTCGCCGCCCGCGGCCTCGACGTGGACCGGGTGAGCCATGTCGTGAACTACGACATCCCCTACGATACCGAGGCCTACATCCACCGCATCGGACGCACGGGCCGTGCCGGGCGCAAGGGCGAGGCCATTCTTTTTGTGGTCTATCGCGAGCAGGGCATGCTGCGGGCCATCGAACGCGCCACCCGGCAACCCATCGAGCCCATGAACCTGCCCTCAGTCGCCGCCGTCAACGACCAGCGCATCGCCAGGTTCAAGGAAAAGATTAGCAAGGCGCTGGAGGGCGCGGGCCTCGCAACCTTCCGTGGCGTCATCGAGCAGTACGAGCAGGAGCATGGCGTGCCGGCGCTGGACATCGCCGCCGCCCTGGCCCGCCTTGCCCAGGGGGACAACCCGCTACTGGTGCCAGACGCACCGAAGCCCCCGACCCGGCCACAAAAACCGGATCGACCACCGCAGGATCGTGCCCGGCAGGATCGTCCCCCGTTCGGCCGGCCCCAACCCGACCGATCAGCTCTCGAACTGGGATCCCCCTTCCAGCGCGCAAAGCGTCCCGGGGGCCCGCCTGCGCGACCGGCATCTCGACCGCCTGAGGGCGGCACGACCCGCTACCGGCTAGCCGTCGGCCACATGCACGGGGTGAAACCGGGCAACATCGTGGGCGCCATTGCCAACGAAGCCGGCGTGGACAGTCGCAGCATCGGCCGCGTAGACATTCGGGACGACCACAGTCTCGTGGATCTGCCGGCCGGCATGCCGGACAACATCCTGCAGCACCTCAAGCAGGTCTGGGTCGTCGGGCAGCAGCTGCGCATCGTTCCGGACGGTCAGCCCTTCGACGCGCCCCGAAAAACCGGTAAACTTGCGCTCGGCGACGAGAAGCCCGGACGCCGGAAGCCCGGCAAAGGGCCGACGCACGCATTTCCGCCCCGGAAGCCCCTGGCGAAAGCAGGGGGCGGCAAGGGCAAATCCAAAACCTGATTCAAGAGCCACTCCAGAGGACCCCCATGAACCTACGTCTCGCCCTCGCCGGTTGCACGGCGCTGCTGCTCGTCCTGACCAGTTGCGACCAGCTCGGCAACCAGGCTCCCACGCCCGCTGAAACCAACGCTGCCTTCGAGGCCTTCGTGAAGGCCGCTGCCCGCAAGAGTGCCGCGGAGCTGACGCCGGATGAACTGAAGGAAGCCGTGAACCAGTACATCGGCATGCAGGTGGCTGCGGAGGCCGCCACGCAAGCCGGTCTCGACAAGGAACCGGAGATCAGGAGCCAGATCGCCCTCGGCCGAACAAACGTGCTGAGCGAGTCGCTGCTCAAGCGCTACCTCGACGCGAGCCCGATCACCGACGCCGACATCCAGGCGGAATATGACACCCAGGTCGCCAAGGCGCCGCCGGAGTTCAGCGCCCGTCACATCCTGGTCGACGACAAGGCGCTTGCCGAAGCGATCATCCAGAAACTGCAGGCTGGCGGCGACTTTGCGGCGCTCGCCAAGCAATACTCGAAGGACGGCTCCGCCAAGAACGGCGGCGACCTGGGCTGGTTCAACGCCCAGTCAATGGTTCAGCCGTTCTCAGAGGCCGTGGCCAAGCTCGAAAAAGGCAAATTCACCCTGGTTCCCGTCCAGACCCAGTTCGGCTGGCACGTGATTCAGCTCGACGACACCCGGGCCGCCAGCCTGCCGCCGCTCGAGCAGGTCAAGGACCGGGTGAAGCAACTCGTTCAGCGGGCGAAGATCACGGACCACCTGAAGGAACTGCGCAAGACCTCGAAGATCGACCTGGACAAGCTGACCGCCGCGCTAACCACCTACGCCACGACGCCGAAGGAGGTGGCGAAGGAACCCGCGAAGGACGCGGCGAAGGACACCCCGGCAACGACCGGCAACCCGTCAGCAACCGTCCCGACGGAGACGCCGCCCGCGCCAAATCCTTAATCACTTACCTGGATTTCCCGCCGCGGACCCGGCTATAGCGCCAAGTCCGCGGCGGACTCCGCACCCCCCTACGACTTCAGGCGCTGCGCACGCTACGCCGCCCGCCACATCCGCCGCAGCACATCATCCTTCGCCACAACCTGGTGCCACAGCGCGCCCAGCACGTGCAGCCCGAGCACGACGGCCCCGATCCGCCAGCAGGTCTTGTGGATGACCTTGTAGAACTCGTAGGGCGCGTGGGAGCCGTCGATGGCCTGGGGCACGATCCGCGGCACGTGCTCCCAGCCGAAGAAAAATATCGGGAACTCGCCCTCGTAGGCAGACAACGCCGCCCAGCCGGACAGAGGGAAGGCAAACAGCAGCACGTAGAGAAAAACGTGGGTCAGGCGCGCCAGGTAGCGCTGGTAGGTGGCAAGACCGGCCGGCAGGTCCGGCGTCGGGTTTGTCAGGCGCCAGGTCAGGCGCAGGGTGGCGAGGATCAGGATCAGGAAACCGTTCGTGTGGTGCAGCCTCGCGACCTGCAGCAGGAGGGAGAAGTCGTTGCTTTTGGCCGCGATCAGCTCCTTGTAGACGTCGTTCATGTAGAAGCCGAGGGGAACCTGGGCGGCAATCATGACGACGATCAGCCAATGGAGGTTGCGGGAGACGACGCCCCAGGCCGTGGCGGTGTTGCGGAGCACGGGTTCGCCCTGCAGGAGCGCCTTCAGGCGCGACTCCGAGTGGTCGCGCCTGAAGGCGCTCCTACAGCCGCTCCTACGGGGGAAAGTCGGTCGAGGACTTCGATGAGCGCTTCGGGTGGCTGGGCACCGGACACTGCGTACTGCCCGTTGAAAATGAAGAACGGCACACCGCTGACGCCCACCTGGCGGGCCTCCTTCATCAAGGCCTGCACCCGGTCCTCGTCCTTGCCAGCCCGGAGCCCGGCTTCGACCCCTGCCGGGTCCATGCCCACCTCGCCCGCGATCCGGGCCAGTACCGCCGGGTCCCCCAGGTCCTCGGAGTCGGAGTGATGGGCGGCAAACAGCTTCTCCGCCAGGGCGTCCTGATCCACGCCTTCAGCTTCGCCGGCCCAGTAGAGCAGGACATGGGCGGACAGGGTATTCGGCGACCGGGCGCCGGGCCTGGTCTCGAACTGCAGGCCCTCGGCGGCGGCGGTCTCCCGCATGCCGTCCATGATGGTCCGGGCCCGTTCGGCGCCAAAAATGGTGGCGTAGTGGGCCTGCCGGTCCTTGCCTTCCCGCGGCATGTCCGGACTCAGCTGGAAGGGCAGCCAGGTCACGGCCGCCTTCAGTTCCGGCCGGGCAGCCAGGGCCCGCTCGAGGCGGCGTTTGCCCACGTAGCACCAGGGGCAGACCAGGTCGGAGACGATTTGAATCTGCAGGGGTTCATCCATAGGTCGGCAGTGTAGGAGCGCCTTTAGGCGCGATTCAACCGCCGGCCAACCAGGCCCTGCACAACTTACCGGGCACACCTGTCCAATATCCTATTCAACCCCAATGCATGAATTGTCAAACGTACTGACAATCAATGCGCCCCAGTGAGTAGAAGCCGTACAAAGCCCCTGATCTTCCGGGATTCCGCGTGTCGGCAGGCCGACCTCCGCTCTGCTGCAACCCGCCGGCGCCGGAGCGGCCGACGTCGCGCCCGCCATAGTCGTTCTCACCTCGAGTTGCTCGCACTGCACACCGTGCGCGGCGCAGACCGGTCCGGCCGGCTCCGGTCCGGCGGCTATCGACCGCGCTCCGCTCAGCTCCAGCAGTCCCTGACCCGATGGCCCACGCACCGGTGGCCGCAGCACCGGGGTGACTGACCACGGCACCTGCCGGTCGAGGTGCGCCAGAATCTTCCCGAGCACCACGGGATCCTCGAGGCAGGCGATGACCTTGATCTGACTGCCGCAGCCTTCGCAACTCTCCAGGTCCAGCTTGAAGGATCCCGCTAGAACTCATCGACGCCGAGACCTTCGATGCCAATGAGTACAAGGACAAGCCTCTCGTGGCGCTGGGGCTCTATCCAGAGGCGAGCTAGCCATGTGTTCGGCCTATACTCCTGCCCTCTCAGTGGATGCTGCAATGCGCGAGACAAATCTGCCGGCGCAGGCGACGCAATCGTTCGAGTCCTTCAAGCAAAGCAACGAACACGGCGCCGAGTACTGGAGTGCCCGCGACCTGCAGCCGCTGCTGGGGTACAGCCAGTGGCGGCGCTTTGAGCAAGCCGTTGACCGAGCCAAGGCGTCATGCGCAACCTCGGGAAACAACCCCGAGCATCACTTTGCCGGCGCCGGCAAACCGATCACCGGTGGCAAGGGTGCCGTTCAGGTCGTCGATGACTACCACCTTTCGCGCTTCGCCTGCTACCTAATCGCCCAGAACGGCGACCCGCGCAAGCCCGAAATCGCGCAGGCGCAGAAGTATTTCGCAGTCCAGGCGCGCCGCCAGGAGCTGCGTGACCAGGCCGCCGCCGACATGGAACGGCTGGAACTGCGCAAGCAGACCGCCGAGGAGTTCAAGGCCTTGTCTGGCGCGGCACAAGACGCCGGAGTGCAGAGCAAGATGTTCGGCGTCTTTCACGATGCCGGCTACAAGGGCCTCTACGGCGGGCTGGGCCGAGACGCCATCAAGCAGCGCAAGGCCATTCCCGACAAGGACAACCTGCTCGACCGCATGAACGCCACTGAATTGGCTGCCAACCAGTTCCGCATGACGCAGACCCGCGACAAGCTCGCGCGCGAGCGGGTGGGTAATCAGGGCCAGGCCATCCGCACGCACGAAGTGGTCGGCAAGGAGGTGCGCGACGCCATCAAGCGCATCGGCGGCACCTTGCCCGAGAACATCCCGCCGGCCGAGCACATCAAGAAGGTTGAAAAACGCCTGAAGTCCGCAACGCCCAAGCTGCAACTCGACGAGCGTGAGGCCGGTGGGTTGCTGGGCGACGAATCGAAAACAGACCTGAAGAAGTGACCAGCAGGCGACTGAGCAATTCCACTAGTCGCCCACCTCGTCCAAGGTAGCCTGACCCGACAGCCGGCGCCGTGATCGGCCACCGGAAGGGCCGGGAAAGTGATATCGGCAGCCCACACCTGGTTTGGTCGGTCGATGGCGAGACCCCGCAGCAGATATGGGAACTCCGCATGACTCGGATGCCGTCGGCTGGTGTTGCGCCGGCAGAAGTCGGCGTAACCATCCCCATCAATCACCACCTCAGGCCCCGCTCATGCGGGGCTTTGTTCGGTGATGAGCTTTTGCGTTTCGCCACGCCGGTGAAGCAGCAGTGACTGATCGACGCCGTTCGCGGTAATCGCCACCGAACCGTCTTCCATGCGCATGATCCAGCCTTTGTCCCTGAGATACCAAAGGTGGAAGTCGAGCATCTCGTGCGGACAACCGGTCAAGCGCTCCAGTTGCATGGTCCCGAGCCCGGGCTCACGGGGATCGCGTTTGCGCTTGGTATAGAGCACGGAAAGAACGCGCTCCTGAATCATGCTGTCGTTGTAAAAGTTGACGCTGTCGCCTGCTTCCTCGACCAGGCTCCACTGATAATCCAAGTTGGTTTTGTGGCTGGAGTCATATGTCGCGCGGCTTTCGGGTTCCTTTAGCGTGTTGTACGCTTTGACAACCTGATCGAACCGGTCTGCATCGCCCGTGCCTTGACGGTCAGGGTGATAGCGCTGTGCGAGAAAGCGAAACATCCGCTCGATCGTTTCCTGACTGGCATTCGAACTGACCTCGAGGATTTCGTATAGATCCCGATTCTGAACGTCGTTCATGCGGATTCCCCAGAGGCCATCGGTCGCGCTCCTGAACTACCCCGTGCCAAGCGGAGTGTGATCCAGTACTCCAAGAATTAAGTTATCTCGACAGTCGAGATCACGCTGCGACCCACGTCTCGATTATGTTCACGACTTCGCTTTGACTGCTACAGATAAGAACTGCATGAAGGAGATGCCAGCAATCCCGACCGTTGCGAAGGTGAGTTGTGCGGCAAAATCGAGTCTGTTGAGGCGAAGGTTTTACCAAGACGAGGAAACGGTTTACGGTTGAACGCGACGTCCGTGACCCGGGCGCGCTGATTCTCGGCTGTATTCTGGCGGGCCGGTCAGTTAGGGTTGCCCGAGCTCATCACGGTCGCGAATGAGCAGAAGCCGAACCAAGACCCTTCCTCAGAGATACAACAGAATCGTGAAATAGTGACTCAGACTTCTGCCGCTTCTTCCTGGAGTGCTGCCTGGACCAGGTACGCTTTATGCGGGAGCTGCTGCAGCCCGATGAACTACAGCGTCGGATCGACCTGCACGTCCGGGACGAGGTCGACGCAGGTCGGTTGCCGTAAGGCAGTGGTGCCGTCGGCCAGGGCCGGCCGGGTGATGTAGCGGCACAGGCGCTCAAGGGTCTTCTTGTCCCCGGCGCGGACCGCCACCCCGGCGTGCAGGGAAAAGCCCCCACTGTCGCCAGGTGCGGCTTCGTCGGAGTCTTTGGCCGGCAGCGGCAGTCCAGCAACTACGGCTGGGCGCGGGATCCGTTCTTCGCCCTGTCGCTGCTGGCCCACCAGTCATCCCACATCCGGCTGGGCCCGATGGCGATCAGCCCGGCGGAGCTGCACCCGCTGAAAATGGCGAACCTGCTGTTCTCCCTGAACGAGTTGAGCGGGGGCCGGGCCATCGCCGCCCGCATGAACGATGGAGCGATGGTCCCAGATCGCGAGTCCGAGAAGTCCCTCCACATAAGTCGGAACGGAACGGCCGCGGTCGGTCAGTTTCCGAAGGAAGTCCGGGTAGTAGCGCTCGATCAGCTGATAGACGAAGAGTCGCCTCCGGCCGGTGGCGCTCGTAACGCATCGGCAGGCAGGCGGGAGGCATGCCCCGGAGCGTGCGCAGCCTCGGTGCCCTGCCGCCAACCAACATTCCAGGCCAGGGCGCCCGATTCCCAGCGCACGCGCAATTCCCGACGAAACAGGCGCTTTCGCTTGCCGTGGTCGCGCCTAAAGGCGCTCCTACGGCTTTCGCCGGTCGCCGCGGACACTTAAACTGTGGCCGCGACCCCCCGTTACCCCGAGACAGATTTATGGACAACCACCAGCGCCGTGGCGGGCTACCCCTGCCCTCGATAAACCA
>CAYMKJ010000166.1:0-11930 GCA_964391025.1 uncultured Chromatiaceae bacterium
CAGGAGAAACACGCAGCCGACAGGGCTCGTGCCGTCACGCGGTCTCCACCCGAGACCTGACGATCCGATGACACCTGCCGGCCGGTATACGGGCTCGCGCGGGGGATACAGACTTTCCCCCCTGAGAGAGGGAATGGCCGCATCCGGGGCCATCG
Source organism: uncultured Chromatiaceae bacterium (assembly GCA_964391025.1). Taxonomy (GTDB): domain Bacteria; phylum Pseudomonadota; class Gammaproteobacteria; order Steroidobacterales; genus SHZI01. Next base: position 156 of record CAYMKJ010000166.1, read on the forward strand.
CCTTCCCAGGCGCGCTTGTGCCCAGTGGCTCGTGTGATGGCCCTGATCCTGCGCTTACCGTTGCGGGGGCAGCGGCGGCGTTGTCAGCCCTTTTTCGAGGAGAGGCCGACGCACCGCACTTCCCGTTAAACCCTTCGGTCTGGCTGACCGTCAGGCACCGGCAGGAACGGGAAACAAGTTAGCCGCGCCGCTGGGGATCGTCAAGCACGGGGCTGTAGGAGCGCCTTCAGGCGCGATCGGTGCTGGTCGCGCCTGAAGGCGCTCCTACAGGCGCTCCTGCAGTTACCCCCGGCAGCAGGGCCGTTTGGCCCCCGGCATTGACGTACTCGTCATAGGGAGTGTCGAACAGGCGGGCCAGGTTCACCGGCGTGAGCGCGGCGCGAGTGGTATCCAGGAGCCAGGTGCCATCCGTGAAAAGCAGCAGCGAATGGCTGGCGAACCGTGTGGCGAGGGACGGATCGTGCAGCGTCATGATTACGCCCCGGCCGCCCTGGGCCAGCGCGCGGAGGTGCTCCAGCACGGCGATCTGGTGGCGGGGATCGAGGTGGGTTACGGGTTCGTCCAGCAGCAGGACGCTGGGATCCTGGGTCAGCAGACGGGCCAGCCCGAGTCTCCGCCGTTCACCGCCGGACAGCGTGGATACCAGCCGGTCCCCGAAGTTGCGGAGCCCCATGGCCAGCAACGCGTCCCGGGCCCGGGCGAAATCGTCTGCGGACTCCGTTGCCGCGCCGGCGAGATGCGGGTGGCGGCCCATCAGGGCCGTGCCCAGTACGGTGGCGGGAAAGGTCTCGGCATCGTCCTGCAGGAGCAGGCCCAGGCGCCGCGCAATCTGCCGGCGTCGGAGTGTGGTCAGATCGTCGCCACCCAGCCTGATGGACCCCTTGCCGGGGGGTCGCAGGCCCGCCAGCGTGTGCAGGGTCAGAGTCTTGCCGACGCCATTCGGTCCGAGCACGCAGACGACGTCGCCTCGGGCCAGGTTGAAGCTGAGGTCGCGGACCAACGCCCGGCCGGCAACGCTCACCGTGAGTGCAGAGCAGGTCAGCATGGAGCGGGAGGTACCGGGTTTGGCATTGGGCAATTTGGCCACCAAATTGCCCAATGCCAAACCCGGTACCTCTGAATCAAAAAAAACCCCGCCAGTGGCGGGGTTATACGGGTTTTTGTTGTTGTCGCGAATCCGGTCTCAGCGCGTGCGTCAGTCTGTGGTGATTTGTTGTTATTCTTGCGCCGCTTCTACTTCTAATTGTTGGTTTCTTCTTCTTCTTGTGGGCTTCTTCTGGCTTCGATGTCTGGTTACAGATGCCGAGCTTTCCTGCCGCGCGGAACAGAGACCTTTCTTATGCAGGATATACCTAGCAAGTCCCGTGCCAGGGTCCGAAAAACCTCGACCTGCCAGTGGCCTGGCTGGAATACGTGGCCTGATTTGGGATGGGGCGTCGGGCGATCGTAAGAAATTCCGACAACCGGCGGGGAGGGTTACCCGAGTCAGTTCTTGACCAGGCCGCGACAGGGCCCATGTTTTCCGGGGTCCTCGGGGCGATGGGGGAGCAACCCACGGAATTCTGGCCAGTTAATCGGAGCTTAATTGACCAGATTCTCAGCCCCAGGTTGGTCAGACCCTGTAAAGGATCCCAACGGTCGGCGTCGTACTTCACCGGTTCTCGCCTGTTAAGGGGCCGGCAGACCGGGTACTCTCGCCGGCGCCATGGATCTGGAACAACTGCGCGACCAACTGTCCGCGATCGACCGCCAGATCCTGGAGTTCGTCGCTGAGCGGCAGCGATTGTCGGGCGAGATCGGCGCCCTCAAGCGGGCCACTGGCCGGCCGACCCGGGACTTCGCCCGGGAGAAGCAGGTGCTGGACAAGGCCCGGGCGCTGGCGGGGGGCCTTGGGGTCTCGCCGGGACTGGCGGAGGCGCTGCTGAGCCTGCTGATCCGTTCGTCGCTCGCCAACCAGGAGCAGGCCCGCGTCCGTGCGGAGGGTCAGGGTTCTGGCAAGCCGGCTCTGGTTATCGGGGGCAGCGGCAAGATGGGCCGCTGGTTCACCGAGTTTCTCCACTCCCAGGGCTTCAATGTGACGGTGGCTGACCCCGCAGGACCCGTCCCCGGCGTCCGGCAGGTAGCGGACTGGCGGGACACCCCGGATGAGTTCGCGGTGACGGTGGTGTCGGCGCCGATCCCCCTCACTGGCGCCATCCTGCGCGACCTCGGGACGAGGCGCAGATCAGGGCTGATCTTCGACATCGGTTCATTGAAGTCGCCCTTTATTCAGGAGCTGAAAGAGCTCAGCAGACTCGGTCTACGCGCCACGTCTGTCCACCCGATGTTCGGGCCCGACACAGAGTTGCTGTCGGGACGGCACGTCTTGTTTCTCGACGCCGGCTGCCCTGAGGCCACCACGGAGGCCGCCCAGCTGTTCGCGTCGACCATGGCGGCCCAGATCCGCATGGGGATTGAGGACCACGACCGCCTGATCGCCTACGTGCTGGGCCTGTCCCACGCGCTGAACATTGCCTTCTTCACGGCGCTTGCCGAGAGCGGCGAGACGGTGCCAAAGCTTGCCGATATCTCAAGTACGACCTTCGACGCACAGCTGCAGATTGCGGGCCGGGTCGCCGAAGAAAATCCCCATCTCTACTTTGCGATCCAGGCAGGGAACCCCTTTGGTCTGGCGGCCCTTGAGGAACTGCAGCGGGCTGTTACCCGCATCGCTGCGGTCGTCCGCACGGGCGACGAAGCAGGCTTCGTGCGGTTGATGGAGCAGGGCAGAAGCTACCTGGCGAGTCGGCGCTAATTCTGCACCTACCCGCCGTTCCGGAGACTCCGGCGTAGCAGGAAAAGAAAGGCGGGCACCCCGACTGCTGCTGTAATGGCGCCCACCGGCAACTGACGCGGCGCCATCAGTGTTCGTGCCAGCGTATCGGCCAGCACCAGCAGTGTGCCGCCAGCAAGGGCGGAGCCCGGTATCACCACCCGGTGATCGCTGCCCCCGGCGAGCCGCACAAAGTGCGGCACGATCAAGCCGACGAAGCCCACCACACCGGCGGTAGTCACCGCCAGGGATGTCAGCAGGGCGGCGATGGCGTAGATCGCCCCTCGCACGCGGCCCACTTCAATGCCAAGCAGGGCCGCCTGCCAGTCGCCTGTGCCGAGCACGTTCAGCGTCCGCGCGAGCATCAGACCCGCGATGGTGCCGCCGGCAGCCACCACCAGGATCGCGCCGGGGCGGTCGACGAAGGAAAAGTCGCCCATCAGCCAAAAGAGCAGGCCACGCAGGCTGGTTTCCGGACTGATTGCCAGCAGCAGGCTGACAGCGGCACTCCAGCCCGAGGCAACGACGATGCCAGTGAGTAGCAGTCGGCTGGCGGCCCCGCCACCGTCGTATCCGCGACCGTCGGACCAGGCACCGCTGGTCAGGGCCAGGGCGAACACGAGCAGCGTGCTCAGCAACGCGCCGGCAAACGCGGCGATGTTTACCGTCAGTCCAGCGTAGCCGAGAAGCATTGCGCCGAGGGCCGCCACGGCTGCCCCGCCAGATGTGCCGAGAACGTAAGGGTCCGCAAGCGGATTGCGCAGCAGCACCTGCATAAAGGCGCCTGCCAGCGCCAGCGCCGCGCCAGTGCCGAATGCGGCCAGCGCGCGGGGCAGGCGTAGCCGCAGGAGAACCTCCACTTCCATGGGTTCTGCTCCGCCAGTGAGCAGGGCGCGCAGGGTGCCCGTCCCCGCGGGACCACTGCCGGTGGTCAGCGCGAACAGGACCGCGGCAACGCTGAGTGCCGCGAGAATCACCAGCAGTCGACGGGGCGCGAAGTGCATACCTGATTTGGGGGCCGCCAGCCGGGTCGGCGGACCCGGGGAGTGTAGCGGGTGATTCCTGGCAGTGACACGGCCGCGGCCGATGTGGAAGAATTCCGCAGCAGGCAGAGGTAGCGCGTGGATCAGATCGATGTAGAAGGTTTCCGCGCGAACGTCGGCATTATCGTGTGCGATGACCGGCGCCTCGTGCTCGTCGGCGGCCGTGCGGGCCAGGAAGGCTGGCAGTTTCCCCAGGGTGGTATTCAGCTTGACGAGTCCCCGGAGCAGGCCATGTACCGCGAACTCCGGGAGGAGATCGGCCTGCGCCCGGAGGATGTCGCTGTTCTCGGCAGCACCCCGAACTGGCTCAGGTATTACCTGCCGGAGAAGTACCTGCGGCGCCGGATGCGGCCGCTATGCATTGGCCAGAAACAACGCTGGTTTTTGCTGCAACTGCTGTCGGCAGACAGCAGTCTGCAGCTGGACACGACGGCCACGCCCGAATTCGACCGCTGGCGGTGGGTGGACTACTGGCAGCCGCTCCGCGAAGTGATCTACTTCAAACGGGAGGTTTATCGGCAAGCCCTCCAGCAGCTCGGGCCGATCGTCTTTCCCGAGGGCCTGCCACCGCTGCCGGATGGCGCTGCCAACGGCGACATCAGTGGTTGAGCGCCGCCGGCGTGCGCCGCTACCCGCACAGGACGTACTTGCCGCCGTTGACCTCGGTTCGAACAGTTTCCACATGGTGGTGGCCCGTTTCGCCCATGGCCAGCTCACCGTCATCGATCGCCTGCGCGAAATGGTCCGGCTGGCCTCCGGGCTCGACACACGGAACCGGCTGACCGAGGCGAGCCAGGCGCGGGCCCTGGCCACACTCCGGCGTTTTGGCGAGCGCCTTCGCGACATGCAGGCCGGCCGGGTGCGGGTGGTAGCCACGAACACGCTACGGGAGGCCAAGTCCACCGGTCGCTTTCTGCAGCGGGCTGCGAAGGCCCTCGGTCATCCGGTAGAGATCATCTCCGGCATCGAGGAGGCCCGGTTGATCTACCTTGGCGCGAGCCACAATCTGCCGCGTGTTGACGGACCGCAACTCGTCGTGGACATCGGTGGTGGCAGCACGGAGATCATTGCGGGCAAGGGCCTGGTGCCGTCTGCGATGGAGAGCCTGGCCATGGGTTGTGTTTCCCTGACGGAAGGGTATTTCCCCGGTGGGCACCTCTCGGCGAAGAACTTCGAGAAGGCCCGGTTGCAGGTCCGTCTCGAACTGGAGCCCGTGCGTTCCCAGTTCCGCAAGGTGGAGCCAGCCCAGGTGGCCGGAACCTCCGGCAGCGTCCGGGCAGCGCACGCGGTGTTGTCAGCGCTGAATCGGGCGCCGCAGGGCGTGACGGTCGATGGCCTTGAGTATCTCATCGAGGAGATGGTTTCCGCCGGCCGCGTTGCAGACTTGAATTTGCCTGAGCTGTCCGATGATCGGGCTGAAGTTTTCCCTGGCGGTGTTTCGATTCTCGTGGAGGTCATGCGGGCGCTGTCCCTGAGTCGTATGACCATCGCTGACGGTGCGCTGCGCGAGGGCATCCTCTACGACATGATCGGGCGGCTCACGGACGAGGACGCCCGGGTGCGGACTGTTCGGGCCATGGCGGCACGCTACCAGGTGGATCGCCCGCAGGCCGAACGCGTGGAAGCCACCGCAATGAACCTGTACGCGCAGGCGCGTGAAGACTGGGAACTGGCGGATGATCAGCAGTTGTTGTTGGCCTGGGCTGCCCGCATCCACGAACTCGGTCTCGACATAGCCCACGCGCACTACCACCGCCACGGGGCCTACGTGCTGGAGAACGCCGACATGCCCGGCTTCCCGCGCGAGGAGCAGCAGGTCCTCGCGCGTCTCGTGCTGGCCCATCGGCGGAAGTTCGAGCGCAGTGTCTTTACCAGTCTGCCAGTGCTCTGGCAGCGGCCGGCACTGCGCCTCGCGATTCTGTTGCGTCTCGCGGCGCTCGTGCATCGGAGCCGAACGGGCGGCGTGACCCCTGAGCTGAAGCTCCGTGTGCAGGGCCGCACCCTGCGCCTGCAAGTGTCGGCGACGTGGTTGCAGAGCAATCCGCTGACCCTGGCGGATCTCGAACGCGAGCGGGATTTCCTGGAGGAAGCCGACTACAAGCTGATCATTCAGCGCCGGACGGCGTTGTAGGAGCGCCTTCAGGGGAAAATGGGGACATGCCTCATTTCCAAAGTAAAATTAGGCATGTCCCCATTTTCCCCTGAAGGCGCTCCTACACGGGATTTGTCTCGGCCAGTTGCCGCAGCAGCTCACCCTGGGCCGAGCGGGGCTCTTCACCGGGTTCCGGCCGGACGAGTCGATAGCTGCCGTCAGCCCGCAATTCCCAAGCCTGACAGTTGTCCGATAGGCAGAAGTCCAGATCCGCAATCACCCGCGCCTTGAGGTTTTCGCTGAGCACGGGAAAGCATACTTCCACCCGCCGGAAGAAGTTTCGGTCCATCCAGTCCGCACTGGAGCAGAAGATGTGCTCCTCACCGTTCGCATGGAAGTAGTACACGCGGGAATGTTCGAGAAAGCGGCCAACGATGGAGCGAACGCGGATATTGTCGGACACGCCGGGAATTCCCGGGCGCAGGCAACAGATACCGCGAACGATCAGATCGACCATCACGCCGGCACAGGACGCCCGGTAAAGTGCCCGGATCACTTCAGGCTCTACCAGCGCGTTGAGTTTTGCGATGATGTGCCCTGCACCGCCCGCGTCCACGTTACGGACTTCCTGGTCAATGTGTTCGAGGATCCGCTGGTGCAGATTAAACGGCGCCTGGTACAGGCGCCGCAGCGGCGGCGTCTGCATGAGGCTCGTGAGCTGGAGGAACACGTGATGGACGTCCTCACTGAGGGCCTCGTCGGCCGAGAGAAGGCTGTAATCCGTGTAGATTCGCGCTGTACCGGTGTGGTAATTGCCCGTTCCGAGGTGCACGTATCGGCGGAGGCGGCCGCCCTCCCGTCGTACCACCAGAGCGAGCTTGCAGTGCGTCTTGAACCCCACAACGCCGTAAACGATATGGGCACCGGCTTCCTGCAACCGGTTCGCCAGCTTGATATTGGCGGCTTCGTCAAAGCGGGCACGTAACTCGATGCTGACGGTCACTTCCTTGCCCGCCTGGGCGGCTCTGACCAGTGCGTCCACAATCAGTGAATCTGGCCCCGTCCGGTACAACGTTATCTTCAGGGCCAGCACGTCGGGGTCCTGTGCGGCCCTGCCGACGAAATCGATGACCGGGCCAAAGGACTCAAATGGGTGGTGTAGCAGGATGTCTCGTTCGGCGATGGCGGCGAACAGATTGTCGGCAGCCACTACGTCTTTCTGCTGGCCGGGAGTGAAGGGCGCGTCGCGCAAGTCCTCGCGACTCGTCAGCTGGTACACCGCCATCAGTCGATTCAAGTTCACCGGTCCGTCGACGGGATAAAGGTCACCGCGGTCGAGTCCGAACATTTCGAGCAAGTAGTCCATGTGCTCAGCAGGGCAATCGTGAGCAATCTCCAGGCGTACGGCTTCCCCGTAGCGCGCCGACATCAGCTCGCCTTCCACGGCACGCATCAGGTCGTCCACTTCCTCGGTTTCAACATACAAATCACTGTTGCGGGTCACTCGGAACTGGTGGCACCCCTGGATCTCCATGCCCGTGAACAGCTCGTCCAGGAAAGCGTGAATGACCGAGGAGAGAAAGACGAAGTCGTTCGGGCCGGTATCTGGCAGCGTCGGGTCGAGCCGGATAAGCCGCGGCAGCGAGCGGGGCGCCTGGACGATGGCCCGTTGGACGGGGCGACCGAAGGCGTGCATTCCCTTCAGGCCTACGATGAAGTTCAGGCTCTTGTTCAGGATCTTCGGAAACGGCCGCGCGGGATCCAGCGATGTAGGACTCAGAACCGGCTCTATTTCCCGATTGAAGTAGTCTCGTAGCCAGTCACGATGCGCCGGACGCCAACGTGTGCGACGCACGAAGCGAATGCCTTCATTCTCCAGCGCTGGGATCAACTCGTCGTTGAGGAGTTGGTACTGTTCTTCCACCAGGGTGTGCGTGCGTTGGCTGATCTCGCTCAGAACCTGGCGGGCGGTGAGCATCTCCGGACCTTGGGGAGGCAGACTCAACTCCTGTCGCTGCCGCAGGCCGCTGACCCGAATCTCGAAGAACTCGTCGAGATTGGTGGAAACGATACAAAGAAACTTCAGCCGCTCCAGGAGCGGAATGGACGCGTCCTTGGCCTGGTGCAGTACCCGCCGGTTGAACTCGAGCGCACTGAGTTCCCGATTGATGAAATAGTCGGGCAGTTTGAAGTTTGGTGTGTCCAAGCCGAGCAACCCGCGGAGCCGGCAAAAACTATAGCAGCCCCCGGAATGGCAGGTGTTACGGCCGTCACAGTTGTCATAATGCCCTGGCCTTGCAGCTGCGGTGAGCGGCGCGTTATGGCCTCGCCGGTGGCATTGGGCAATGCGGCTGACAGGGCGAACAGCGGCCTACTCAGAGCGGACCCCATTCTGGCGCGGAGTCCGGCATCGATGGCTTCCACGCTGGTCCCGGACATGAGACCAAGGTAGAGGTCCGCAGTGGTGGGTTATTACGACCCGCCTTGCTGCACGGGGCGGTTCGCCGCCAGCATGCCGTTGCGCGCCTCGAGACGCTGTAGCAGAGGTTCCGCGGTGGTCCGGAATGCGGTGAGCTCCTGCCCGCGGAGGGGTTCCGCATTCGGCAGGATGACGGTGCGGGGATTCAGGTGCACGCCGTTCTTGCGGTACTCATAGTGCAAATGGGACGCCGTCGCGAGCCCGGTTGCCCCCACGTAGCCGATGACTTCACCCTGTTGTACCCGGCTCCCATAGTTGCGGCTGGCGAAACGGGAGAGATGTCCGTACAGGGTCGTGACGTTGCCGTCGTGCTGCAGGATCAGGGTGTTGCCGTAGCCCCCCTTCCAGCCCCGGAAAATGATTTTGCCATCGCCTGACGCCATAACCGGCGTGCCCTTCGGGGCCGCGTAGTCCACTCCGTCGTGGGCGCGAATCGTGTTCAGGATGGGGTGGCGCCGCGCCGGGTTGAAACCGGAGCTGACCCGGGTGAAGGAGAGCGGCGCTCGGACGAAGGCCTTGCGCATTGGCTGACCGTCATGGGTGTAGTAGGTAGCCCGGCCGTCAGCGTCTTCGTAACGTATCGCGGTGTACCGTGCCCCGCGATTCACGAACTCGGCGGCCAGCACGTCGCCTTCCCCGAGCTTGGTACCGTCGCGCCACAGTTCTTCGTAGACCAATGCGAACCCGTCCCCTGCGCCAATGTCCCTGACGAAATCGATGTCGTACTCGAAAATCTGGGCGATGTTCATGATCAGCTTCTCCGAGACCCGCGACTCCTGGGCGGCTTCGAAGAGGGAACTGTGGATCTGGCCGGCAGCGACAACCATTCTGTGCTCGAGCGGCAGTTCGACGACATTGGCGTGAAAACCGGCGTCATCACGCTGAATATCGAGCTTGGTGCGGATGTCGAGCTCCCGATCCAATTGCAGAATCGTGCCGCCATTGTGGTGCACCAGCAAGACATCGCCTGGGCGCAACACGCGCAAGTACTTGTGCGCCACGTCCAGTTGCAGGATTTCGGCCAGGTCCACCATGCTCAGGTTGGATTCCCGGAACAGGCTGTCCAGGGTGTCGCCGGACTGGACCTCGAGTTGCAGCTCTTCGATCGGATCCACCGGCGGCAGCGCTGCTTCGACGGCGGTCGGGGCCGGCCGGGTTGTTGCTACCGGGGCCGCGCGAAAGGATTGGCCAATCTGAGTGGTGAGCTGGTACCCGGTAACCAAGGCCACCGTGGCGGCAGTGAGCGCTATCAGCGAAGCCCGGAACGGGTCAAGGGGGCGCACCAAAGCGCTGCTCTTGGGCTCCTGCCGCGACGTGCTCCCATCCATAAATTACCCGGTCAGCCCTTTCCGCACTAAAACATAGTAAATCCCTGGCGAATCGCCCGAGGGCGATTCGCTAGAGGTGCAAGTCATTGATTTATTTATTAAGAGTCTTTTTACCAGCCCGCGTCATTCCGGTCAACCAAACAGACCGCGGATTTGGCCCTTTGCTTATTATGACCTCAGAGAGCGCCGAGTCCAGCGGGACTCGGCACGGCCTGGCAGAAGGCTTTCGGGGGGGAAGCACGCGCCTTGATGACCCAGCTGGCATAACAGCGGTTCCGTGACCGCGCCCGGGGAATCGTTTATCTTCGGCGGCCCGCGTCACCGTGACGCCCGTCTCACCCCGCTCCACTCCACCAGGGCCTGGTATGCAGCGCTCCGTTGACGACCAGCTGGCAGAAATCCGGCGCGGAACCAGCGATATCCTGGTGGAGTCCGAGTTGCGCGCCCGGCTGGCGGCCGGTCGGCCGCTGATCATTAAGGCCGGCTTTGACCCGACGGCACCGGACCTCCACCTGGGCCATACCGTCCTGATCAACAAGCTCCGGGACTTTCAGCAGCTGGGGCACACGGTGGTGTTTCTGATCGGCGACTTCACGGGCCTGATCGGCGATCCGACCGGGCGGAACGCCACCCGACCGCCCCTGACCCGGGAGGAAATCGCCGCCAACGCCACGACCTACGAACACCAGATCGCCAAGATGCTGGATCCGGAGCGGATCCGCATCGACTTCAATTCCCGCTGGATGGGGGCCATGGACGCGGCGGGCCTCGTCCAGCTTGCATCGCGGCATACGGTCGCGCGGATGCTGGAGCGGGATGACTTCCAGCAGCGCTATGCCGCCAACAAGCCCATCGCGATCCACGAATTCCTGTATCCGCTGGTGCAGGGCTACGACTCGGTCATGCTCAAGTCCGATGTGGAACTTGGCGGGACGGACCAGCGCTTCAACCTGCTCGTGGGGCGGCAGTTACAGCAGGACTATGGCCAGCCGCCCCAGATCGTGATCACCATGCCACTGCTGGAGGGCCTGGATGGCGTCAACAAGATGTCCAAGTCCCTCGGCAACTATGTGGGAGTTACGGATCCTCCGGGCGAAATGTTCGGCAAGTTGATGTCGATTTCGGACGAACTGATGTGGCGCTACTTTGAGCTGCTCAGCTTTCGGTCCGCGGCGGACCTCGCGACGCTGCGCCAGCAGGTCAGCGACGGCCTGAACCCGCGTGATGCCAAGTTCGAGCTGGCGCTTGAGCTGGTGGGCCGATTTCACGGGTCAGTGGCAGGTGAAGAGGCCCAGGCGGACTTTGTGCGGCGCTTCAGGGATGGCGGGGCCCCGGCTGAGATGGAGACCGCGGAACTGCGGGCGCCGACCGGCGGGCTGGGGATTACACACCTGTTGCGCCAGGCCCAACTGGTCGCCAGCAATGCAGAGGCGGTCCGCATGATTGCGCAGGGCGCGGTCCGCATAAATGGCGAGCGTGTGACCAGCCGGGATCTCATCCTCGCCGCCAATGCTGAGCTGGTGGTGCAGGTTGGTAAGCGCCGCTTTAAGCGGGTTCTGCTGCTATTGGCGGAGTAGTGTCCACGCCAGGGACCTGAGCCGTCGGAGGGCCCGAAAAAATACCCCACTCGCGTATTGACCGAGTTGGCTCGGTCTGTATACTTACTGGCCCGCCCACCGAAAAGTGGGCTTGTTCTTTAAGACTGCCGAAAACAGGTAATTTGTGTGGGTACTCGCGTCAACGGGCCGAGTCATCGGTCCATAACGTCAGGTAACTGACGTCGAGTAACTGGACGACGTCACCGACCGGAGATGACTACTCGTCTCTAGAAGGTGATTGGAGTTCGGATCTCATCTCCAAAGCTCAAGTACTTTCTAAAAACTTGAATTGAAGAGTTTGATCCTGGCTCAGATTGAACGCTGGCGGCATGCTTAACACATGCAAGTCGAACGGTAACGCGGGGGCAACCCTGGCGACGAGTGGCGGACGGGTGAGGAATGCTTGGGAATCTGCCTGTTAGT
>CAYMKJ010000167.1:0-4496 GCA_964391025.1 uncultured Chromatiaceae bacterium
CCCCGGATCACTATATACAGGTACTCGTCGGGCCCCGGATCGTGGTTGATGCTGGCAGAACCTGCAGGAATCTCCAGGACACGGCTTGTTGCGTCCGGGATGCCGGTCGGCAAGTGGGTGAGGGCCGCGACCCGCTGCACGGACAGGGACTGCGCCAGTTCGGTATCAAGCTGGTCCTGACGAAACAGGCGGACGCCGTCTTGACCCCAATTGGCTCTCTTGTCCGACATTCAACCGATTATTGCACGGTCGGCCTGACCGGCATTTCGGATTAGACTCACGATTTTCGGAGAGCCCGCCATGCAGTCCCGCGCCGCCATTGCCCTCGCCGCCGGCCAGCCACTGGTCATTGATACCGTTGAAGTGGAGGGGCCCCGGGCGGGCGAGGTTCTGATCGAAGTACGCGCCACGGGCGTCTGCCACACCGACGAGTTCACGCTGTCGGGCAAGGACCCGGAGGGCCTTTTTCCCTGCATCCTCGGTCACGAGGGCGCGGGCGTGGTCGTGGACCTGGGGCCCGGCGTGACCTCGCTGAAGAAGGGCGATCACGTCATTCCGCTGTACACGCCGGAATGCCGCCAGTGCGAGTACTGCCTGTCGGGCAAGACCAACCTCTGCCAGGCGATCCGGGAAACCCAGGGCCGGGGCGTGATGCCCGACGGCACCAGCCGGTTCCGCCTTGGGGGCAAGAAGGGGGGCAAGACTGTACTGCACTACATGGGGACCTCCACCTTCTCGAACTACACGGTGCTGCCGGAGATCGCCGTGGCAAAAATCCGGGAAGACGCCCCGTTCGACAAGGTCTGCTACATCGGCTGCGGGGTCACTACCGGCATCGGCGCGGTCATCAACACGGCCAGGGTGGAGCCGGGGGCCAACGTGGCCGTCTTCGGGCTGGGCGGCATCGGGCTGAACGTGCTGCAGGGCGCGCGGCTGGTGGGCGCCGGGATGATCATCGGCGTGGACACCAACCCGGGCAAGCGCGCGATGGCGGAGTCCTTCGGCATGACCCACTTCATCAATCCCAATGACGTGGACAACGTGGTCCAGGAAATCATCCGTCTCACCCGCGGCGGCGTTGACTACAGCTTCGAGTGCATCGGCAACGTGCAGGTCATGCGCCAGGCCCTCGAGTGCTGCCACAAGGGCTGGGGCGAGAGCATCATCATCGGGGTGGCGCCCGCCGGCGCCGAGATCAGCACGCGGCCGTTCCAGCTGGTGACGGGCCGGGTGTGGCGCGGTTCGGCCTTCGGCGGGGCCAAGGGCCGGCGCGACGTGCCGCGCATCGTTGACTGGTACATGGACGGCAAGATCCGCATCGACGAGATGATCACCCACACGATGCCGCTCAAGGACATCAACCGGGCCTTCGACCTGATGCACTCGGGCGAGTCCATCCGGAGCGTCGTGATCTTTTAAAAGTACCCTTATAGGAACCCTGCGCGCTTCCGCCGTTTACGGAGCTTGAGTTCCCGATAGAGCGCGCTGGTGTCCAGATCGACGCCGCTTGGCCAGACCAGAAGATTCTGGCTGCGGTCCAGGGTGAGCCGACGGAATTCACGGACATCACGGAGCGGCTCGAGAGACCAGGGCGCCAGCTGATTCTCCAGGTCCACGGCCCCCTCCGTGCCGTCGGCGTAGGCGAGCCAGAGCTGGTAACGCTCGAGTGGCCAGGCAGCAATCAGTCGCGCAGTCATTACCGCGCATCCTGCGCCGCGGGAGACCGCGGCAACAAGCCGAGAATCTCGGTGAAGCAACGGCTTTTAGGGAAATGGGGACAGGGGAAATGGGGACATGCCTAATTTCACTTCGTGAAATTAGGCATGTCCCCATTTCCCCGCCAGCGCCCCACGCGTTCGCGGATCAGCTCCTCGATCTCTTCCCAGGTCTCGGCACCCGGGCCGGGCAGATCCTGATTGGTGGAGTTCCGCACCACGATCGTTTCGTGGCCTCCGGCGCGCAGCGCACGGATGTTGTCCGGGCTGTCTTCCAGGTACAGATCGGCGCCGACGGCGGCCTTGTCCCGCATGAAGCACAGGTCCCAGTAGGGGATGCCGTGGCGTTCCAGCCAGTCGGTGGTCTGGCGAATGGCTTCCTTGTGGAACCAGCGGATGTACAGCCGGTGCGTGATGATGCGGATGCGGATTTCGGGCAAGGTATCCAGCCTGCGCAGGGCGGCCGGCGCCCCGACGATCGGCGGCAACCGGGCAAACAGCTCCCGTTCCTTTACCGCAAAGCGGTGCAGGGCGTCGTAACCGCCCACGGCCTCGAGTCCCCACTCGCTGAAGCCGTAGCTGATCTGGTCCGTCAGGGTGTCTTCGGCAACGCCAAGCCATTCGGCGGCAATGGGCTTCAGGCCCCGGGCGAAATCCGCAACGACACCGTCCAGGTCGACGCCAAGGACAAAGTGCCGGGCCGGCACGAGTGTCATGGCGTCGTCATCCCTGCGGGAAAGAAACTGACAAAGGCGCGGGCGTCAGGCCGAGCGCTGGGTGATCTCGATGAGGTGAAATCCGAACTGGGTCTTCACCGGGCCGTGGACCTGGCCCAGGTCGGCGCTGAAGACCACGGTGTCGAATTCCTTGACCATCATCCCCGGGCTGAACTCGCCGAGATTGCCACCTTCCTGGCCGGAGGGGCAGGTGGAATGCAACCTGGCAACCTGGGCGAAGTCTTCGCCGCCCTCGATCCGGGTCTTGAGGTCGCTGCAGGTGGCCTGATCGGCCACCAGAATGTGGCGGGCAGTGGCTTTACGCATGGCTGCATTCCCTGGCTGGTGGAATCGGGATTCTAGCCGAACCCGTGCTGTTCATCCTCGATCTGGTCAAGGGGAAATGAGGCATGTCCCCTTTTTGCGTGTTAGCGTCGGCGCTGCAGTCCATCGCGGAGAGGCCCGCCATGCAACGCCGATTGTTCCTGGGTTCCCTGCTCGGTGCCGCCGCGGGCGGCATGCCCCTGGCCCGAGCGCTCGCCGCGGCTGCAGCCACCCCTGTGGCTGGCGATCTGCCGGCCATGCGCCTCGGCGGCGGTGAAACCGTCCTGACCCGGGCGGCCGTAAAAGATTTTCAGGCCAGCCTGGGCGGGCCACTGCTGATGGCGGGTCAGGACGGCTATGACCAGGCCCGGAGGGTCTGGAACGGGATGATCGACCGCCGTCCCGCGCTCATCGCCCAGTGCAGCGGCGCCGCAGACGTGGTTCGCTCAGTCCAGTTTGCCCGTTCCAACGATCTGCTCGTCGCCGTCCGGAGTGGCGGCCACAGCACGTCGGGCCAGTCGGTCTGCGATGGTGGCCTGATGATCGATCTGTCGGCCATGCATGGGGTCCGCGTGGACCCCCGGGCGAAACGGGCCTGGGTGTCGGGCGGATCACTGCTCGGGGAGCTCGATCGGGAGTCGCAGTTCTTTGGCCTGGCCACGACGGCCGGCACCGTGTCGCACACCGGCGCTGCGGGCCTGACTCTGGGCGGCGGGTTCGGCCGTCTCGGCCGGCGCTTCGGCCTCTCCTGCGACAACCTGGAATCGGTGGACGTCGTGACGGCGGGCGGCCAGTTCCTGCGTGCCAGCAAGGACGAGAATCGCGACTTGTTCTGGGGTCTGCGGGGCGGCGGTGGCAATTTCGGCATCGCGACGGGCTTCGAATATCGCCTGCATGAAATGGGCCCGACGATTCTCGGTGGACCGATCATCTTTCCCTTCAGCCAGGCCCGGGACCTTCTCGAGTTCTTCGTCGAGTTTTCGGCGACCGCGCCCGACGAGCTCAACATGGACTGCGTCATCGTCGCGCCGCCGGGCGCCAAGCCGATGGCGATGATGGAAATCTGCTACTCGGGCGACATTGCGCGCGGCGAGAAGGTGATTGCCCCGATCCGCAAGTTCAGCAAGCCGCTCGCAGACCAGATCAAGCCCATGCCCTATGTGAAGCTGCAGACCGCGGCGGACGAGGCGAATGCCGCAGGACGCAACTACTACGTCAAGAGCGGTTTCGTGGAGAAGACAGTTCCCGGGTTGTTCGATGCGTTGCTGGCGGGCTACAGTCCGGATCCGGGACGGGCCACGGTCGTCGTGCTTCAGCAGCTCGGTGGGGCCATCGGACGGGTGCGCAGCGACGCCACGGCCTTTCCCCACCGCGGTGCGCACTTCGATCTGCTCGCACTGGCCGGCTGGGACGACGCGAGCCAGACCGAGCGTCACACGGCCTGGATCAAGGGGTACTGGACCGCCCTGGAGCCCTACACCCGCGGGTTCTACTTCAACACGTCGATCGGCGACAACCAGGAAAAGATCCGGGCGAACTTCGGTGCTAACTACCCGCGGCTGGTGCAGCTCAAGGACCGCTACGACCCCGGCAACCTGTTCCACCTGAACGCCAACGTGCAGCCGTCGTAGAAATGGGGACATGCCTAATTTCCTGGAGTCCCGCCCGTGGGCGGGACTCCAGGAAATTAGGCATGTCCCCATTTCTACACATAAGCGTCCGCCTCGATCTCCACGAGGAT
>CAYMKJ010000168.1:0-11267 GCA_964391025.1 uncultured Chromatiaceae bacterium
CCGGAGCAGCGCGTCGAAATCTGGTAGGAGCGCCCAGCTCTGCGGGCCGCCGTCCGCTTCCAGCTGGCTGGTTGTCGGCTTCGGACTGACGATCGCATCGGGGAAGTTCTTCCTCAGCTGAGGGTAGTGCCGAACCACTGGCTGGTCCACTACACTGCGCCCCATGAAATGGTTAAAGCGCATCGGCCTGGGCTTCATCGGGCTTGTGGTCCTCCTCTGGCTGGGCCTCGTCATCTACGCCTACTGGCCGACCGGAGTCGCAGAGGTTCCCGCGGTGAACCTCGCGGGCCCCGCGGACCGGTTCGTCGCGGTGGACGGCGTGAACATCCGCTACCAGACCTGGGGCACGCCAGGGCCAGACAAGCCCACGGCCTTGCTGCTGCACGGCTTCGCCAATTCACTCCAGAGCTTCCGCCTGCTCGCGCCACTGCTTGCTGAGCGCTATTACGTAGTGGCCATCGATATGCCGGGCTTTGGCCTGTCGGACAAGCCGGCGCCCTTCGACTACAAGAACGCGCATCAGGCGGAGATCGCCTCTGACCTGATCAAGGCTCTCGGGCTGACGAATGTGGTCGTGGGCGGCCATTCCCTGGGCGGCGCCATCGCGCTGCGGGTTGCGCTGGAATCCCCCGAGGTCATCGGCCTGGTCGTCATGAACCCCGGCATCATCACCAGCGGCGTGCCGCCAATCGCCAAGTACCTGGTGTTCCCCTTCCCACGCCTCCAGGCCAAGATCTTCGGTGACCCGGAATTTCGCGGCGATTTCCTGCGCCGCTCCTTCATCAATCCCGCCATCGTGACCGACGACGTAGTGAAGGATCTCAGCCGCACCGCGCGCACCCAGGGTTATCTGACCGGCATGACCAGCATGATGGGCCAGTACAGCGACCCGGATGAAGTGCCCATGCTGCCCCGGGTGACCGTGCCGTCCCTGATCGTGTGGGGCCAGCAGGATCGCAACAAGTCGATGAGCGAGTTCGAGGAATTGAAGGCCAAGCTGCCGCTGAGTACCGCGGTTCTTGTGCCGACCGCCGGCCACTATGTGCAGGAGGAAGCACCGGCCGAAGCTGCCGCGGCAATGAACGCCTTCGTGGATCGCGTGATGAATCGCCTGTAGGAGCGCCTTTAGGCGCGATTGATAGTGATCGCGCCTAAAGGCGCTCCTACAGGCGATCCCTCCAACCCCGGGCACCACCAATCATGACCACCATCGGCACACCCCTCTCCCCCGGCGCCACCCGCCTCCTCCTCCTCGGCTCCGGCGAACTGGGCAAGGAAGTCACCATCGAGGCGCAGCGCCTCGGCGTCGAGGTGATTGCCGTGGATCGCTACGCAAATGCGCCAGCCATGCAGGTCGCCCACCGGTCCCACGTCATCAGCATGCTCGACCCGGCCGCCCTCCGCGCTGTCATCACGAAAGAGCGGCCCCACTTCATCGTGCCGGAAATCGAGGCGATTGCCACGGCCGAGCTGGTGGCACTCGAGGCGGAAGGTTTCACTGTGATTCCCACCGCGCGCGCCGCGCGGCTGACCATGGACCGGGAAGGCATCCGCCGCCTCGCTGCCGAAACCCTGGGGCTGGCGACCTCGCCC
Source organism: uncultured Chromatiaceae bacterium (assembly GCA_964391025.1). Taxonomy (GTDB): domain Bacteria; phylum Pseudomonadota; class Gammaproteobacteria; order Steroidobacterales; genus SHZI01. The sequence goes on from CAYMKJ010000168.1 coordinate 1,594, forward strand.
TACCGCTTCGCCGGCACGCTGGACGAGTATCGGGCCGCCGTGACAGCGATTGGCATGCCCTGCGTCGTAAAGCCGGTGATGTCGAGCTCGGGCAAGGGCCAGAGCACGGTGCGGAACGCCGCAGACATCCAGAAGGCCTGGGACTACGCCCAGGGCGGCGGGCGCGCCGGCGCGGGCCGCGTGATCGTCGAGGGCTTCATCGGCTTCGACTACGAGATCACCCAGCTCACCATCCGCCACGCCGGTGGCACCGCCTTCTGCGAGCCCATCGGCCACCTGCAGATCGATGGCGACTACCGGGAGTCCTGGCAGCCCCACCCCATGAGTCCGAAGGCACTGGCCGAGGGCCGGCGCATTGCCGCCGCCGTGACCGGTGAGCTTGGGGGTCGGGGAATCTTCGGCGTGGAACTGTTCGTGAAGAACAATCAGGTCTGGTTCAGCGAAGTCTCGCCCCGTCCCCACGACACGGGCCTGGTCACACTGCTCTCCCAGGACCTCTCCCAATTCGCCCTGCACGTTCGGGCAATCCTCGGCCTGCCGGTTCCCAACATCGCCCAGCACGGCCCGTCGGCGTCCTGTGCACTACTGATCGAGGGTGACTCGGCCAATCTGCAGTTTCACAACGTGGAAGCGGCACTCACGGAACCCGACACAGCGCTGCGCCTGTTCGGCAAGCCGGAGGTGCGCGGCAAGCGACGCATGGGCGTGGCGTTGGCCCGCGCCACGACGCTGGATGGGGCCCGGGCGAAGGCACGGCGGTCTGCGGCGGCGCTCCTACAGGGAACGACCTTCAAGTAAGATTCAAGGTCAACCGGACCGGAGACAGGCCATGCCCACCACCGCCCGTCGGGAATACAAGATTGGTGCGCTGGCCAAGCGGGCCCGCATCGCTACCTCAGTCCTTCGCTACTACGAGAAAGAAGGCTTGCTGGTCCCCGGCCGGCGGACGGCGTCCGGCTACCGGCTGTACGGTGCCGAGGCGGAGCGGACGCTCCTCTTTATCAACCGGGCCAAGCGCCTGGGCTTTTCCCTTGATGACATCCGCCAGTTTCTGGCCGCCGGCCAGGCTGAGGCTGGGCTCCCGCCTGGCCAGAAGGCTGGCAAGAAGAACGGCCGTAAACCCGGTGACGTCGCCCGCATCGCTGAGGACCGTTTCCTGGAAATCGAGCGACGGCTGACGGAGCTTCTGGTGCTCAGGCACGAACTCGAGGTCTTTCTGCGGGAGATGTCGGAACAGCTGCCGGCCGCGGATAGTGCCCGCCGCCTGTATCGCCGTCTCGTCGACCACGTCTGCGGCCACGGCAGCACGCCCCAGGACGAAGCGGCGTCCTTAAGCTCCCTCATGAAACGCATGGGCTGTAATCTCGCGTCACTGAAGCGGGGCGAATCACTCGATATCCTGCGCGGGCGGCACATCCATGTGTGGCGCGAACCGGACGGCTACAGCGTGCTGGTGCCGGGGGACGATCCGCGGATCGGGGCGGCCCTGCAGCAGATTGCGGCGTCCGAGGCTGGCTGCGAAGCGCACACGGAACCGCAGGTGGAAAAAACAGTGGAAGGTCACGTGTTTTCTGCGCACGGGGACAACGCCTTCTTGTTCGCGCAGTTTTTTCTGGCGCTGGAGCACCGGGCTTCGGGGTAGGAGCGGCTTTAGCCGCTCCTACAGGCGCAGCGCGCCTTCCCGCTGCAAGAGCGCCTGCTTCCGCTCGAGACCGCCGGCGTAGCCGGTCAGCGAGCCGTCGCGCCCGAGCACTCGATGACACGGCACGATGATGGACACCGGGTTCCGGCCGATAGCTGCGCCGGCGGCGCGAACCGCCGTGGGTGAACCGGCGCGGGCGGCGATGGCGGCGTAGCTGCTCGTGGTCCCCCACCGAATCCTGAGCAGGGCTCGCCACACCTTCCGCTGAAAGTCCGTGCCCTGCAGGTCCAGCGGCACCTCGAACTGCACGCCCCCGCTCTTCCAGTACGCCGATAGCTCCCGCCGCGCCTGCGCGAGCACGGGATGCCGCGGATTCTCCGGAACGGACAACGGCCCCGGGTGGTTGGCCTGGCCGTCAAACCACAGGCCGGCGAGTCCCGTGCCAGTCGCGGCGGCAGTCAGCGGGCCAAGCGGGGAGTCGAAGCGCGCTTGCGCTACCAGTCCGGCGATTCGCATGTTCATTTCTCCAGTGTCTGCCACAGGCGCATGACGGCATAGGCCCGCCAGGGTCGCCAGGTTTCTGCCAGTGCTTTTACGTGCCGGATATCGCGGGTGCCGAGTGCGTTCAGCACGCCGATGTCGCTGGCCGGAAACGCGTCCGGCCAGGCCAGTGCGCGCATCGCGATCAGCTCCGTCGTCCACTCGCCGATTCCCGGTAGCGCCCGAAGTGCGTCCAGCGTTGCAGAAAGGGGCGCGCCCCGGTGCAACGCGATGCGCCCTTCCGCCACCGCGGCGGCCAAAGCCTGCAGTGCACGCACGCGTTGCCTCACGATGCCGAGCTTGCCAATGGCATCCGGACGAGCTTCAGCGAGCGTTGCTGCGTCCGGAAACAACCGGCGCAGATCCGGGAAGGGAGTCTGCAGTTCCGCACCAAAGCGCTCTACCAGACGCAACGTGAGGGTCCGTGCGGCGGCGACGCTGACCTGCTGGCCGATGATCGCGCGCACCGCGATCTCGAAGCCGTCCATGCCGCCCGGGACGCGGATGCCGGGCCGTGCCCTCGCTGACCCGGTTGCCGGCACGCCGGCCAGCGCTGGATCGATCAACGCCGGGTCCGCGTCCAGATCGAGCGCCTGGCGCAGGCGCTGCAGGATCGCACCGAGCGCGGGCAGCAGCGCCGGAGCAAGCTGCAACGCCACTTCGTTCCGGGACGGTACGAAATGCGCCGCCAGCCAGCCGGCCAGTGGCTGGCCCTGGTGGTTCAGCGCCAGCGTCCGCCGCAGCGTGCTGCCGTCGACGACATCAACGCCCGGTAGTGCGCGGGCCGCGAAGAAACGGAGCACGCCGGCGACGTCATAGGGTGGCCGGTAGGCGAGACGCAGCGTCACCAGTTCAGGCGCTGATTTCGCCCGGCCCTGCCTGCGCAAGGCTGTCGGGCTCAACCGATACCGCGCAAGGAACGCAGCGTTGAAGCGCCGAACGCTCGCGAATCCGCTGGCCAGCGCCACCCGGGTCACCGACAGCGGAGTGTCGGTGAGCAGTTGCTTGGCCAGCAGCAGGCGCCGCGTAGTGAGAAAGTCCAGCGGCGATACGCCGTGCACGTCCTGGAAAATGCGGCGCAGATGCCGATCCGTGACTCCCAGCCGCTTTGCCACATCGGGAAGGTAGAGATCCTCACCATCGCTCGCGCCCTGCTCGATCATCCGGGCCGCCTGGCCGGCGAGGACCTGGGAGGAGTCGACCAGCGAAAGGCCCGGGGCGAGTTCCGGCCGGCACCGCAGGCACGGACGAAAGCCCGCCTGCTCAGCCGCCGCCGCATGCCTGAAGAACCGGCAGTTGCTCCGCTTCGGCGTGCGGACCCGGCACACGGGTCTGCAGTAGATGCCGGTCGAGGTCACGCCCACGAACACGCGCCCGTCGAACCGGGCATCGTGGGCGAGCAACGCGCTGTAGTAGCGGTCGCCATCCGGATCCGGCTTGAGCTTGCTGGGCGGCATGGCCGACATTATGCGCGGGACCACCGCCGGGACTCGCCGTTTTCGGACCTGTGCATACCGTGCTAGCCTCAACGCAGATCTGGAGATTCCGCATGACTGCCTTCACCACCATCTGCGAAGTCCGCTGGGCCGATCTGGACCCCCTTGGGCATGCCCGGCACACTGCCTTCATGGACTGGGCAACACACAGCAGACTCGCCGCGTTCGCCTCCCGGGGCGTGACCAGCGGACGATTCCAGGAACTGGCCGTGGGCCCGGTGATCTTCCGGGAGGAAGCCGACTATTTGCGGGAGGTATCCGGCGAAGACCGGATCAGCGTTTCGTTTGAGTTCACGGGCGGGTCAACCGACTGGAAGCACTTCCGGATCCGGCATGTGCTGACCCGGCTGGACGGTGTCCACTGCGCCACCGTGGTGGTCCGCGGCGCCTGGCTCAACCTGCGCGAACGCAAGGTCGTGGTTCCGCCCGAACCGATCGTCCAGGCCTGCCGGGCGCTGCCCCGTTCGGCTGACTTCGAGGTTCTGGCCAGCCGCGCTTGACCTTGAAGTCACCTTCAAGGTGCACCATTTCTCCTCAGAACCTGGCTTTCCCGGGTTCCCCGGGAGTTGCTGCCGATGAATGCCACCGTTTCGCCTGCTGTTCGCCTGAAGATTCAGGGAATGGACTGCGGCAGTTGTGCACTCACGATCGAACAGGCCGTGCGGGCTGTGCCCGGCATCACTTCGGTCCGCGTCGACTTCACGACTGAGACGCTGGAAGCCACTGGCTCGGCAACGCGCGATCAGATCGAAGCACGCGTCAAGGTTCTCGGCTACCGCGTCGCCGACGGCGAGGAACCAAAGAAAGCACCGCGGCCCGAGCTGCGGGGGCTGGTCGGTTTTCTGCGTTTTCTTGCCGCTGAACGCCGCACGCAGATTGCCCTGGCCGCATCCATCCTCCTGCTCGCCGCTGCCCTGGTTGGCAACTCCCTCGGACCTGCACTGATCGAAGCCGCGCTGCTGGCCACCATAGTGGTGGTCGGCGCCCCGATTCTGCTAAAGGGCCTGCGCTCGCTGTTCGTCGCGCGACACGTCACGATTGATCTGCTGATGGGTATCGCCACCGTCGGCGCCGCAGCTATCGGCGAGACCGGCGAGGCCGCCGCCGTGGTTCTGCTGTTCACACTGGGAGAGGCCCTGGAGGCCTACAGCGCAGAGCGGTCCAGGGACGCGCTGCGCAGCCTGCTGTCGCTGCAGCCGGATGAGGCCACGGTGCTCGAGGCCCACACGGAGAGCCACGCGGCGCACGATGATCACGACGACCACGATAACCACGCTGGCCATGATCACGCTGCCCATGGACACGAACACGCTGATCATGGTGATCACGATGGCCATGAGGGGCACGATCACACCCCGTCGGCACCAGTCGCCGCCCTGCACTTCCACCAGCTGCGGCGGCCAACGGCCTCGGTGCCGGTGGGCGCCCACATCCTGGTGCGCCCCGGTGAACGGATCCCGCTCGACGGACGAATTCTGGAGGGCAGCTCCAGCATCAATCAGGCCGCGGTGACGGGCGAGAGCATGCCGGTGGACCGGACCGTCGGTGACGAAGTCCTGGCCGGCACGGTCAATGGGCCTGGTGCGCTGACCGTCGAGGTGCTGCGTCCGGCGGGCTTGTCCACCGTGACCCGCATCGCGCAGATGGTGGAACGGGCCCTTGCGGCGCGCACACCGGAGGAGCGCTTCATCGACCGCTTTGCCCGCTGGTACACGCCACTGGTCGTAGCGCTCGCAGTCCTGCTGGTGGCCATCCCTGTGCTGGCTTTCGGCCAGCCCTTCTTCGATCTCGCGGATGGGACCCGCGGCTGGCTCTACCGCGGCCTCGCGATGCTGATCATCGCCTGCCCCTGCGCACTGATCATCAGCATCCCCGTTACGGTCGTCAGTGCGCTCGCGCGGCTCGCCCAGCTGGGCGTGCTCGTGAAGGGCGGCGCGCAGCTGGACCGGCTTGCGAGAGTGAACATCGTCGCCTTCGACAAGACCGGAACGCTGACTGCGGGCCGGCCGGCGGTCACCGCGATCCGGGGCAAGGACTGCGCGCACCCGGTCGCCGCGAACGACGATTGTGGCACCTGCGAAGACGTGGTCGCCGTCGCTGCCACCGTGGAAACCGCCTCCGAGCACCCGCTGGCCCAGGCCGTCGTGGCCTCGGCCCAGAGTCGGGGCGTCGCGAATCGACTGCCCCAGGCCGCGAATATCACGGCCCACATGGGCCGTGGCGTCTCCGGCGATCTTGCCGGTGAGCGGATTGCCGTCGGGACCCACGAGCTTTTTGCGCATGGCGAGAACTGCGTCGACCAGGTCTGCACTGAGGCCGCTGGACTGCAGTCCACCGGCAAGACGGTAATGCTGGTCGGCCGGGGCGACAATATGGTGGGCTACATCGGCGTGGAAGATCAGCCGCGGCCGGACAGCCAGGCGGCGCTGAACGAACTCCACGCCCTCGACCCGCAGCTGAAAACAGTGATGCTCACCGGCGACAACCGGAACGTGGCGGAATCGATCGCGCAGCAGATCGGTGGCATCGACGAGGTGCGGGCCGGCCTGCTGCCGGAACACAAACTGAGTGTCGTCCGTGAACTGCAGGCCCACGGCACCGTTGCCATGGTTGGTGACGGCATTAACGACGCACCGGCGCTGGCTCAGGCTGACGTCGGCATTGCCATGGGCGGCGGCGGCACGGCCCAGGCCATGGAAACAGCGGACGTGGTGCTGATGCAGGACAACCTGCATGCCATCGCCACGGCCCTGCGCATCAGCCGGCTCACGCGCACCGTGGTCAAGCAGAACATCACACTGAGCCTCGGCCTGAAGCTGGCCGTGCTCGCGCTCGCGATCCCGGGATTTGCGAGCCTCTGGCTCGCCGTGCTGGCCGACGTGGGCGCCACGCTGGTGGTCACCCTGAACGGCATGCGGATGCTTCGCGCCAGGTAGGAGCGCCTTCAGGCGCGATTGATGCTGGTCGCGCCTGAAGGCACTCCTACAGAGTTACCGCCTGCCGCGGGTCCGGCACGTTGACGAACAGGAACCAGACGCCGATGAGCGCCGTCAGCACCGCGCCACCCAGCATCGGTGAGCTGGGCGCAATGCCATAGACCAGGCCACAGAGAATCGGCCCGAAGATCATGCCCACGGTGGGCGCCGCGGCCAGCAGACCCGCAACGGCACCCTGCTCTTCCGGCAGCACACTCAGGCTGCCGGCAGCGTTGAGGCCCGGCGCCGTGAAACCGAAGCTGAGCCCGAAAAAGGCATAGCCTGCGTAGAGCGAAAAGACCCCGGGGCCGAATGCAAGCAGCAACAGGGCGACCGTCATCACGGCGAAGCCGGTCTTCAGCATCGTGGACGGCGAGGCTTTCCAGCGCTGCAGCACCACCGCCTGGACGAAGACGGTGACGAAGGCCATGGAAAGCATCGCAATCATCATCGTCCGCTGGGCAGCGGTGGTGTCCGTGACGCCGAAGCGATCCGCGATGTAGGCCGCCGTCACCGTCTGCACGCCCGTGAAGGTGCCGAACACCACAACCCAGCCAACCAGGTAGGGCAGGATGCGCGGGTCCATGATCCGCAGCCTGAGGTCTTCGACCGCGTTGGCCCGGCGGGGCGGTTCCGGCAGGGCTAAATAGGCCCAGATACAGGCTGCCGCAGCCAGGGCGGCGGCGGCATACATCGGGAACACGGGGCTGATGGACGCGAGAGCGCCGCCAAAGGCCGGGCCGATGATGGTCCCGAGGCCACCGGACATTGCGACCAGGGCCATGCCCGAAGACCGGGATTTCTCGTCCGTGGTGTCCGCGATATAAGCAGTGGCCGCGGGATTGATGCCGCCAACGACGAGGCCGTAGGCCATGCGCAGAACCAGCAACAGGGCGAACAGGGAGCCCGCGGTAAAGACGCCGAGCAGGCCGAGCTGCACGCCGACGGCCAGAAGCGCATAGCCGACGGCATAACCCGCGAGGCCGATCAGATAGACCGTCCGCCGGCCTAGCCGCTGGCTGGCGCGGCCCCAGCGCGGCGCCGAGAACGCCAGCATCACGTTGGAGGCGGCGATGATGAACCCGAGCTGCCACTCCTCGATGGCAAGCTGCCGGGCGAGCGGCGCGAAAATCACGAAGATAAGCGACTGCCCCATCCCATAGGTAATGAGACCGACGAGCAGGATCAACCGATCCCGCGGCAATGAACTGGCCACTGATGACTCCTGAAGACTGTTCGCCGCGGGCCAGGGGTGGGCCGCGACGGCGGCTAGGATAGGCGAAGTCCCGGGCCTGCGTCGTCATCGAAGGCCATCGGTGACCGAAGTGCGGGAAACCGAAACCCTTTAATAGCCCCAACGTTTCACGGGATACTGGGGCGCCCCTCGCTATCAGAACCCTCCTCTGCCAAAGCTTTGCAGAGTCTGCGACCTGGCCCAGGTGTCAGAAACTCAACCTATTGGCTAGTTTTCCGCCTTCTACTCCCCCGTCCCCAGAGACATAGTTCCGGTCCACGCCTGGCGGCCACCATCGCGATCGGCACGTAGCATGTATATAGCGTTTTCGCTATAGTCACCAGTGAACTGGGACATCACCTTCCACAGGACGCAGCTGGAGGACGAGATCCTGGGCATGCCGCATACCCGAGCCATGGGCAATGGACTTTTCGAGCTCAGGCTAAAGGCGGCTGAAGGCATCGCGCGTATCTTCTACTGCACGCTGTCGGGCCGGCGGATTGTGATGCTTCACCAGTTCACAAAGAAGTCAGAGAAGACTCCCTGGAAGGAACTGGAAATCGCCAGACGGCGGATGAAGGACGCAAAGGATGAGCAAGAGTCTTAAGAAGTTCAGGGCACGCGCCCTGGCACGCCCCGAGGTCAAGCGTGAGTACGGCCGCATCGGGCCGGAGTTCCAGTTTCTCGACGAGATCCTTAGAGCACGCGCGGCAGCGGGACTTACCCAGGCCGATGTGGCAGCCCGAATCGGCACCACGCAATCGGCCGTCGCGCGGCTGGAATCCGCTGATGCGAAGCATTCACCCTCAATCGCAACTCTCCAACGTTATGCGTCGGCGCTGGGATGTACGCTGCAGGTTCGGCTCGTAAAGCGGCGGGGTCCGGGCCCGCCCGGAGGCGGGCAAAACCGCAAGCGCTTAGCTGGGTAGTGGCCGACCTTGGATCCCCAAGACGGAATGGATATCCATGGCATAAGATCGGGCCATGGTCCACGGAGATCCAGGACTTTCATCGCCACCGGCGGCTCAACATGTTGAGTGTCGGGTCAACTCGCTCCGGCTTCGACTTTTGCACCGCATTCGCGCGAGCACGTGTCTCTCTTCCACGCATCCCATCTTCCCTGCCGCTCTGCCCGTTTAACTCGCGGAGACGTTGAATGACATCAGAGACTTGCAGTGGTAGCCGGCGCATAAATGGCATTTTCGACGTGTTTCAACACGTCACTTTCGTCATCTAATTAATAGTTAGACCGCGAACCGATGAACTTAGCTGAGCTCGAACGGCAGTTGGCCTCAGCCTTCCCGGCAAGGAGGTTTGCGGGCGTCGTCACGTCGCATGCATGTGACGAGTGCGAGGCGTTGCAGGAGCACCTTGGTTCGATGAGTTGGCCCGATGTACCGAGCCCCTTCATAGAGCGCTACAACGACGTTCTGCCCCTCCTAACGCATGGCGCCTACGCCACCTTCCTGCCGGCCTGGTTGCGTCAAGCACTTCGTTTCCCCGATGGGCCAACGTCACGAATGCTTCAGGTCAATCTAAGACATAAGCCGGATACAAACGGCTTCACTCCGACTCAAGCACGCGCCATCATAGATGTGGCCAGCTACATTGCGAGCCACAATAGCTTTGGACCTACCGATCCGGTAAACACTGAATCGATGGAGGAAATACGCCGTGTTTGGGGGAGTGTCGCGGTCTAACAAGCGGTTGCACGTGACGGCCTCGCTTCGCTCGCCCGCGCGTGAACCGCGACGTTATAGCGCTAACGCATTGCCTGGTTATCGCGA
>CAYMKJ010000169.1:0-5115 GCA_964391025.1 uncultured Chromatiaceae bacterium
CGCCCTTCGACAGCAAGGCGACCTTCTCGAGATAGAACTCGGCCTGTTCGTTGACGCCGGGCAGGTCGACCGACAGCCGACCGGGACTGCGGGGCCGAAGGCGCGCAATGGCACCGGTGGTCGGGCAAGCGACGCAGGCACCATCCGCATCGCCCGCACGTCAGCGCCGCCAAAGCCTGCTCGCGACGAGTTCGCGGCGTTTCGCTGCGAGCAGTTCGGGTTTTACTACACGAAAGACGGGCGCTGTGTCGCTCCGGCGACGCGAATACCGGCCACGCCGGCTCGGCCCCGACCACCCGCAGGATCTCCCGCGGAGCCGCCCCGCCCCTGACGGTCGCACAGAGGGGACAGACCCGGGCGCAAGCGGGGTAGCTTGTGCCCCGTGCTCAGCGCTTCACGGTTGGAACGCCGGGGCGACGTCTGTCTTATTGAAACTGTTGCCCTTGAAGAGCAGCGAATCGCCCAAGACCTGGGCGAGGGCATAGGCGAAGCAGTCGCCGAAATTCAGCCCGGCGGAATGGCGCCCCTTCCCGTAGCGTGCGAAAGCTCGTCGGGCCAGTGCGCCCTGTTCAAGGTCGACGCCCACCACCTCGATTCCGGCACGCTCAACGAGAGTATCGAGCAGCCGGGCCGCATCCGGTCCACGCCGCGTTTCCAGCACGATGCTGGCCTCGACCAGGTTAACGACCGAGAGGCAGCGGCGATCTGCGCTCTCAATGACCTCGACCAGTGCGCGCCGCTCGGGTTCGTCCTGCAGGATCGCGAGCAGTGCCGATGAGTCGATGACCATCAGCCTGGAGTTCCCGTGCCGTCATAGCCAAGGATCTCGTCTTCGCTCCGCCGGTCCAGCACGGGCAGAAGGGCGCACTGCAGTGCCAGTTCGTCGAGTTCGTCCGCGAGGCGACGCTTCGCGCGCTCGCGCCGGACACGGGCCAGGCGGTCCCGGAGCGCCTTGGTTACTGCGTCGGTCTTGGTCTCGCCGGTCAGGCGGGCCAAGGCGTCCGCCAGCTTCTCTGCCTCGGCATTGCGGATGTTCAGAGCCATGGATCTACACGTGTAGCTGTGGAGCTACACGCTAGCCGCGGCCAGCGAAGATTGCAAGTGACGAAGGTCCCGATTTTGTCCGGATTCACCCCCCGGCAAGCGGGGGTCGGGTGCCAGGTACCGGGGTAGAGGCAGTTCGCTCAGGCGAGCTTGAGGGCGGCGAACAACACACCGAGGCCGACGCCCGAGCCTTGTCGTTCGGGACGTGGATGCTCACGAGGGCATCAGCCAGCGAGTAAAGATAGTCCACGCCAGCTCTCCACCTGAGATGCGAGAACAGACAACCGGCCACTGGCGAATAGATGTCGCTGCTAATCTGGTTTTCATGGCATTGTCCTCTGCGGCTGTGCCCCCGAAAGAGGGAACGTGAATCTAGATCAACTGCTCCGCACTCGCGAGTATCTCTATCACCTTACAGCATCTTCTAATATCGGCCCGATAGCCGCGGACAGAGCGCTACGACCGGCGGCGGAGCTGCTGCGTGAGGCCGGTCGCCCTAAGGATATCCGCAAGCGGCGCTCTTCTGCGGTGTCTCTCCGCAGGGTCAACGGCCCGGTCACCCTTTGTGACCAAATGCCCCTTCATATTGGCAACATTGGATTCGCGGACGGGTGGTCACTCGAAACATTGCTGGAAGAACTCAATGCCCGAGTGTTTTTTTGGCCAGGTAATGCGGCCGGGCCCATTGCCTACGGCCGTCGGCACTTCGAGCGGTATCGCCGGGAATCCCCGAGAGTCCTGCGGGTGCCGCTTCGCGATGTCGTTCAGCAAAACCCAGAGTTGATTCCGGCCGTTTGCCGTTTCAACTCGGGCTCCCCGCGCTGCAGTGGCGGCCGGAAAAGCCCCCGCGGACCAGAGACCTTCATCCCTATTGACTGTTTCACAGGGACGCCGGACTCCGTGGTCGAAGTGACCTTCCCGGGCGCAGTCTCATTGCCTATAAGTACTGAACTGGCTTCCTCGCCCGAAGGTCCATGGACAGCCCTATCGTATGGGCCTCAAACGACTCGGTAGTGAGCACTAGTTCGCCAGCTGTATGATGCCCTCGTGAGCATCCACGTCCCGAACGACAGGGCTCGGGCGGTGGTGGACACCATGGAGCGGCACATGAGAACGACAATCGCCCCCGTCACACTGCTGGCCGCGTGCCTCGCGATCGCCGCCTGCGCGCCGATGAATCCCGTCATTGAGACTGACGGTCCCACCTACGACGGCATGATCCCCGTGCGGGACTCGGGAATGAAAGAAGCCTGGGTCAAGCCCGACATCAACATCAGCAGCTTCCGGCAGATCCTGTTGCTGCCGGCGGAGGTGCAGTTCCGGGCCGTCCGTCCCGGGGCCGGCACCAGTCTGTCGCGCTCCCAGGACCAGGACTTTCCCCTGAGCCCGGCCGACCAGAAGCGGCTGGTGGACACCGTGACGGCGGTCTTTCGCGAGGAACTCGCACAGAGCCGCAACCTGACCCTCACGACCGAACCGGGGGCTGCCGTCCTGCTGGTCCGGATTTCACTCCTCGACATCGTCTCAAAGGTGCCGCCAGAGGAGCCCGGCCGCACCGAGATTTTCCTGGACGAGATTGGCGCGGCCACCCTGGTGCTCGAACTGCAGGACTCGATGAGCGGCGAAACCCTGGCGCGCGCCGTCGATCGTCGGGCGGCAGACCCGGTGGACGGCCTCTATGGGCAAGGCACCCTGGCCCGCGTGAACTCGGTGACGGCCTGGAGCGAGGTGCGCCGGGTGGCCAGACGCTGGGCTGATTTGGTCACCCGCCGGATCGACCAGTTGTATACCCGGGGCCGGATGCCTGGCCAGACTCCTTAGTAGCCGCCCACGGCGCCACGGCTTGCTGCTCCTGTTGGTCGGGGGCCTGGTCGGTGTCGTCTGGATCACCGGCGAACCGGCCCTGGCGCCGGATCGCGTCAGTCTTGTGACCGCCTGGCTCTGCTTCGCCCTGCTCGCGACAGCGCTCGGCCTCGGACCCTGGCAGGCACTGCGCACTGGCCAGCCGGTGCTGAATAACCTCCTGCGCCGGGACTTAGGCATCTGGGCCGCGTTGACCGGCCTCGCGCACCTGGTGGTGGCAACGACAGTGGTGATGCAACCCGCCTATTTCCGCGCGTACATCACGGGGCCTCCGGCGAACCCATTGCCCGGCTGGGCGGGCTGGATCGGGACAGCCAGCATTGTGGCTGGCTACCTGGTGGGGCTGATTTTCCTGTTGCTGCTGGCGCTGTCCAACAACCGGAGTCTCCGCCGTCTGGGCGCCCCGCGCTGGAAGCGGCTGCAACGTGCCGCCGCTGTGGCGTTCTTCCTGACCCTGGCACACGGCGTCATCTTCCAGGTCATCGAAGGCCGCACCCGCGGGTGGCTCGCTGGCCTCGTGGTGGTGTCAACGGCGATTCTTGTGCTGCGCTGGCGAGCGCGCCGCGCTGTTGCGGCGGACGCCGGTTAATATCGCAAGCACTCTCTGGCTGGAGCGCAATCCATGACCGATTCCCTGTTGTCCCGGCGTGAAATCCTGGCGGCTGGCACCAGTCTCGCCGCCCTCTCCGCTGTGGCCTGCACCGCGACTGGTGGGGTGAAGGCTGGCGGCGGAGCGGCCAGCCCGAACAGAGCCAGCGCACCGCAGGCCCCCTTCGACACACTGCGTGACTACGTCGCCGCTCTCGAGGCCAACGGGCTGCTGCTGCGGATACCCGCAGTGGACCAGGACGCGTTCCAGGCCACGGGGCTGGTCTACCGGGCCAACGATCTCTACAGTTTTTATGGCGTCCCGGCGCTGCTCTTCGACCGGGTGAAGATCGGCGGCCAGTGGGTGCAGGGTCCGTTGCTGGGGCTCCTGCAGGCGAACCTGAACTGCGACGCCATCGTCTTTGGCCAGCCACTGGTCCCGGGCAACGGGGCAGCGAGCTACCGCAATGCCAAGACGTACCTCGCCGGGGTCCTGAACAACAACAACGGCAGCTACCCGCAGATTCCGCCGGTCACCATCGCCCGCGAACGGGCCCTGTGCAAGCAGGTGGTACTGCGCGGTGACGAGATCGACCTGACGAAGTTTGCCTTCATCCAGACGAACCCGGCAGACGCGGGCCGTTACATCAACGCCACGTCGGTATTCACCCACGACCCGGTCATGGGCAACAATTTCGGTACCTATCGCTGCCAGCTGAAGGGCCCGCGCCTGCTGGGCCTCAATCCGGAACCGAATCAGGCGGGCTGGAAGATGCTGATGGCCGCGAAGAAACGGGGCGAGGCAGTCGCGAAGGTGTCCATTGCACTTGGCCAGGATCCCGTGGTCTGGTTCATCAGCTGCACGCGCGTGGCCCCGCGGTTCGGCGACAAGCCCGTCGACGAGCTGGCCGTGGCAGGCGGCTTCCGGGGCAAGCCCCTCGAGGTCGTGCAGTCGGAAACCAATGATCTGCTCGTCCCCGCTCACGCCGAGATGATCATCGAGGGTGAGGTCCCGCTGCAGGGACAGGGCATGCCCGAAGGGCCCTTCGGGGAAATGTTCGGCTACCTGGGCCCTTACAAGCAGGAAAACTTCTACCTGAACGTCACGGCGGTCACCCACCGCCGGGATCCCTGGGTGGTGAACATGTACACCGGTCTGCAGCGGGGCATGGTCACCTCTCCCCAGGACGCCCTGTCCGACTACTTTATCCGGCGCGGCGTGCCGAACCTTAAGGAGTCCTACCAGCCCCAGGACGTCATGGGGATCTACATCATCAGCATCGACAAGAACGGCCCCGGCCAGGGCCTGAAGGCCGGGCACGCGGTGGCCGATCGCAATCCGATTGCCAAGGTGGTGATTGTGGTGGACAAGGACATCGACGTGATGGACCGCACCCAGGTCATGTTCGCCCTTGGCTCCCGCTGGCAGCCGTCACCGGCCACCGAAATCATCAAGGACCTGCAGGGGATCGTCACCGACCCCAGCCAGCCCGTTCAGGGGCGGACGAGCAAGATCATCATCGACGCCACGATTCAGTGGCCGGAGGAAGGTGGGCGGGAGAAATTCCCGGCGACCAACCGGGCCCTGCTCGAAAAGGACGAGCCGAATGTCCTTGCGGA
>CAYMKJ010000170.1:0-2802 GCA_964391025.1 uncultured Chromatiaceae bacterium
TGGAAGATGCCGTCGGGCTGCCGCGGAACACACTGAAGATCGGCATCATGGACGAGGAACGCCGCACCTCTGTCAACCTGCTGGAGTGCATCCGCGCCGCCAGCGAGCGGGTCATCTTCATTAACACGGGTTTCCTTGACCGAACCGGCGATGAGATGCACACCTCCATGGAGGCGGGCGCCATGGTGCGCAAGGAGGACATGAAATCCAGCGCCTGGATCAGCGCCTACGAGAACAACAACGTGGATGTGGGCCTGCTCTGCGGCCTGCCGGGCCACGCCCAGATCGGCAAGGGCATGTGGGCAAAGCCGGACCTGATGGCGGACATGCTCCGCACCAAGATTGGCCACCCGGAAGCCGGCGCGAGTTGCGCCTGGGTACCCTCGCCCACGGGCGCCGTGCTCCACGCGATTCACTATCACCAGGTCAATGTCGCCGAACGCCAGGCCGCGTTGCGCTCACGGCCCCGGGCGTCGCTCGACGACATGCTCACCATCCCACTCGCGCCGGATACGCACTGGAGCGCGGACGAGATTCGCACCGAACTGGAAAATAACTGCCAGGGCATTCTCGGTTACGTGGTTCGCTGGGTGGACCAGGGCGTGGGTTGCTCCAAGGTGCCCGATATTCACAATGTTGGCCTGATGGAAGACCGGGCCACGCTGCGCATCTCCAGCCAGCACATCGCGAACTGGCTTCGGCACGGCGTGGTCAGCGAGCAGCAGGTGAGGGAGGTCATGGGGCGCATGGCTGCAGTGGTGGATCGGCAGAACGCCAGCGATCCGCTGTACCGCCCGATGGCCGTGAACCCGGACGCCAGTCTCGCTTTCCAGGCCGCCCGCCGGCTGGTCTTTGCTGGGTTGAAGCAACCCAGTGGGTATACCGAGCCGCTGCTGCATGCGGCGCGGTTAGCGCTGAAGGGGCAGAATCTAAAGTAGCGGCGTGACCGGCGTCCCTGGCCGGTGCATCGCCCGCATCGCCCAGAAAACCGCGACCGCTCCCAGCACGTGCTTGAGACTGTGACCGCTGACCCAGCCACTCGCGGCATAGATGGCGGCATCAAAGTGCTCCGCCAGCTTGGCGAGTGCGTAGGCTCCCAGCGTCGCCCAAAGCCAGGGTGCGCGTAGCCCCCTGCTCTTCCCGGTGATCAGCATCAGGGGAATGAGCAGCATCGGCAGAAACTGCACCAGCCCGTAAGCCCGGAGATCTCCGCGGCCCTGCAGCTCGGTCCAGTCCCAGTAGAGAACGGAACTCACGCCGGCAACGACCAGCGGCCACAAGAGGCGCCGGCCGAGCCGCGTGGAGACCCGGTCCTCGATCACGATCGAGAAGAGCCCCATGAAGGCGATGGTTATGGGTATGCGGTCCCAGGTGAGCGTGTCGTTGGTCGGCGCGTCGTGGTAATACGCGGAGCCGATGCCCACCAGCAGCACCCCGAGGCAGAACACCAGGTAAGAGGATGTCGCCAGTTGCGGCTGGAGCTTCCGCAAGGACGTCAGCCCGAAGGCGCCCGCCACCAGAAAGGGCACGTTGGAGGCCACATTCCAGAAATTGGGAAGGTTGAAGAGCGCCGTGCCATCGGCAAAGGCGTGATACGCAGGATCCTGTGGAATCGGTGGGAGCAACAGGACAATGGCCAACGCTATCAGCGTCACTGCAGCCACCAGCCCTGTGGGCACGTGCGGACCCAGTGTCACGTCCGGCATGACTAAAAACCCCGGCGTCGGGCCGCTAGCGCCGCGGTCCCGGCAAGCCGCCCTCGGGCGGCGGGCAGAGCTTGTCGATCTCCACCAGCTCCTCGGCAGACCCGCGCCACGCCGCCGCGATCACGTTCTGTTCCAGCTGCGGGACCGTCGTCACGCCGGCAATGACGCTGGAAACATAGGGCTTGCTGGCCAGCCAGCCCATGGCGAGCTGCAATAGGCTGTGGCCAAAGCGATCGCAGAGCTGAAACAGGCTGGCAACCTTCTCCAGCTTGTCCGGGGAGGCGAAGGCAGCGGCGGCCCAGGCGCCCCACTTGGCCAGGCGCGAATCCGCCGGAAAATCCAGCCCCGGGCGATACTTGCCGGACAACAGGCCGCTCTCCAGCGGGAAGTACGGCAGGATGCCAAGGCCAAACTGGTTGACCGCCGGCACCACCTCTTTCTCGAGATCCCGGCTCAGCACGCTGTAGCGGTTCTGGGCAGAGATGAACGCGTTGAGGTGATGCTGCCGGGAGGTCCAGGCGGCGTCCGCAATCTGCCAGGCGGCATAGTTGGAGCAACCGATATAGCGGACCTTGCCCTGGCTGACGAGATCGTCCAGGGCCCGCAGTGTCTCCTCGATGGGCACGGCCGTGTCGGCCCGATGCATCTGGTAGAGATCGAGGTAGTCGCTGCCGAGACGGCGCAGGCTGCCCTCCACCGCCTGCAGGATCCAGCGCCGGGAGCCGCCCTGCATCCAGGCGTGCTCCGTGGACATGGGGCCGGCAAACTTGCTGGCAATGATGACGTCGCGGCGGCGCGCGCCGAGCGCCTTGCCCAGGTATTCCTCGGAGGTCCCGCGATTGCCGTAGACGTCCGCCGTGTCGAAGAAGTTCACACCCAGCTCTATCGACCGGTTGACGATGGCCGTCGCCTGGGCCTGATCGTTCATCATGCCGAAGTTCATGCAACCGAGTCCGACAGCTGACACCTGCAAGCCGGACTTGCCCAGTGCTCTTGTTTCCATCCTGGCGCCCTCCCCGTTGCGTCAGACTATTGTGGCATCGGTTGGCCGCCGCCTTGTGGCCACAGAGTGGCGTAGGCTACTGGCCAGGCCCGT
>CAYMKJ010000171.1:0-3959 GCA_964391025.1 uncultured Chromatiaceae bacterium
TTGATGGCCGCGAAGTCCTGCCCGTCACTGGTCTGGCGGGTGCGCATGTCCACCTTGTCCGCAGTGAAGGGCAGCCCTGCCTCGAGCAGCGTGATGTGGGAGGCCAGCGAGCAGGCGCCCGGACTGAAATACAGCTTCATGAATTTGCCCTTCAGCAATGAATGCCCGGAGAATCGCAGCTTTCCGGCTCCGGCTCAAACGGGATTTCCACTTATGGCAACGTATGTCCTGGTCCACGGTGCCTGGCACGGCAGCTGGTGCTGGCGACACATCGTGCCATTGCTCCGGGCGCAGGGGCACACGGTGCTGGCGCCCGACCTGCCGGGCCATGGGGACGACCCGGCTCCCGCCAACGCCCAGACGCTGGACAGCTATGCCCAGCGGATCAGCGACACGGTCAGTACCTGCGACGGCGATGTGATCCTCGTCGGCCACAGCCTCGGCGGACTGGTGATCAGCGCGGTGGCAGAAGCCATGCCGCAGCGCCTGCGGCGACTTGTCTATGTCACCGCGTTCCTGCCCCGGGACGGGGATTCACTGGTGCGAATCTGCAGCGTGGACCCCGACAACCCCTTGAATGCCGCATCGCTGCGGACGCCAGATGGCCAGTGCGTGACCGTCGACCCGGAGCACGTCCGGGACATCTTTTACGCGGATTGTCCGGAGGAAGATCTCGCCTTCGCGAAAACGAGACTCGGCCCGGAGCCCCTCGCAGTCATGTTCCAGACGGTCCAGGTGACGCCGGGGCGCTTCGGCCGAGTGCCCCGGGCCTACATCCACTGCTCACGGGATGTGGCGCTCCCATTATTTGTCCAGGAACAAATGGTGGCCGCCTCGCCCTGCGCGACCGTGCTGACCCTGCCAACCGGACACTCGCCGTTCTTCGCAGCGCCGGAGCAGCTGGCCACGCAGCTCGACTCCCTGGCGCGTCCCGTAGGAGCAACTTGAATATCCGCAATCAAGTTGCTAGTTTTCACCCATGATTGAGCGCACGGCTCTAATGGCGGACATCCGGAAGGCTCTGCGACGCAGCCCGGTTGTGATGCTGCTCGGCCCCCGCCAGTGCGGCAAAACGACACTGGCCCGGCAACTGCTCCCGGCCGATGCACCCAGCTACTTCGACCTGGAACATCCTGCCGAAGCACGCCTGCTGGATAACCCCATGACCGCGCTCGAGGGTCTCAGCGGACTGGTCGTGCTGGACGAGGCACAACGCCAGCCGGGACTTTTCCCCGTGCTGCGCGTCCTGGTGGACCGCCCACGCAACAAGGCCCGCTTCCTCGTACTGGGCAGCGCATCACCCGAGTTGGCCAGGCAGGCCTCCGAGTCGCTCGCGGGCCGCGTGGAGGTGGTCAATGTTCGCGGCTTCTCCATGAGCGAGGTCGATGGGATCGACAAATTATGGTCGCGCGGCGGTTTTCCGCGTTCCTTCCTGGCCCGCAGCGATGCCGACAGCCTCACCTGGCGCAACCAGTTCATCCGCACCTTCCTGGAACGCGACCTCGCCGCGCTCGGCTTCGGCATGTCGCCGCGCATGATGGGCCGCTTCTGGACCATGATCGCCCACCACCACGGCCAGATCTGGAATGCATCCCAAGTGGCCGCTTCGCTCGGCGTGGCACCCAACACCGCCAGCAGCTACCTCGATGCTCTGGAGCAGACTTTCATGGTCCGCCGTCTGCATCCGTGGTTCACCAACCTGGGCAAGCGAGTGGTCAAGAGTCCCAAGATCTACCTGCGCGACAGCGGCGTGCTGAGTGCGCTACTGGGCCTCGGCAACCCGAAGGCGTTGCTCACCCATCCGAAGCTGGGTGCCTCCTGGGAAGGCTTCGTTATCGAGGAAGTGCTCGCGCAGTTCAAGCCAGAGCAGGCGTGGTTCTACGGCATTCACGCCGGATCCGAGCTCGATCTCCTCTTCATGCACAAGGGCAAGCGCCTCGGCGTCGAGATCAAACGCGAGGACGCGCCAGGCATGACCAGGAGCATGCACGTGGCGCTCACCGATCTGGACCTGCACAAGCTCTACGTGATCTATCCCGGGTCGCGCCGCTATGCGCTCGGCCCTAAGGTAGAGAGCGTCCCCTTGAAGATGCTGGCGAATATCTGAAACAAGCCTGCAGGAGCGCCGACCGGCGCGATCCCCGGCCAGAATTCGCGCCTGAAGACGCTCTGTTGGGGGGTCAATAGAGGGTGGACATCAACAGCCTTACCCCGGCCGTGAATCTCCCCCGTCCCGCCACTTTCTCGCACTGCACACCACGACGGTTGCAGCGCGGCCCGGCCGGTCTGCCCCGGCAACGCGTTTGACGTCCTGACCTGGGCGGTCATGGGGTTGGGTCCTCAAAATAGATCAATTAAATTGACATTAGAATCCTTAAAGACTATTTAATCGTCCATGTCAAAGCGCACGCCCCCAACGTACCCCGCTGCCGAGCGCCAACTCCAGGCGCTAGGCGAACGCCTGCGCGCAGCCCGGCTGCGCCGCCGCCTGACCCAGGAAGTGGTGGCGGCGCGGGTGGGCGTTTCGAAGCAAACGCTGGCCAAGCTCGAGTCCGGCCTGCCGACCACGAGCCTGGCGACCATGCTGCGCCTGCTGCAGGTGCTGAACCTGAGCGCCGACATTGATGCCATCGCCGCCGATGACGAACTGGGCAGGCGCCTGCAGGACCTGCAGCAGCTGCAGCCTCCGCGGGGGCGTGGGGCGCCATGACCCGCGACATCGAAGTCTGGCTGGCAGACAACACGCTGGGCCCCGATGCGCAGGTGGGCACGCTCACGCGCGCCGCAGGGCGGGGTGCCGAGGTTGTGCGCTTCGAATACGCGCGAAGCTGGATCGAGGCGAAGCAAGCGTTCGCGATTGATCCAGAGCTCGCACTCACCCCGGGCCCGCACTTCGTGGCGGCAGGCCGGGTGTTGAACGGCATCTTCCGCGACACCGCGCCCGATCGCTGGGGCCGCGTGCTGATGGAGCGCCGCGAGGCGGCGCTGGCACGTGCATCCGCGCGGCCGGTGCGGCGGCTCACGGACTGGGACTTCCTGATCGGCGTCAATGACGCCTATCGCATGGGTGCGCTGCGTTTCCGCGATGCCGAACGGCAGGCCTGGCTGGATGACCAAGTGCTCGCGGCACCGCCCGCAGCTCGGCTGCGTGAACTGGAGGCCGTGGTTCGCCAGATCGACGAGCCCGGCTCCGAGCAGCGGCCCGAGTACGCCGCCTGGCTGCAGCTACTGGTGGCCCCCGGCACCAGCCTGGGCGGCGCGCGCCCGAAGGCCACGTTCGAAGACGAGAGCGGCCAACTCTGGCTGGCTAAGTTTCCGGCCAACGCAGACCGCCGCGACGTGGGTGTCTGGGAATTCCTGGCGCACCGCCTGGCCCAGGACGCCGGCCTGCGCGTACCGGCCGCCCAGTGCCTGCGTTTCGCAAGCCAACATCACACCTTCTGCGTGCAGCGCTTCGACCGGCTGAGGGGAACGCGGCGCCTGTACGCGTCGGCCATGACCCTGCTGGGCCATCAGGATGGCGACAGTGGCAGCTACCTGGAAATCGCCCAGGCCATCGAGCAGCAGGGAGATCCCGGCAGCATCGAGGCCGACCTGCACGAAGTCTACGCGCGCGTTGTTTTCTCAATCCTCGTGGGCAACCGGGACGACCACTTCCGCAACCATGGTTTCCTGCGCAGCGCCAAAGGCTGGAGTTTGTCGCCAGCCTTCGACCTCAATCCCAGCCCCGATCGGCACGAGCACGTGCTGGCGATAGACGAGCACAGCGCCACGCCGGATACGGCGATGCTCGGGCGGACCGCGAAGTACTACCGGCTATCCGCCGACGCCGCTGCAGCCATCGAACAGCGGGTCCGCGGCGCCGTGGCGGGTTGGGAGAAGCGGGCGGGTGAGATCGGGATCCGGCCGCAGGAAGTGGCGTTGCTGCGGGGTGTGATTGACGCCACGCGGTAGGTCAG
>CAYMKJ010000172.1:0-4203 GCA_964391025.1 uncultured Chromatiaceae bacterium
CAGACGAGTGATGCCTCTGAGCCACCCGCCTGCTGCGACGATGCCTGTCCCGACATGAGCACCTGCGCAGCTGCCCACGCCGTGAGCACGACGATCGAGGCTACACCGGCCGTCGGGCCACTCACGGCACCCGACGATCGCTACCTGCTCCCCCCCGTCACCTCCCGCCTCTCATCCCCTTTCCGGCCACCCGCGATCCTCCGCGTCTGAACTGAGCCCGGCGTTCCCGAGGGACGCCGCTACTCACGTCGTCGTGGAGAGTCGTCATGCCTGCGTTCCAGCGTCGCGCGAATGCGCGGTCGAGAGTCTTCATCAGCGCGCTACTGTGGGGGGCGATCGGCAATCCGGTCGTGGCTGCTGCCGAGACAGATTTCCTCACGCTGCCCGAGGTCCACCGCCTCGCGCTGGCCGAACAACCCGCGCTGCTGGCGGAGGCCGCTAACGTCCGTGCCCTCCGGGAGCAGTCGGTGGCGGCCGGGCAGTTGCCCGACCCGCAGCTGCTTGGCGGTATCACGCAGCTGCCAGTGAACGGCGGTGAGGCCTTCAGCCTGCGCGATGATGACTTCACCGCACTTTCGGTGGGCATCTCCCAGGAGTTTCCACGAGCGGCGAAGCGCGAGTTGCGCGCGGCCGCCCTGGAGCAGCAGTCCACGGGAGCCCAACTGGCGCTCACCGATCTCGAGCAGCGGGTCCGCCTCGAGGCCGGTCGCTCGTATCTCGAAGTCGTCGCCGCCGTTCGCGGGGCACAAATTCTCGAGCGCTTGAGCGCCGAGGCAGTGCGTCAGCGGGACGTCGCCGGGATCGATCTCCTGGCCGGTCGTGGTGCCCAGCCAGAGGTGCTCGCAGCAGCGGTCGAGGCGGCACTCGTTGCGGACCGGGGTCGAGCGCTGCGGCAACGGGAACAAGCTGCTCGCGCCGGCCTCGCGCGCTGGATTGGAGCTGCGGCAGACCGACCGGTCGAGGGCAGCCTCCCCGTGCTTCCGGCTCCACCCGCGCTGGGCCAGCTGCTTCAAGACTTGCCGGGACATCCTTCGCTCGCCGCGCCCGCGACGACTGCAGCGCTGGCGGCAACCGAGCTGCGACTCGCCACAGCAGAACTGAAACCCGACTGGCGCATGGAAGTGCGGTACGACCACCGCCTCGAGTTTCCCGATCTGGTGACGCTGATGGTCGGCGTGGACCTGCCCCTGTTCGCGGGTAACCGGCAGGATCGTTCCAGCGCCGCGGCACTGGAACGCCTGTCGGCCGCCACCGCGCAACGGGACGAGCACCTGCGCGAGGCGACTGCGACGCTCACCGCGGCCTATCGCGAGTGGCAGGCTGGCACTGAACGCCTGCGGTACTACGAAGATGCGCTGTTACCCCCGGGTACAGGACGCGTCGAGGCATCGCTGGCCGCCTATCGTGCCGGGCGTGGTTCCCTGTCGGCCCTGCTCGAGGCCCGGCGCAGTCTTCTGGAAACCGAATTGATGCGCCTCGACCTGGCGACTCAGGTGGTCCGTGAGCGCTTACAGCTGCAGTACTTCGCCAGGGAGACCGCACCATGAGCACCCGCGCGAACTTGCTGGCAGGCCTCGTGTTGCTGGGGGCCGGCATCAGCCTCGGCTGGTGGCTGAACCGCAGCCCGGTGCAGGGCAGCGGGGCTGACAGCGCCGCGCCAGCGGCCGGCGACGTCCTGTACTGGTACGACCCGATGCGCCCCGAGGTGAAGTTCGACAAACCCGGTCCATCGCCCTTCATGGACATGGCCCTGGTCCCAAAGTACCGGGCGTCTGCCGATGAGGGCGGCATCGCGATCAACCCCCGGGTGGCCCAGAACCTGGGCGTGCGCACCAGTCTGGTAACGGCAGCCGCCCTGGCCCCCCGCGTGACAGTCACCGGCACCGTCGCTGTCGATGAACGGCGACTCGCAGTGGTGACGACACGGGCCGGGGGCTGGATCGAAAGGCTCGACGTGCGGGCGGCGGGGGATCCGGTGCAACGCGGGCAGCGGCTGGGCGCTCTCTACAGTCCCGACCTGCTCGCCGCGCAGGAGGAGTTTTTGCTGGGCATCCGCACTGGCGACCAGCTCCTGATTCCCGCCGCCCGGCGTCGCCTCGAACTGCTGGGCATCACCAGCGGGCAGCTGGACCGCATCGCCCGGCTTGGTGTTCCGGACCGGCAGATCGAGATCGTCGCGCCGATGGCTGGCGTCGTGACGGAACTGCTCGTGCGGGAGGGCGCCGCAGTCGCCGCCGGGATGCCGATCATGACGCTCGCCGACCTGTCCCGGGTCTGGGTGATCGCCGCGGTGCCGGAGGCCCAGGGCGCATGGCTGCAGGCCGGCCAGTCGGCGGAGGTCACGCTGGCCAGCCCGGGTTCGGTGCCGATTAAAGGGCAGGTGGACTACCTGTATCCCGAGCTCTCGGCGGAGACCCGCACGACCCGCGCGCGCATCCTGGTGCAGAACGATCGGCTGGCGCTCCGGCCGGGCATGTCGGCGCGCGTCACGATCCAGGGTGAGTCACGCACCGCGCTGGTCGTTCCGACTGAGGCGCTGATCCGGTCGGGAGAGCGCACGGCGATCATTCTCGCGGAGGGCGAAGGCCGGTTCCGTCCGGTGGCGGTGACTACCGGTCTGGAGCAGGGCGAGCAGACCGAAATCCGGAGCGGCCTCAGGTCGGGCGACCGGGTGGTCGTCTCCGGACAGTTCCTGAGCGACTCGGAAGCCAATCTGCGCGGCGCGCTGGAGCGCCTGCTGCCGGGAGAGCGCCCATGATCGCCGCTCTGATCCGCTGGTCGATCAATAACCGGGTGCTGGTGCTGCTGGCCACGGCGGCCCTCGCCCTCCTGGGGCTGTGGAGCGCCCTCACGCTGCCGCTGGACGCGATCCCCGATCCCTCGGACGTGCAGGTCATCGTCCGGACCAGCTATCCCGGGCAGGCGCCGCAGGTCGTGCAGGACCAGGTGACGTACCCGCTGACGACGGCCATGCTGTCCGTGCCCGGTGCGGTGACCGTGCGCGGCTACTCGTTCTTCGGCGACAGCTACGTTTACGTGATCTTTGCTGACGGCACCGACCTCTACTGGGCCCGGTCGCGGGTGCTGGAATACCTGTCCCAGATCCAGGGTCGCCTGCCCGCCAGCGCGCAGCCGGCGCTCGGCCCCGATGCGACCGGCGTCGGCTGGATCTACCAGTACGCCCTGGTCGACCGCAGCGGGCGTCACGACCTCGCCGAACTGCGGGCGCTGCAGGACTGGTTTCTCCGCTTCGAACTCAAGACCGTGCCCAACGTGGCCGAGGTGGCCACCGTGGGCGGCTTCAACAAGCAGTACCAGATCGTCCTGGACCCCGTCCGGTTGCAGGCCCTGCGGGTCACCCCCGAGCGGATCACGGCGGCGGTGCGGCGCGCGAACGCGGAGACCGGCGGCTCCGTCGTCGAGCTCGGCGAGGCCGAATACATGGTGCGGGTCCGGGGCTATCTGCAATCACTCGAGGACTTCCGCGCCATTCCGGTCGGGCTCGATGGGGCCGGAACACCCATCCTGCTGCGCGACGTGGCCTGGGTGCAGACCGGCCCCGAAATCCGGCGCGGCATCGCCGAGCTGGACGGCGAAGGAGAGGTGGTTGGCGGCATCGTGGTCATGCGCTTCGGTCAGAACGCGCTGGCCACCCTGCGCGCCGTCAAAGCCCGCATCGAGTCCCTGCGGGGCAGCCTGCCGGCCGGCGTGGAGATCGTGGAGACCTACGACCGCTCCGCGCTGATCGAGCGTGCCGTGGCCAACCTGCGCGACAAGCTCATCGAGGAGTTCATCGTCGTGGCGCTGGTCTGCGCCGTCTTCCTGCTGCACGCCAGGTCAGCGCTGGTCGCCATTCTCACGTTGCCGCTGGGCATCCTGATCGCCCTGGCCGTCATGCGCCAGCAGGGTATCAGCGCCAACATCATGTCCCTGGGTGGCATCGCCATCGCGATCGGCGCCATGGTCGACGCCTCGGTGGTGATGATCGAGAATGCCCACAAGAAGCTCGAGGCCTGGCGGCACGCTCACGGGAACGCCGAACCCGATGGGGCAGAGCGCCGCCGGCTCATCGGTGAGGCGGCGACCGAAGTCGGCCCGGCGCTGTTCTTCGCCCTGCTGATCATCACGCTGTCGTTCCTGCCGATCTTTGCGCTCGAAGGGCAGGAGGGCCGGCTCTTTGCGCCGCTGGCCTACACGAAGACC
>CAYMKJ010000173.1:0-17869 GCA_964391025.1 uncultured Chromatiaceae bacterium
GGGGCGACGGTGCATTCCTTGCGGAACGCTGCTTCCCTATTTGGTCTTGCTCCGGGTGGGGTTTACCGTGCCGCGAAGTGTTGCCACCCGCGCGGTGCGCTCTTACCGCACCTTTTCACCCTTACCGGGACCCGGGGACTGACCCAGGGGTCCTTAGGCGGTTATTTTCTGTGGCACTTTCCGTAGGCTCGCGCCTCCCAGGCGTTACCTGGCACCCTGCCCGCCGGAGCCCGGACTTTCCTCCCGTGTGCAAGCACACGAGCGATTGCCTGGCCGACTCGCCCGGTCACGGTAGCACGACTCGGTTGCCCGTTAGCAATGGGCGGAAACACCGGGTACTCTGCGCCGCTTCCGGACCTCAACAGGAGTCCCTCGTGCGCAGCCTGGCCACCTTCCGCATAGCGCCGTCGCCAACCTCCCTGTTAGCGCCGGTTCTTGTGCTGCTGGCCGCTGGCTTTCTGAGTGGCTGCACGAGGTCGGTGGTCGTTGATGGCACCTTTACCGAGGGTATTGCCCGCAGCGGCGGCTTCACCAATATTCTGGTCCTGGGCGTGAGCCCGGAGGTGAACGGGCGCTGCGCATTCGAGTACGCGCTGGCTGCGAATCTCCGGAGTGACGCCGTCAAGGCAACAGCAAGCTGCGCGGTGATGAGCACCAAGGCACAGATCACGCGCGAGGCGATTGAGGGAGTCGCCGCAACGCTCGGCGCCGACGCGGTGCTCGCGACGAGCCTTATCGCGTCCTCCGCGAAGGCCAAGGAAGGTGGCTCTGCCGACGCTCGCGGCGGCGGCTACTACAAGGCCACCGGCTTCGGCTACGACTACGGCTACTGGGGCGCCTATGGCGTGCCCGTGGTGTATGGCGAGTTTGAGACGGCACCGTCGGTCTTCTCGATCAGCGGCACCGCTGAACTCTCCTCCCGTCTGTTCGAGACTCGTGACGCGACGATCGTCTACAGTTTGGAAACGAAGGCAAAAAGCTTCGATTCCCGTGAAATGGCCATCGCTGAGATCACCCCCGCTATCGTGGACCGGTTGCTCAAGGACGGACTGGTTCGCTAGCGCCCGCTGGCCAGCCGGTAGGCGGCCTTGCGCGACCCGCCGGTAATCCGCGCCGCCAGGCTTGCGGCCTGGGCGGCCGGCAGTTCTGCCGCCAGGATGCCCACCACCCGGGCCAGTTCGGCCTCGTCCGGGGCCAGTTCCGCCCCACTCCCCGCCACCAGCCAGGTGCATTCCCCGCGATCGCCGCCCGGATCGGCACGCACGGCTTCGCGCACCCGGTTGAGGCTGCCCCGGTAGACGGTCTCGTGCAGTTTGGTCAGCTCGCGGCCGACGGCCGCGGCACGCTCCGGACCGAACACGGCAATGGCATCGGCCAGCGTGTCGGCCAGCCGATTCGTTGCCTCATAGAAAACCAGCGTCTCCCCCCGCCGGACCAGTTCCCGCAGCCGGGCGGTGCGGGCCGCGGAGCGGACCGGCAGAAACCCCTCGAAGAAGAACCTGTCGGTGGGCAATCCGGCCACTGACAGGGCCGCGATGGCCGCGCAGGGGCCAGGCACGGGGCTGACCGACAGGTCGGCCGCACGCAGTGCCGCCAGCAGCCGGTAGCCGGGATCGCTGATCAGCGGCGTGCCCGCATCGGTGACCAGTGCCACACTGTCCCCGGCGCGCAGGCGCTGCAGGATCTCGTCGACCCGCCCCGCCTCGTTGTGTTCATGCAGGGACAACAACCGGGTGGTGATGCCGGCGTGGGTTAGCAATTGCCCGGTGTGCCGGGTATCCTCGGCGGCGACGAGTGCGACGCTGCCCAGAACCTCTCGCGCACGCGGACTCAGGTCCCCCATGTTCCCAATCGGCGTTGCCACAACATACAGCGTGCCTGGTCGCAACGGCGTGCTGCTCGCGATTTCACTCATGGTGGTCATTGTCGGAGCAGCGAGCCAGCCCCTGCAACCGGCAGACTCGCCATCGGCACCCCCGGCGGAGGCCGGCAGTTTCCCGTCGGCCCTAAGCGTCCCTGGCCAGGTCGGCGCCCCCATCGCCAGGGGCATGGTGGACCCCGCCGGGTCCGAGGCCATGCTCGTCGCCCTTTACGTGCCGCTCTCCGGCCGCCAGCAGGCCCTCGGCACGGCCATCCGCGACGGTTTCATCGCGGCCCATCTCGGGGTGCCCGCCAGCCGGCGCTTCAGCACACTGATCATCGACGAAGCACGGGTGAGCGCCGCGGAAGCCCACCGCCAGGCTCTGGCAGCCGGCGCGCGGGTGCTCGTCGGCCCACTACTCAAGGAATCCGTGCAGGCCCTGGCGCCGCTCGTGGGCGACCTGGCAGGGCCTTTGCCCGGACAGATACCCGTCCTCGCCCTCAATAACCTGGCCGATACGGACCCGGGCAGCGGCGGACTGTGGCAATTCGGTCTCGCCCCGGAAGACGAAGCCCGGGAGATTGCCGCCCGGGCCAGCGCGCTCGGGCAGCTTCGAGCCATCGTGCTGATCCCGGCCAGTGAGTGGGGACAGCGGTTGCTGGCAGCCTTCACCGCGGAGTTCACGATACTGGGCGGCGTCGTGGTGGACACCCGCACGTATCTCCCCGGTGCGGCCGACTTCACGGTGCCCATCCGCAGCCTGTTGCTGACGACGGACGCCACCACTGCCCCGCCACCAGGTGCCGCGACAAATCCGGGCGAAAAACCCAGTTTGGCGCCGGGACGGCGGCAGGACGTGGACCTTATCCTCGTTGCTGCCAATAGCAGCAACGGGAGACAGATTGTGCCCCAGCTCAAATTTTTCGGCGCCGGCGACCTTCCCACCTACAGCACTTCCCAGATCTGGGAGGACGGTGGGACCGACGAGGACGACCTGAACGGCGTGGTCTTTCCCGACAGCCCCTGGATAATCGCGCCGGACGGTCGCCATCGGGTCGTGAAGAACGGATTGGTTCGCCACGGGGGCAGGGCAGCGCTCAGCGTGTCGCGGCTCTATGCCCTGGGCTACGACGCCTACCAGCTGCTGCCCGACATCCTGCGCCAGGCAGCGCCGGGCCCGTTCGAAGCGGGCGAGATTCCCGGGGCCACGGGCGTGTTGTACGCCGACACGGCCGGACGTATTCATCGGCGTCTCTCGTTCGCGGAAATCCGCGGGGGACGCCCAATACCCTTGCCAGCGCCCCTGCCAATATTGCCGCCAACACCATTGCCGCCGGCCGGCACTTAAGGGACCAAAGGGCCACCGCCGTGACGCCGGGTGCCCGGCATCTCCAGCACGGGATGGCCGCCGAGGCGCTGGCGGCCCGCTACCTGGCAAACCAGGGGCTCTTGCTCCTCACCCGCAACTTCCGGGCCCGGGTCGGGGAACTGGATCTGGTGATGACGGCGCAGAACGTGCTCGTCGTCGTCGAAGTGCGAGCCCGCCGGAAGACCAACGTCGCGACGCCCGCCGCCACCATCAACCGCAGCAAGCAACGGCGGCTGATCGGGGCCACCCGGTACTTCCTCCTGCGCTACCGGCAGTTCGCCAGCTGGCCGGTGCGCTTCGACGTGGTGGAAATCACGGGCGAACTCGCCGACCCGGTTATCCGCTGGAGCCGCGCCGCCTTCTCGCTGGATGACGTGGCGGGCCGTTGAGCACCCGCCGTATCATGGAGCTTTGCGCCAGGCTGGAGACGCTGATGTCCCTTACGGACGCCATACGCGGCCACTTCGCCGAAAGCATTGCCACGAAGCAGGCCGCCATGGCCGTACTCGTCGCGCCCATCGCAGCGGCCACAGACCTGCTCACGGGCGCCCTGCGCGCCGGCGGCAAGATCTTGAGTTGCGGCAACGGAGGCTCCGCCGGCGATGCGCAGCACTTCTCGGCCGAGCTCTTGAACCGCTTCGAGCGCGAGCGCCCGGGCCTGTCGGCCATGGCACTGTCGACGGACACCTCCACGCTCACGTCCATCGCCAACGACTACGCCTATGAGCAGGTCTTCTCGAAACAAGTCACGGCTCTCGGCCGGCCCGGCGACGCCCTGCTGGCCATCTCAACGTCGGGCAATTCCCCCAACGTAGTGGCCGCCATTCACGCCGCCCACGAATGCAACCTGCGTGTGGTCGCCCTGACCGGCCGGAATGGCGGTCGCATCGCCGGGGCGCTGCGTGCGGGTGACGTGGAGATCCGGGTGCCGGCCGAGCGCACGGCCCGCATCCAGGAAGTGCACCTCGTGGTGATCCACTGCCTCTGCGACGGCATCGACCGCACGCTCTACGGGGCGCCCTAGGAGCGCCGACCGGCGCGACCACGCACGACCGCTGCCGTGGTACATCCCGCGGCCACCGGGTGGAGACCCCGGCCGCTACCGGGAGTACCGGGTGAGCGCGGCCGAGGCACCACCCGTCGTCCGCTCGGTACCGACGCAGGAGTCGCCGAAGCGGGATCACCGCAGCAGCGGCCCCCCGGTGGGTGTCCTTTCCGGCGCTCACCGGGTACTCCCGGTAGCCGGACAGGATTTCCCGCCGGGGGGCCGCGGGCTACGGAGTTCGCAGTCGCGGCTGAAGTCGCTCCTACCGGACGAGCTTGAGCGCAGGCCTGCCGGCGGGTGGCGTCGTTGGGGCTGGTGGCTCGGGTGGAGGTGCCTCGCCGGACGGCGCGTACTCGTCGGTCGGAAACACGAGCCCCTCGCCCGTCTCCCGCGCATAGATACCGAGGACCGCCGCGAGGGGCGCGCACACTTTGCGCGGGACGCCGCCGAAGCGGGCGTCGAAACTGACCTCGTCGTTGGTGAGCTCGAGACGACTGGTGGCGGAATAGCTCACGTTCAGGATAATGCGCCCGTCCTGCACGTGCTGCTCAGGCACGGCGACTCCCGGCTGGGTGGCGTCCACGACCAGATGCGGCGTCTGGCCGTTGTCAGTCATCCACTGGTGGAGGGCCCGCAGCAGGTAGGGCCGCTTCGGCGTGGCTACTGTCGCATCTCCATTTCGGCCTCGGTCAGGCTCTCCCGAAAGGAGTGCCGGGCGAAGATGCCGTCCATGTACTTCCGGATCGGCTGGGCGCCGTGGCCGCTGAGTTCAATGCCGTACACGGGCAGACGCCAGAGCAACGGCGCGACGCTGGCATCCACCAGCGAGAATTCGTCGCTAAGGAAATAGCGCCTGGCTGCAAACACCTCCGCGCTTGACAGCAGGCTTTCCTGCAACACCTTGCGGGTCTGGACGGTCTGCTTGCGATCAGTTGCCTTCCTGCACTGCTCCGCCATCGTGTACCAGTCCTTCTCGACCCGGTACAGGGCCAGCCGGACCTGCGCCCGGCTGACCGGGTCCACCGGCATCAGCGGCGGGTGCGGAAAGCGTTCGTCGATGTATTCCATGATCACCCGGGAGTCGTAGAGCACCAGGTCCCGGTCAAGGAGGGTCGGTGTGGAGTGGTAGGGATTGAGATCGAGAAGGTCTTCGGGAAGGTCATCGTCCTGCACGCTGATGATGTCGATGACTATGCCCTTCTCGGCGAGCACGATCCGGGCGCGATGGCTGTCGATCGAGGCGGGATCGGAATAGAGCGTCATGGCCGCTCGCCGCCCCGTCTTGCTCCCTGGACTGTTCCACTCGTCGGACACCTACCTGACGTCCTTCCAAATCTCCTGTTTGAGGAAGTAGGCAAACACACCGAAGACCAGCAGGAAGGCAACGACCAGCATGCCAAGGCTCTGCCGCTTCAGCTTCATCGGCTCAGCGATGTAGTCCAGGAAGTTCACGGTGTCCCGCACGAACTCGTCGTATTTCTCAGGCGTGAGCTTGCCGGGAGAAACCTGTTCGAACTTGCGGAACACAAGTTGAGTGGCGCCCTTGTGCTCCTCTTCCTCGAATTTAGCCTTCTGCAGCCCCTGCAGTTCCCACAGCACATGGGGCATGGCGACGTTCGGCAGCATCAGGTTGTTGACGCCGGCAGGGCGTGCGGGGTCCACGTAGAAGGTCCGCAGGAAGTTGTAGATGTAGTCCGGACCTTTTGACCGTGCCAACAGCGAGAGGTCCGGCGGTGCGATGCCGAACCACCTCTGGCCATCCGCAGGCCGCATCGCGATGTCCATGGTCTCCGTGGGCCTGGCGGCGCCGAACATCAGGTTGTCAATCACCTGCTCCTCGGTCATGCCGAGGTCGCGCGCCAGCTGGTTGTAACGGACGTATTTCGCCGAATGACACCCCTGGCAGTAATTGACGAAGTTGCGTGCCCCACGTTGCAGGGAGGCCACGTTCGCCAAGTCGTTGTTGGCCAGGTCGTGCAGACCGGCGTCCTCCGACGCCAGGACCGGTAATGCGCCGGCGAGAATCAGCACACCGACAAACACGCTGAAGCTGGATCGCGGATGTTGCTGCAGAGAGTTACGGACCATGACGAACTCACCCGTGCCCATGGTAGACCACACGTTCGGGAACCGGCTTAGTCTTTTCCCGCGAGGTGTACAACGGCATCAGGATGAAAAAGGCGAAATAGATGCCCGCAAAAACCCGTGCCGCGTAGACATAGACCTTCTCGGTAGCAGGCTGGAGGCCGAGGAAACCCAGCACGACGAAACTCACCACTAGCGCCCCCAGCGCGACCTTGAACTGCCAGCCGCGGTACCGGACAGACTTGACCTTGCAGCGATCCAGCCAGGGCAGGAAGAAGAGCAGCACAATGGCCGCCAGCATGAGGAACGCGCCCCAGCCCTTGCTCGGCACGGCACGGAGGATGGCGTAGAACGGGGTGAAGTACCACACGGGCGCAATGTGCTCCGGCGTCTTGAGCAGGTTGGCCGGTTCGAAGTTGGCGTGCTCCAGGAAGTACCCGCCCATGTCAGGGGCGAAGAAAACCACCGCGACAAAGATGATGGCAAACACGATGATGGCCACCAGGTCTTTGGACGTGTGGTACGGGTGGAAGGCCACGCCGTCCAGCGGTATGCCGTCCGGGCCCTTCTTTTCCTTGATCTCGATACCGTCGGGATTCAGTGAGCCCGTCGTGTGCAGCGCCAGGATGTGCACCACCACCAGTAGCATCAGTGCGAGAGGCACCGCCGCGACGTGCAGGGCGAAGAACCGGTTCAGCGTGATGTCGGAGATGAAGTAGTCACCGCGAATCCATTCCACAAGGCTGTCACCGACCACCGGAATCGCGCCGAACAGCGAGACGATGACCTGCGCGCCCCAGTACGACATCTGGCCCCAGGGCAGCAGATAACCAGTGAAGGCCTGGGCCATCAGCACCAGGTAGATCAACATGCCGATGATCCACAACAGTTCGCGCGGTGCCTTGTAGGACCCGTACATCAGCCCGCGGAACATGTGCAGGTAGACTACCAGGAAGAACATCGAGGCCCCCGTGGAATGCATGTAGCGGATCAGCCAGCCCCACTCCACTTCCCGCATGATGTATTCGACGGAAGCAAAGGCGTCCTCGGCGGAGGGCTTGTAGCTCATCGTCAGGAAGATGCCGGTCACCAGCTGGAGGATCAGCACCACCAGGGCGAGCACGCCGAACACGTACCAGACATTGAAACTCTTGGCGGCGTAGTACTCAGTGACGTGCTCCTTCATCATTGCGGTCAGGGGGAACCGCTCGTCCACCCAGTCGATGAAGCGGGACGCCCGGCCCCCACTGCCCGCAGCCATCCCGCTCGTGCCGGCCGCGCCCGTACGTCCCGCGCTCATGCTTTGGCTCCCGTGTCTTCGCCGACGATGACCAGTTCATCCCCCACGAAGCGATGAGGCGGGATGGACAGGTTCGTGGGTGCCGGTGAGCCGTCCATGACGCGAGCCGCCAGGTCGAACTTTGAACCGTGACACGGGCAAAAAAAGCCGCCGACCCAGTCCGGACCAAGGTCGGCAGGCGCCACCTCAAACCGCTCCAGAGGGGCACAGCCGAGATGCGTGCAGTTGCCGATCACCACCAGGTACTCCGGCCGCAGTGCACGCCCTTCATTCCTGGCGTAGGCGGGCTGAATGGACTCGTTCGACTCCGGATCCTTCAAAGCCTGGGTGCTGCCGAGAAGCCGATCGAGCATGGCCTGGCTGCGGTGGAGCACCCAGACGGGCTGCCCCCGCCAGACGACGCGTACCATGGCGCCCTCGTCGAGCTTGCTGATGTCCACGGTCACCGGAGCCCCGAGGGCCTGCGCCCGGGTGCTGGGACGGAACGACGCGATAAACGGCGCCGCCGTCAGGGCCAAACCCACCACACCCGTCACACTGGTAGCCACGGTCAGAAATTGACGCCGGCTGACAGACGCCTCTTCGCTCATCGAGTTATTCCTCTAGAAAGTCCCTTGGTGGCTTCCAAGACCCGCTGCATTGCTGCGGCAGAAAGCCTGAAAAGTATACACGCCGGCCTTCCGGCTTGCCTATCGAGGACGGGCTTCGGACTAGGCCCGGCGCCGGATCCGGGCACCGAGTTGCTGCAGTTTTTCCTCAATGCACTCGTAGCCACGATCAATGTGGTAGATCCGGTCCACGAGCGTTTCGCCCTCCGCCGCCAGGCCGGCCAATACCAGGCTGGCCGACGCCCGCAGGTCCGTGGCCATCACCGGCGCCGCCCGCAGCTGCGCTACGCCCTGCACGATCGCCGTGTGGCCCTCGATCTTGATGCTGGCGCCCATGCGTTGCAGTTCGAGCGCGTGCATGAAGCGGTTTTCGAAGACGTTCTCGATGATGGTCCCGACGCCATCCGCCACGCAGTTGAGGGCCATGAACTGGGCCTGCATGTCGGTGGGAAACGCGGGGTACGGGTCGGTGCTGATATCCACCGCCAGTGGCCGCCGGCCCCGCATATCGAGCTCGATCCAGTCGGGGCCGGAGTGGATGGTGGCCCCGGCCGCGCGCAGCTTGGCCAGCACGGCTTCCAGATGCTCCGGGCAGGTCCGGCGCACTCGGATGTGGCCCCCCGTGATCGCGGCGGCCACCAGAAACGTACCGGTCTCGATCCGGTCCGGCTGAACCTCGTACTCAGTACCGTGCAAACGCCTGACGCCCTGAATCACGATGCGGTTGGTGCCTGCGCCCTGGATCCGCGCACCCATCTGCTCCAGGAACCCGGCGAGATCCACGACCTCGGGCTCGCGAGCCGCGTTCTCGAGCACGGTTTCGCCTTCGGCCAGGCAGGCGGCCATCATCAGGTTTTCGGTGCCGGTGACGGTCACCTTGTCCATCACCAGGTGCGCACCCCGGAGGCGACCCGCTCTGGCGCGGATGTAGCCGTCGACGACCTCGACATCGGCGCCCATCGCCCGCAGACCGGCGACGTGCAGGTCCACGGGCCGCGCGCCGATGGCGCAGCCACCCGGCAGGGAGACATCGGCGTGACCGTAACGCCCGACGAGCGGTCCCAGCACGAGGATCGAGGCCCGCATGGTCTTGACCAGATCGTAGGGTGCCGCGAAATCACTGATCGACCGGGAATCCACCTCAAGACGCATCCCGTCGTGGACGGTGACGCCAACGCCCATCCGGCCCAGCAGCTCGATGCTGGTGGTGATGTCGTTCAGGTGCGGGATGTTGCCAAGCATGACCTGCTCGTCGGCGAGCAGCGTCGCGGCAAGAATGGGCAGCGCGGCGTTCTTCGCGCCGGAAATCCGCACCTCCCCTTCCAGGGGGCTGCCGCCGGTGATCGCCAGTTTATCCATGGACTGGGTCGCCGGCCGGCATTAAGGCCCCCGGGCACTCCACTCTGCAGGGGTATAGGCCTGGATGGAGAGTGCGTGAATATCTCCGCCGATGCGGTCGCCGAGGGCGCCGTAGATCAGGCGGTGACGCTGGAGGGTGCGTTTGCCAGTGAACGCCGGGCTGACGACCAGGGCTTCAAAGTGCACGTTGTCCGAGCTCTGCACGGTGGCGGTCGTCTCGGGCAGGTGAGCCCGGATCAGTGTTTCAATCTCTTGTGGTGTCATGCGGGTGACGGGGACCGGGCCAGTGAGGCGCGGCATTATAGATGACTTACAATCGCGGCCCATGAGCAGCGACCTGCCAGACTTCCGGGCCCGGGGCCGTCGCGTCCTGGAAATTGAGGCGGCCGCGGTCGCCAGCCTCGCCCCGCGGCTCGACCTGAGCTTCGATCGGGCCTGCCAGCTCTGCCTGGACTGCCGGGGCCGGGTGGTGGTGTCGGGCATGGGCAAGTCTGGCCACATCGCAGGCAAGGTTGCCGCGACGCTCGCGAGCACGGGCACCCCGGCCTTCTTCGTCCACCCCGGGGAAGCCAGTCACGGCGACCTCGGCATGATCACCCGCGCCGACCTGTTGATCGCCATCTCCAGTTCCGGCGAAACCCACGAGCTCGTGACGATCCTGCCCCTGCTGAAGCGCCTGGGAATTCCACTGATTACTCTCAGCGGCAATCTCCGCTCCACGCTGGCCGAAGCCGCCACTGTCGCCCTGGACGTCGGCGTACGCGAGGAAGCCTGCCCGCTCAACCTGGCGCCAACCGCGAGCACCACGGCCGCGCTCGCCATGGGCGATGCCCTGGCGGTGGCTCTGCTGGAGAGCCGCGGCTTCACGCGGGAAGACTTTGCCCTGGCGCACCCGGGCGGATCGCTGGGACGGCGGCTGCTGCTGCGGGTTGACGACCTGATGCACGACGGCAACGGCATTCCACGGGTGGCTCCAGAGACGCCGCTCGCCAGGGGACTGGTGGAGATGACACGGAAGGGACTGGGCATGACCGCCGTAATTGACGCCGACGACCGGCTGGCAGGCATCTTCACGGACGGTGATTTGCGCCGGATCCTGGACCGGGGCATCGACGTGCATCGAACGACGATGCGCGAGGTGATGACGACAAACTGCAAGACCGTAGCGCCCGGGGTTCTGGCCGCGGAAGCCGTGCACCTGCTGGAGCAGCACAAGATCAACGGCCTGCTCGTGGTCGACGACGCTCGTAAGGTGGTCGGAGCCTTCAACATCCATGACCTGCTGCGTGCGGGCGTGATGTAAGCCCGGCGAGCCCGCCATGGATCCGCGTGAACTGCGTACCGTCGCCGCCCAGATCCGGCTGCTCGTGCTCGATGTGGACGGGGTCCTCACCGATGGCCGACTGTATTACGACGCTGACGGGCGCGAGACCAAGAGCTTTCATGTGCGCGACGGTTACGGAATCCAGCAGGTGCTGGCCGCCGGGCTGCTCGTGGCCGTGATCTCTGGCCGGCGCTCAACCGCCGCCGCGGCCCGTCTTGCGGAGTTGCAAGTACCCCACATCTTCCTGGGTCGGAACGACAAGCGCCAGGTGCTCGAACAACTGCTGGCCGAACTCGGCATACCTGTAGCCAGAGTGGCCTGTGTCGGCGACGACGTCGCCGATCTCGAGATCATGGTCCCGGCGGGCCTCGGTATCACGGTTGCGAACGCGCACCCCGACCTGCTGCGGGCAGCAGACTGGGTCACGGTTGCGGCGGGCGGCCGGGGTGCCGTGCGCGAAGTGTGCGACCTCCTGCTGGCAGCGCGGCAGGCCGCCTGATTGTCCACCGGGATCAAATTGCAGGATCCCGTTCGGTTCGCCCTGCTGCTCGGGGGTGCCCTGCTCACCGGCTTCATCGTGTTCCGCAACCCGTCGACGGATGACGCCACCCCGGCAGGGCCGCGTCTGGGCTTCGGGTATTACGTGAAGGAGGCGCGACTTACGGGCACCGGCCCGGACGGCCAGATCCTGTACCGGGTGACCACGACGGCGGCGGAGCAGGTGCTGGCGGACGGGACCATAACCATGCGGGACGTCACCGTGGATTACGAACCGGCTGCGCAGGTGCCCTGGAAACTCCGAGCCGACCGCGGGCAGATACCACCGGATCGTAATATCATTGAGCTCGTGGGCGACGTGGTCGCAACGACAGAGGCGACAGCCGTCAGCCCAGCCGATGCCGCACCCAAAGGTAGTGCCAGTACGGCACCGCTCTTGATCCGAACCGACTACCTGGAGCTTGACCCGGAAGCCTACATCGCCAGGACCGAGAGATTCGTGGCGGTGGAGCGCGACCGGGACACGCTCCACGCCAGGGGGATGCGTGTCTATCTCAAGCAGGACCGTCTTCAGTTCAATGCCGAAGTCCGCGGACGTTTTCTCCCCTGATCGATCTGTTGCAGGCCGAACCGTGGCCCTGGTCGCGATGGTGGTGGCCGCGGCGCTGATGTCTGCGGAAGTCACTGCCGCCGACACGGCGCCAGCTCTGCCCGTTCCTTTGCTCACGCCGGCAGACCCCACCCTCCCGATAGACCTCGACGCCGCGTTTTCCGAGTTCGACCGGCGCAACAACCGGCTCATCTTCCGGCAGCTGAACATCAAGCAGGGGGGCCTCAGCATCAAGGCGGACCAGGCCACGGCCGATCCGGCGGATTTCGAGAACAGCGTGTGGATCTTTACGGGTAACGTCAGCATCGATAACGCCGGCACGAGAACCAGCTGTGATCGCGCCGAGCTCACCTTCCGCGGCAACCGGCTCCGCAAGGCGGTGCTGACAGGCCAGCCCGCCCGCTTCAGCCAGGCCGGGACCGGGGGTAATCCGCCGACCGAAGGGCGGGGTCAATTGCTGGAGTACGACCTGGATGCCGGCACCATCCAGCTCAGCACCGATGCCTTCCTCAGCGATGGCAGCAGTGAAATTTCCGGCAGCCGGATCGCCTACGACCTGCAGCGGGAAGTGGTGACGGCCGGTGGCACGCAGGGCGAGCAGGTACGGATGCGGATCACACCACCCCGGAAAGCGTCACCGCCGGCGAACAAGCCGTGAGCACGTTGCGGGCGGAGTCGATCCAGAAACGGTTCAAGCAGCGGCAAGTGGTCAAGGGCATCTCGCTCGGCGTCGAGAGCGGGGAAATCGTCGGCCTGCTGGGCCCGAACGGTGCCGGCAAGACCACAGCCTTCTACATGATCGTCGGCCTCATCCCCTGCGATGACGGCCGGATTACCCTGGATGAACACGACTTGACCGGCATGCCCATGCACCGCAGGGCGCGTCTCGGGCTCGGCTACCTGCCGCAGGAAGCCTCCATCTTTCGCAAGCTCAGCGTCGAGGACAACATCCTCGCTATCCTGCAGACGCGACCGGACCTGGACCGGGCCACCCAGGAACGGCTCCTGGAGGAGCTCCTCGACGAGCTGCGCATTGCCGAAGTGCGCACCAGCATGGGGGTGAGCCTTTCCGGCGGGGAGCGGCGGCGGGTCGAAATTGCCCGTGCGCTCGCGGCGGAACCGCGCTTTGTGCTGCTGGAT
This sequence comes from uncultured Chromatiaceae bacterium, assembly GCA_964391025.1. GTDB lineage: Bacteria > Pseudomonadota > Gammaproteobacteria > Steroidobacterales > SHZI01. The sequence goes on from CAYMKJ010000173.1 coordinate 13,200, forward strand.
GAGCCCTTTGCGGGAGTTGACCCCCTCTCAGTGCTGGATATCCAGCGGATCATCCGCCACCTGGCCTCCCGGGGCATCGGCATCCTGATCACAGACCATAATGTGCGCGAGACACTGGGAATCTGCGGGCGAGCTTATATTCTTAACGACGGGGCAATGATTGCCGCCGGCACCCCGGGGGAAATTCTCGCGAACAGCCAAGTTCGGGAGGTTTACCTCGGTGAGGGCTTTAAACTATAGGCTCCGCCGGGACGCGCGGCGGCTTTTCAAGGATGACGATGAAGCCGGCTCTACAGCTCAGAATCAGTCAGCAGCTGACCATGACACCGCAGCTGCAACAGGCCATCCGCCTGTTGCAGCTGCCGGTAGCCGAGCTGAATACGCAGCTGGAGCAGCTGCTGGCCGAGAACGTCATGCTGGACGTGGAGGAGCCCGCATCAGGCAGCATGGAGAGCAGCTCCGAGGGCAACCTGGAACTCGACGCCCGGCCGCCGGACCCGGCGGCCGGCGGGACACCCAACGATGAAACACCAGCCGACAACTGGGACGATGTGGAGAGCGAGTCGGTCGCGACTGCCGAATCCGGCGCCAACGACGATGCCGATTCACTCCTCTGGAGCGAAACCTCCGGTGGCGGCGCCAGCAACTGGGACGGCGAGGACGGCCGCCCGGAGGCCAGTGACAGCACCAATGAAACCCTCCATGCACACCTGCTCTGGCAGCTTGAAACCGAACACTTCGAGCCACGGGAAGTACTGATGGGCCAGGCGCTGGTGGACGCCATGAATGATGCGGGTTATCTCACGGAACCGCTGTCCATGATTCTGGAGACGCTGGCGAAATCCGGCAGCTTCACGCTGGAGGAACTCGAACAGACCCTGGTGAAGGTCCAGGCACTGGACCCGGCCGGCATCGGCGCCCGGGATCTCGGCGAGTGCGTGCGCATCCAGCTAAGCCAGCTCTCACCCAACGTCCCGGGCCTGGACCTGGCGCTGACCATCACGGTGGATGGCCTCGACCTGGTCGCCGAGCAGCAAGTCAGCATTCTGCGCCGGCGCCTCAGCGTGTCGGAATCAGACCTGGACATCGCCCTCGCACTGATCCGCAACTGCCATCCAAAGCCGGGCCTGGCGGTGCAGCCGTCCTCACCGGATTACATCGTGCCCGACGTCTTCGTCCGCAAGCGCAATGGGCGCTGGACCGTGGACGTCAACCGCTCCACGACCCCCCGACTCAAGGTCAATCAGGCCTATGCGGACCTGGTCCGCGGCGACAGCGATCACGCCACACTGCGCAACCAGCTGCAGGAGGCGCGTTGGCTGGTTCGCAGTCTCGAGATTCGCAATGACACCCTGCTAAAGGTGGCAATGTGCATCGTGGACCGCCAGGCCGCTTTTCTTGAACACGGGGAGGAAGCCATGCGACCGATGGTGCTGCGCGACGTGGCCGAACTCGTGGAAATGCACGAGTCGACCATCTCCCGGGTCACGGCCAACAAGTACATGCACACCCCCCGGGGGTTGTTCGAGTTCCGGCACTTCTTTTCGAGCCAGGTCACCGGCGACGATGGCAGCGAACAGTCCTCGACAGCCATCCGGGCCAGAATCAGGAAGCTGGTCAGCCAGGAAAACCCCGCCAAACCCCTGTCGGACAGCCAACTCGCTGCTTTGCTTTCGCAACAGGGTATTCAGGTGGCACGGCGAACGGTGGCAAAATACCGGGAAGGAATGCATATAGAGCCGTCCAGCGAGCGCAAGCGGCGCCCGCAGCGGTAGGCCAGAAGAGATAGGCCAGAAGAGATCGATTTGCAGAACAACAGCAGAAGGAATCCACGATGCAACTCAACCTGACCGGCCACCACGTCGAGATCACCGCGTCCATGCGTGAATACGTGCAATCCAAGCTGGCCCGCATCGAGCGGCACTTCGATCACGTGACCGTCGTGCATTGCATTCTGACGGTGGACAAGCTGCGCCACCGGGCTGAGGCTACTGTGAGCCTTGCGGGCGGGAAGTTGTTTGCCGAAGCGATCGAGGAGAAAAACATGTACGCCGCGATTGACGCCCTGGTCGACAAACTCGACCGTCAGGTCCGCAAGCACAAGGAAAAACTGACGGACCATCATGCCCGGGACAACGGCAAGCGCGACCTCTCCTGAGGTCCGCGCAGCTGGCCACAGGCCCATGCGACTGGTCATCGTCAGTGGTCTTTCGGGCTCAGGCAAGACCGTAGCCCTGCATCATTTCGAGGATCTGGGCTTCTACTGCATCGACAATGTGCCGGCCGCACTCCTCGCCACAATGATCAGCGAGATTACGGCAACCAGGGATCCCCTGTACGCCAACCTGGCCATCGGGATCGACGCCAGGAACCGTGCCGCGGACCTCGCCCGGCTCCCGGAGGTTATAAGGGATCTCCGGGTGCGCGGAATTCGCTGCGAGGTCATCTTCCTGAACGCGGACGACAACATCCTGCTGAAGCGCTACGGCGAGACGCGCCGCAAGCACCCCCTGAGCGCGGCCGGGCTTAGCCTGCGTGAGGCGATCGACCGGGAGCGGGAGCTGCTGGGGCCAATCATTGCGTCGGCGGAGCTGGTGCTGGACACCACGCGAACCAGCATTTACGAGCTGCGCGACATCATCCGGCGGCGGGTGGGTCCCCACGAGAAGCCGGGGTTATCCATCCTGATCGAGTCCTTCGGCTACAAGCATGGCATACCCGCGGATGCCGACTTCGTCTTCGACCTGCGCTGCCTGCCGAATCCTTACTGGGACATGGCCCTGCGGCACCTGACTGGCAAGAACGAGAGGGTCATCGGGTTTCTCGAGGCCTCCGGCAGTGTGCTGCGGATGTATGGCGATATCCTCAGCTTTCTTGATCACTGGATTCCCGAATACATCGACTTCAATCGCAACTACCTGACCGTGGCCATCGGCTGCACCGGGGGCCAGCACCGGTCGGTTTACATGACGGAGAAGCTGGCCGCGGAACTGGCGAAGCGCTACTCGCCGGTCATGACCCGGCACAACGAGCTGCCTGAGGAGGAAGGGCGCATCCAGGCGCCGCAGTTTGGCGGGTAATGGGGAAATGGGGACATGCCTAATTTCCAATTGGAAATTAGGCATGTCCCCATTTCCCCATGTCCCCATTACCCACCCTACACCGCGTCAGCGATTTTCAGTACGCGAACCCGCTGCGAGTACTCCTCGCTCAAATCCCGCCACCCGACAATGCCCGCCGGCGCCTGGATCGGCTGCCCATCCATGAAAGCCAGGAGGTCGTCCCGGCGGCCCATGGCGTCCTCATAGCCCAGCTCGATGAGCTCCCGCGTGTAACCTGATTCGAACAGGAGGTAGCTCAGCAGCTGGCTGCCTCCATAGTTCAGCGCGCCAAGACCGCGCATAAGGAGGCGAACGGGTCGTGGCATCTCGCGGACGTAGCGCGCCGCGACGGCGCCCAGGTCACGACTGGGCAGCAGGATGAAAGCGTCCGTGTGATGCAGCAGACCAAACTCGCCCTGCATGACGCGCCCGGGCACGCTCTCCAGAATCAGGTTGATGCGGATCAGGTTCTCCAGGTCCGATGACAGTCCATCCATGAACAGTGCATCGAGGATGTAGCCCGCAATCCGCCCGAAACTCGGGTACGGCACTGGCTCGTTCGTACCGGGAAGCGGCTCCGGCGCTTCGTTGCGCACGCCGATAACGAGCAGGCGGTGGGCACCGAGGCGCAGTGCGGGAGACAGCGGCGTGGCCTGGCGCATGGCGCCGTCACCGAAATACTCCTGGCCGATCCGGACGGGGGGGAAGATCATCGGTACCGCCACACTCGCCATCAGGTGTTCGAGTGCGATGCGCGTGGGCCGGCCCTTGCGTCGCACCCGCTCCCAGGGCTGGCGGTCCGGAGCGCCCTGGTAGAAGGTCACCGAGCGGGCGGAGCCGTAGCCGGCGGCCGTGACGGCCAAAGCGCCCAGGTAGCCCTTGTCGATGCCCTCCTGGATCGCATCAAAATTGATCCGGCCCCGCAGCAGCGTCCAGAGCGGGTCGTTATCCAGGAACGCCTTCGGATTGCGGGGGCCCAGTCCGCCCAGCACCACGGCCGCGAGCCAGTGCAGGCTGCTCTTCAGCATCGTGGCCGAATCGCAGCGAAATACCTGGCTGGAGTGGAAATTCGCCCAGACGCGCTCCAGGTCGGTCACCGACGTGCGGAAGGAACGGGCGCCGGACGCCAGCACCGCAGCGCTGATGGCCCCGGCAGAAGTACCGCTCAGGACCGCGAAGGGATTGGACGTGCGCCGCGGCAGCAGTTTGGCGATCGCCTTGAGTACGCCAACCTGGTAGGCGCCCCGGGCGCCACCACCCGGCAGTACCAGGCCGATGTGCTTGTCCAGGTTGCCGAGTCCGGCGCTCTGTTTGCGATCTGGGCTCATCCACCGCGCCCCCAAAGCGCTGTCGGCTGCCATGCGGCGCATCTTAATCACAGCGGAATCGCTGCCACAAGCAATCGGACCCCGATGCTATGCTCCGGCCAGTCGCAAACGGAGATGGCGGACATGATGCGTGAAGTAGCTCTCATTGCGGGTCTGGCGCTGGTCATCGGCCTTGGCTACAGCTGGCTGAATTCCGCCCGTGCCGCCCAGCCGTCCGTGGGCCAGGCTGCTCCCGCCTTCC
>CAYMKJ010000174.1:0-4947 GCA_964391025.1 uncultured Chromatiaceae bacterium
CCTGCCCGCGTCGGACCAGTCGCGCACGGACCTGCTTGTCAGCCTGCCGCCTGGCGCACGCCTGAATGACACCATTGAATCGGCTGAACAGGTACGGACCCTGCTGCAAGGTATCCCTGAACTCAGCAAGGTGTTTGCGAAGGTGGGCGCCGTGTCGCTTGGCGGGTACGACAATTCGAATGGATCCGATGTGCGCAAGGCGTCGCTTACCCTGGAGTTCAGGGCCGATCGCAAGCGCAGTATCCAGGCACTGGAAACGGATGTCCGGGAGCGCCTCCGGGACATTCCCGGCGTGCGGGTCAGTTTCGCGGCGCAGGCTCCCGGCGATCGTCTCGATATCATTCTGGCAGGCAAGGATTCGCAGCATCTGGCCCTGGCCGGTCGAGGGGTCGAAACGGCGTTGCGCACGATTCCCGGCCTGGGCAGCGTGTCGTCCACGGCGTCCCTGCTGACACCCGAGATCATCATCGTGCCGGACGCGGCCCGGGCGGCAGATCTGGGGGTGTCCACCGTGGATATCGCCGCAGCGGCGCGGATTGCCACCAGCGGCGACTTTCGTCGCAACCTTGCCAAGCTGAATCTCGCGGACCGGCAGATTCCGATCCGCGTGCAGATTGCGAACGTTTCGTTGAGTGACTCTGCAGTGTTGTCTTTGCTCCGTGTGCCGGCGCGCAACGGCAGCGTGCCTCTGTCCGCGGTCGCCACCATCAGCAATGGCAGCGGTCCCGCGCAGATCGAGCGCTTCAACCGGGAACGCAACATCAAGGTTTCGGCTGAGTTGAATGGCCAGCCACTGGGCAACGTCATGGCGGCGCTGCGCAAGAAGCCGGAAATGAACAACCTGCCGCCGGGCGTACGGATCGTACCGAGTGGCGACTCGGAGGCCTTCGCCGAGATGTTCCTGGGCTTTGGTCTGGCCATGCTTGCCGGCATTGGCTGCGTGTATCTGGTGCTGTTGCTGCTGTTTGGTAATCCCCTGCAGCCCCTCGTGATCCTCGGCGCGGTCCCCTTGTGTGGTGTTGGCGCCTTCGGTGGCCTGCTGTTGAGCGGCTACGCGCTGTCCCTGCCCTCGCTGATCGGCCTGTTGCTCCTGACGGGGGTGGCGACGAAGAACTCCATCCTGATCGTGGACTACGCGATCATCGGCGAGCGTGATCAGAAACTTTCCCGTCACGACGCGATCATTGCTGCCTGCCGCAAGCGGGCCCGGCCAGTGATCATGACCACGCTCGCCATGGGTGCGGGGATGCTGCCCGTGGCGCTAGGACTCGGGGCCGACGGCAATTTCCGGGCGCCGCTCGGTGCGTCCGTCATTGGCGGCTTGCTGACCTCGACGCTGCTGTCGCTGGTCGTGGTGCCTGCGTCCTATTCGCTGATGGCTGACTTGCGGGACAGGTGGTACGCGTGGCGAGGCGGTAGAAAAATGGGGACATCCCTGATTTCCCCAACCGGCTGAGCAGCGCTGGCCGGAGAAATCAGGGATGTCCCCATTCTTTTAGCCGGCCTTGCCGATCAGGTCACCCCACTTGGCGTCCACGCGAGCGAGGGCTTCTGGCGCCAGCGTGGTCAGGATCTCCCGGTTCGTCCGGGGGAACGTCGCCGGCCCACCTTCTCCAGGCAGTTGCCGGGTGGCGTCGATCACGATCTTGCTGGTCTTGTTCCGGTCGCGCTGGCTCGGGTCCAGGGGCAGCCCTGGCAGGTTCTCGAAGATGTGCGCCGCCGGGTTTGGCTGCCAGCGTGAACTGATGGCGGCCATGATCTGCGCAATGTCCATCAGGTCCACGTCCTTGTCGAGTACGATCACCACCTTGGCCACGGGATTGAACTTGCCCAACTTCTCGCCGGCCGCCATGCCCTGGCCGGGCGACGTCTTGTCGATGCTGATGAAGAAGATGTTGCTGATATTGCTCAGGTAGTGGAAGTCGACGATCTCGGGCACGAACTTCTTGGCGAAGAGGTACGACGACGCCATACCCGGAGCCTTCATCGGGCCTCGATCGATACCGGTGAAACTGTTGTGCAGCCATGGGTTGCGCCGGTGCGTGACCGTGGTGACATTCATCCAGAACGCCTTCTCGCCCTCGCCCTGGTAACCGAGGCCTTCGCCGTAGGGGCCTTCGCCCTCCATGTCGTTCAGTGGAATGTCGCCCTCGATCACCATTTCCGCGTGAGCCGGGATCAGGAAGTCGTTGGTCTCGCTCTTCACGATCTCGACGGCCCGCCCACGCAGGCCGCCTGCCACGGCCAGTTCGTCCACCGGCTTGTCGCCCTGCCGGTTGGCGGCTCGCGAGCCGCTGACCACGTACACGATGGGATCCTGGCCGAGGACCAGGGAGACGCGGGCGATCTGCTCGCCGCGCTTCTGCGCCGCCATCAGCATCTTCCAGCCGGTCTGGCCGGCACCAGGGCTTACGGCGACCTTGCGCGGACCCTTGAGCTGGCAGCGGTACGTGCCGAGGTTCACGCCGGCCTTCGGGTCCACGGTAAACACCGAGGCTGTGTTGATGTACCGGCCGCCATCACCGGGATTGACCTGCATGAAGGGGAAGCGGGTGAGGTCGATCTCGTCGCCCCGCAGGATGACTTCCTTGCAGCGGGCCTTTTCGCGCGGAACGACAATCGGTGGAATCTCCGGGTACCGGCCGCCATTCTTCTCCGCCAGTTCAACAAGGTGCGCTCGTGCCTTGCGAAAGGTCGCCGGGCCGCTGTTGGGATCCGGCTCCAGGCCAAGGGCCAGGCATTCCGTGTCCCAGTGTCCCAGGTAGTTGCCGATCACGGGGCCCTTCAGCCATTGCCCGCCGATCTTCACTTCGTCGAAGAGCAGCGCGGGCGAGCCTTCGAGCCCATAGCGCTCGACCAGGCGGTACATGAGGGCGGTGGCCTCGTAGGCATCCTGGTCCACCCGGTCGATGCGCAGCAGGCGCCCCCGGGCGTCGAGGGCCTCGATCATCTCGCGGCAGGTGTCGAAGGGGCCTAAGGGGCCGGAGCGGGCTTTACGGCTCGTCGCGCCTGGCACTGCTGACCCGGCGACCGTGCTGCCCGCGCTGGCTACCGCGGCGGCGATGCCGACCGATGTGCCAGCCACGAAGGTCCTGCGGGTGAAGGGGGACTGGGGCATGACGGTACTCCTGGACTTGTCCATAGGCGCTGGGCAGCCGCAAGCAGCTCGGCCCCTTTCCGGGTTGACATCTTTGACGCTGTCTTTGCTACCCGATTTCCGTAGTGCTCAACTAGAGTGTGCCAACGATGACTCTCCTGAACAATCATCTTCGTGTTGCCGGCATCTGGCTCGGCATATTCGCGCTGGCCGGCTGCGCCACGTCGGGCCAGGAAACGGCGCGTGCGGACCGCGGGCGCGTCCTCATTGGCACGCGGGCGACCTTTTGCAGTGCGCCGCGACTACCGAATGGCCGCGTGGACGCGGATCGGCTGGTCTCGGAACTGGTCGAGATCCACGCCAACACCTACAGTTTTTGCATCCACTTGGCGGCAACCGATTGGGATGACCTGAAAGTATTTCTGCCGAAGGCGCGCGCGGCCGGAATCCGCGTCTGGGCTTCCATCGTCCCGCCGTCCGCATCGCCACCGCACAGGAAACTTTACTCGGAACCGTTCCAGCTCGACTACGAGCGTTGGGCAATTGAATTTGCGCAACTCAGCAGGCACGAGCCAAATCTCGTCGCGTGGAGCATTGATGATTTCACAAACAATCTCAAATTTTATACGCCGGACAAGTTGAAGAACATGTTGGACGACGCGCGGCGCATAAATCCCCGGCTCGCATTCGTCCCCTGCTGCTATTTTCGTTCCATCACGCCAAACTTTGCGGCCAATTACGTTCCTCTGCTGGATGGCATGTTGTTTCCTTTTCGCGATGAATCCGGCGGCGCAAACCTGACTAACGCCGCATCAGTCCGGGCCGAAGTGAAACGTATAAAGGAGCTCGTCGGACCAACGTTTCCCATCATTGTTGATATCTACGCCTCTTCACACAGCAAACTCGGCGCGACCACGCCGCTGTATGTCGAACAAGCAATGACCTCTGCCGAACAGTGCGCCGAGGGCGTAATGGTTTATCGCCATCAGAATCCGAAAGTGAACGCGGAGAAATTTCAAGTCGTGAAGCGGTTGTTTCGTTCCTGGGCAGAAGGACCCGATCGCTCCACAACACCCCGGTAACACTGCCCGGATTGCGCGTGTTCGACAGACCGGCCAACCGCGAGGCGGCACCGGCATCATTGCGCGACCCGCAGTGGCCTGGGCCAGTCGATGCAGGCGGCCCGGAACATAATGTCGGTGGGCGGGAAGTCGTGCATGATGTCTTAGAGGAGAATGTTTTTTTCCCCACGGTCCGGTCTCCCTCTTCATCTTGATCTTCGGCTCCAGGATCAGCAGCACTCCCCACAGGTAATCTCTGAAGTGTCCCTCGGCCTGCGCGTACAACGGATGAGAACCTGGGTTTCAGATCGGCCGCTTCTTCGGCGGGTACTCGGCAATGCCGGCTGGCTGGCAGCGGAAAGGATCCTGCGCCTCGGTCTGGGAGTGGTGCTCTCCGCCTGGACGGCCCGGTATTTTGGCCCCGCTCAATTCGGGCTGCTGAATTATTCCCTGGCTATCGTGCTGGTGTTTTCGATCCTTGCGGCAAGGCAATTTGCATGGTCGTCGCCCCCTGGCCTCACCGGAAGACGCGGACACGTCCCGGCAGGTCCCCTTTTCTGCGCTATTTCGCGGGTGGAGCGGCTGGCGGCGACGGGGTGGGGCCCATCCAGTCCTGGACCTTCTTCCGCGCCTGATCCTTCATTTCCTCGCACCGGGAAGGGTCTGCCTTGCACTTGGCCTCTAGCTCGGCCCGCTTGGCCTGCAGCTGCTCCCGCTGTTCCTTGCACTTCTCGGGGTTGGCTTTGCAGAACTCCCGGCGCTCCACGCGCTTCTCCTGCATCTGCTCGC
>CAYMKJ010000175.1:0-35627 GCA_964391025.1 uncultured Chromatiaceae bacterium
CCGCCACCGCCACCGCCGCCTTCACGCTCACGGGCTTCGTTCACCCGCAGAGGGCGGCCTTCCATGTCCTGGCCGTTCAGGCGGGCGATAGCCGTCTGCGCGTCCGACTCTGGCATTTCGACGAAACAGAAACCGCGGAAACGGCCGGTCTCGCGATCGTTGATCAACCGCACGGCGTCGACAGTGCCGTGCTGCGCGAACAACGTACGGACCGATTCTTCATCGGCGGTATAGGGCAGATTGCCTACGTAAATCCTGGTCATGAACGGGTACCCTTAAAATTCCTCAGTTGATGGACAGCACGAGAACGTCGAACGTCAGCGCCTTGCCCGCAAGCGGGTGGTTGTAATCCAGTACCACCACGTCGGGACGTACTTCGGCGACCCGGATCGGGCCGTCGAATCCCTGCGCGCTCAGCAGTGTGCCCACCTTGCGCGCATCCTCCGGGATCTTGTCGAGCGGAACTTCCTGCACCTTTTTGGGATCGGTAGGCCCGTAGGCCTGCTCGGGTGCAATCTTGACCTTCACCCGCTCACGGGCGGTCTTGCCCTGCAGCGCGGCCTCGAGCCCGGGAATGATCTGCCCCTCGCCCGCCACGAATGCCAGCGGCGGGCCGCCCACATTGCTCTGTACCGTGGAGCCGTCGTCCAGGGTCAGCGTGTATTCGATATCGACTTTCTTGCCCTTCGCAACGACTGGCGTCGGTGCGGCTGTGTCAGCCAGCGAAAGGGCCGAAAACGCGCTAGCGGCGAACAACAGCAACGACGAAGAAAAGGCGCGAGCAGGGCTCACGTCCATGGTCCGAAACTCCGAAGGGAAAAGTGCACGGGAGGAATGAAAGATCGTTGCGCGGGGCTTCTATGGAAGTGCGGTTTTGGCCGCGAATCGGAAAGCGAGCGCCTAGCCTCTCCAGTAACGAACACCCGTCTCGGCCCCGAAAAGGCGTGATCGGCGGCCTTGGTATTGACTCTAGCACGGGCTTTCCACCGATGCGATGGGCGAACTGGGGTCAAAAAGCACCGCAAAAGATTCGGTCGGCCTTGCCGCCGGGGGGCGGACCCGGGAAAACGGGCAGCCAGCCGCATAGAATCAGGGACGGCAGTCGGCTGAACCTACAGGCAACTACCCAGTGAATTGACCCAGGCGGTCAGCAGCGTGACGCCGCTGCCATCGATTAGGTTGGAGCCAATGGGCGGCATGCCATTGACGTCCCGTCGATTCATTCGCGCCACGAGCACCGAGCGGGCGGCGTCGCCGGGGGCGATCAGGCGGGCATTCGCGATACCGAGATCACCGGCCTGGGGCGCGGCTTCACAGGTGTTCATCGCCGCCAGGGCCGTGGTGGCGCGCAGGTCCATGCTCGACGGCGTCGGCCCACCGGGGCGGTGACACTGGGCGCAGTTTGTCTGCAGGTACGCCCTGGCCCGGTCAGTCAGTGATTCGCCGCTGTCGGCGGGATCAGCCAGCGCCGCAAGAGTGGCGGGCGGCCCCGGCAGTGGCGTGGTGAACAGGTTGATGTGCTCCAGCGTGGCGAGCTGGTTGGCCGTCTGCCCCGAAGTCGGGTAAGTGAGCGACCCATCGAGCTGGGCGATCTCCGGCCCGAGCGAAAAGCCTGCGGCCGAGGTGTGGCACTGCATGCACTCGCCCTCGCTCGGATAGATCCATGCCTGCCCGCCGACCTGCCGGGTCTTGCCCCCGATCACGCGCGTGGCCGCCGTCTGGCCACTGTTCCACTCGTAGGTATAGCCGGCCCACACGCCGTCCGGATGCCGCATGAACAGCCGCGTCTCGATCAGCTGGCTACCCAGGCGGAAGGACTTGAGGATCACGGAGCCGGCCGGGAAATCGAAGTCCCCGGTCGCAGTCAGTGCGATCTGCGTCCCATCGGGTATGGCGAAGTGGCGTTCCTTAACGGCGTCGTCCGACCAGAAGGGCGCGTTCACCGTGTAGGGGATCACCCCACTGGCGGGCTGCGTGGGATTATCAGCAGAGACGCACCCGGTGGCAGACAGGGTGGATGGAATCGTGTCTGGCACCCCGCCGGCCGCGGGTGTGAGGCGGCGGATGCGCCCATTGCCGTAGTCGGCGAAATACAGCTCCGTGTCGGCGCCAATGGCGAAGGCACTGATGTTGTAGGGCGAGTCGATCAGCTGGTCGTTGCTGTAATCACCCCCGCCGTCATCCTCAAGTGCCCAGATCCGCCCCGAGGAAAAGTCCCCGAAGACGTAGCGGCCCCGGAGCGCGGGGATGGCGGCACCGCGGTAGACATAGCCCCCGGTAATGGATGCATCACCATTCGCGTGGGGATATTCAGTCAGGGGATCGATCAGGCCACTGGCGGGACAACCCGTGGTATTGAAGGCATTGAAGCCCTCCCGGCAGCGCCAGCCATAGTTGCCCCCTTTCACGATGCGGTCTACTTCCTCCCACTCATCCTGGCCAACATCGCCCAGCCACAAATCGCCGGTGGGACCGTCGAAGCTCCAGCGCCAGGGATTGCGCAGGCCCGAGGCGTAGGTTTCCGGACAGGCCTGGGCGTTACTTCCCGGCCCGCACTTCGGATTCGCTGCGAAAGGATTGCCCGGGGGAATAGTGTAGCCAGGGTTCGGATAAGTAACGCCGACGACGTTGACCCGGAGCATCTTGCCGAGCATGCGGGTCGGGTTCTGGGCGTAGTCGTTCGGGTCGCCGCCGCTGCCGCCATCACCGAGACCGAAATAAAGGAACCCGTCGGCGCCGAAGGTGATTTCGCCGCCATTGTGATTGCTGAAGGGTTGATCGACCGTCAGCAGGATCTGTTCGGTGACATTCACAGGCAGCGTCACGCTGTCCAGGATGAACCGCGAAACCCGGGACGTCAGCGGCGAACCGTCGGTGGTGTACGAAATGAACACCTCGCGGGTGGCCGGCCAGTTGGGATGAAACGCCAGGCCCAGCAGGCCGCCCTCGCCCGCCGGATTGACCGGGCCGGTCAGATCCAGCCAGGTGGTGACCGTCGCCGGACTGCTGGTACTGACAACTTTTAGCAGCCCACCCTTTTCAAGCACAAACCAGCGGGACCCATCGCCGGGTGCCTGCAGTATCTTCGTGGGCTGATCGAAGGCGGGTGCTGCCGGGAAGGCATCAATGGCAACAATGGTGGCATTGCCATCGGGCCGGGCCGGCGCCAGGCACGTCAGATTCGCGGGCCGGGACTCGATGCCGAAGGGGCCGCCCGCGGACCCACCGTTATCTCCGCCACCACCGCCACATCCGGCGCCGCTGAGCGCACTGGCCACGGCCACTGCCCAGACTGCCGCTCTGGCCGATCGACACCTCGCCATCCCGCATCCCCTCCTGACGTCCGGTCGCTATCTGCTACCCAACCGGCGTACACCGCGCATCTCGCCTGCCGTGCATGGTCGCCTTCTGGCGTCGAGAGTGTGAGCCGCACGTTTCGTCCCCCGGTCCGGACCCTGATGGGAGCGGGTTCTGCCACTGCTCCTACGATCGCGCGGCAACAGCCAGTCTGACCAGCGCGAGGACCTGATCCAGATTCGGTGTCGGCACGCCCACCAGCCGCCCCATCTCCGTCACGGACGCCACCAGCGCATCGAGCTCCAGTGGCCGGCCCTGCTCGAAGTCCTGGAGCATCGAAGTCCGGTGCGCGCCCACGTCCACGGCAGCATCTATGCGCTTTTCGATGTCCATGACGAAGCTCACGCCGAGCGCGGTGGCCACGGCGACCGCCTCAGTCATCATCCGGCGGATCACTTCGCGCACGTCCGGATCCCGGCCCATCTGCTCGAGCGTTGCCCGGGTCAGGACGCTGACGGGATTGAACGTGGCGTTGCCGAGCAACTTGAACCAGATGTCGTCGCGGATATTCCGGCGCACGGGCGCCTTGAGCCCCGCCGCGGTCAGGGCTGCACCAAGTGCCGTCACCCGGGCGGACTTCGAGCCGTCAGGCTCGCCCACCATGAAGCGCGTGCCTTCGATGTGCCGGACAACACCGGGCTCGACAATTTCGCAGGACGGGTAGACGACACAGCCAATAGCCCGCTCCGGCCCGAGCAACTGCCATATCCGGCCACCCGGATCGGCAGCCTCCAGATGACGGTTCTCCAGGGGTCCGGGGAACCCGTGGAAGTACCACCAGAGGATGCCATTCTGGGCAGTGACCACAGCCGTGTCCCGGCCGAGCAGGGGCCGTAGATCCTCCAGGATGGGCGGGATCGAGTGGGCCTTCAGCGTGAGGATCACGTAATCCTGGGCGCCCAGCGTCCGCGGGTCGTCGGTGCACGGGACCGCCACCGTCCTGGTCTGGCCGCCACTGCGCAGGGTCAGTCCGCGCTGCTGCATGGCCTGCAGGTGCGGCCCGCGGGCCACCAGCGACACGTCGGCGTCCGTGCCCGCGAGCTCAGCGCCGAGATACGCGCCGATGGCGCCGGCGCCGTAGATGCAAATCTTCATGCAAGTCCCAGCTTCGCCGCGAGCCCGAGCCGCTGGAGCTTGCCGGTGGCGCCCTTGGGTATTTCCGTGAGGAACAGGATCTTCCGCGGCACCTTCATGTCGGCGAGCCGTTCGCCCGCGAACTTGCGCAGCTCGCGCTCGCTCACCTCGGTGCCGGGTTTCAGGACGACAGCGGCAGCCACGTCCTCGCCAAGCATCGGGTGAGGCACGGCAAAGGTCACCACCTGGGCAACGGCCGGGTGATTCAGCAGGACCTCATCCACTTCGTGGGGCGAAAACTTCTCGCCACCCCGGTTGATGATCTCCTTCAGGCGGCCAGTGAGGCGCAGGTAACCCTGCGGGTCCAGCACGCCCTGGTCGCCGGTGCGGAACCACCCGGCGGTGAAAGCCACGGCGTTGGCCCCGGCATTGTTGCGATAACCCGGGGTGACGTTTGGCCCTCGAATCACGATCTCGCCGACATCACCCGCCGGCAGCAGCGCGCCCTGCTCATCCATGATCGCCACGTCCGGGCCCGCGGCCACCCCCACGCTGCCGGCGAACCGGGCGCGAGGCGGCAGCGGACTGCTGGTCATCTGGTGAGCGGCCTCCGTCATGCCGTAGGCCTCGATCACGGGGCAGCCGAAGACGGCCTCCAGTTCCGTCATGACCTGGTTTGGAAGGGACGCCGATGAGGACCGGATGAAACGCAGCGAGACGGCGTCGATCGTCTCGCGACTGCGCGGAGCCCGGGCCAGGATGGCCTGGTGCATGGTCGGCACCGCCGTGTACCAGGTGGGCCGGATCTCGCGGAGCTGGGTGAAGAACTGCAGGGCGTTGAACCCGGACGTGCAGCAGACATTCGCGCCGGCGTGCAGTGAACCCAGTACGGCAGCGATCAGCCCGTGAATGTGGAACAACGGCATCACCTGCAGGCAGCGGTCAGCAGGCGTCAACGCCAGACTCGCGGCGATGTGCTCCGCAGACGCGCACACGTTGGCGTGGGTGAGCGGCACGATTTTTGGCCGCGACGTGGTGCCTGAGGTGTGCAGTACGAGCGCCACGTCCGTCGCTTCGGCGGGACCGGGACGGGCCACCTGTCCGGGTGCACCGCGCAGAGTGAACTGGCCCGCGCAGGCGCCGGTCGGCACCACCAGTTCTGCAAGCGGAATCCCCAGCTTCCGCGCCACCAGGACCGCGGGCGAACTGCTGCCCGCCTCGACCACGAGAAGCCGGGCCGCCAGGTCCTGGAGGTAGAACTCGAATTCATCCACGGTATACCCGGGATTCAGCGGCGCCGTCGTCGCACCGGCAGCGATAGCCACGAACGCCGCAGCCATCTCGGGTCCGTTGGGCAGCACGATGGCTACGGCGTCGTCGCGGCCGACGCCGAGGGCGTTGAGGGCCGTGATGGTGGCGGCAACCTGGTCGCGCAGGCCGGCGTAGGTGAGGTCCGGACGGCCAGGGGCACAAATCGCAGGCGCTGTGGCAGCGCCGCGATTCAGCAGCTCGATGATGGTCCTGGGGATGAACATAGCCAATTCTGTCACGGGCGTTGGCTAGATCGCCGCGCGCCGCCACTCAGCCAACGGGACAATCGCCCCGTGTGGCCGGGCCGCCACGTAGTAGGCATTATCCGCAGTCACCAGCACAGCACCTGGGGTTTCCAATGCCACCGCGTGGTACAGCGAATCAAAGGCATGCGTTCGCGATTCCGTTGCAATCCGGCAGGCGCGGGACAGGATCGCCGGATGGTCGGTGGCTGGGAAGTTCAGTGCCTGGATCCGCTGTACGTCGCGCTCGGCGGTCGCTGGCGACAAGCGGCAGGCAACGGCGGCAATCTCCGCCAGCCAGTGAAAAGGCTGCAGCACTTCTAACCGGCCCGAGACAATGGCCTCCATCAAGCCGGTTGCCTGCTCCGTATCCACTTCACGCGCGGAATCCTGGAATAGCCACTTGATAACCACGCTCGCATCGACCACCAGAGTCACGGTCGCCCCTGCCGACGTGCAGCGGCAATCTCGGCGTCAGAGGCCTTCGGCCGTTTCGGCCGCTCTGCCGTTATCTGCCTGAAGATTGCCTCCCGCTGCTTCTGCAACCGGGCTTCCGCAACCGCACGCTGCATGAGGCGGGCAATGATCGCGCTCTTGTTTTCACCCTTGAACAGCCGATTGAACTCGTCCCGGACATCGTCGGGAACGCTGAAATTTACCGTAGCCATGCTGGCGACCTCGTTGTTGACGATTTCAACAATCATAGGTCTTTGCTGCCATCCGTCAACAAGCGCCGTCCCACTCCGGCAATCTGCCTAACTCTGCGAACATCCCGAGGCATCTGCCAGTCTCGTTTCCCGCGATTTTGGGTGGAAAGTCCCCACACATCTACCGGATCAGCCGCCGCCGGATGAAGATCGTCGCTGCCACATAGCCGACTACCGCGTAGCCGATCAACACACCCACGTGAAGCAAGGGATCCGTCAGCGGCAGGCCAGCCACCAGCGGGCGAATCAAGGCGATGGCGTGGGACAGGGGCAGGATGTTGACGATCACCTGGGCAACCGGAGGCAGGGTCGCCACCGGGTAGAAGACGCCGCTGAAGATGAACATGGGCGTGATCAGCAGGGTCGTGTAGTAGTTGAAGAAGTCATAACTGGGGGCGAAGGCCGCGACTACGATGGCTGGACCCGCGAAGCATAGTCCGACCAGAAAGAAGACCGGAATGGCGCTGAGCGCCGACCAGCTGTGAATAGCACCGAGCAGGGTCGCGACCAGGAGAATGGGCAGCGTGTTGAGCACGGATTTCGACGCGCACCACAGGGTTTCGCCGGCGACGATATCGTCCACCTGCAGAGGAGTCGCCAGGATTGCGTCGTAGGTCTGCTGGTGGGTCATCCGGGTGAATACCGAAAACATGCCCTCGAAAGAGGCCACGTTCATGGCCGAGGCAGCCAGCAGGCCCGATGCCAGGAACGTGAAATAGGCAAGGCCGTTCACCTCACCGATAAACTGGCCGAGGCCGAAACCCAGTCCGAGCAGATAAATTACCGGTTCGCCGAACGACAATGCCAGGCTCGGACCCAGCAGCTTTCGCCACACCAGCGCGTTGCGGAGGAGAATCGTGAAAGCCGCCGCCCGTGGGTTCGGCAGTGCAATGTCGAGGCTTGTCATGGGACTATCCTGTCGCGGCTGAAGCCGCTCCTACTCACGGAGTTCGTGACCGGTGAGCTTGAGAAAAACGTCCTCAAGATTCGCTACCCGGTGCGTGTACTGCAATTGAGGCGCTGCTTCCAGCCGCGCCAGCACCGGGCCCAACTCCTGCACGTAGCAGTAGTGCGTTTCGCCGACACTCAGCACCCGCACGCCGGGCATGCCCTCGAACACAGGCAGAATGTTGGCCGCCTCCCCCTGCAACTCGAGCACGTGAGGCTCCACGTGTTCGCGAATCAAAGCCTGCGGTGAGCCCTGGGTGATGATCCGGCCCCGGTCGATCACCACCAGCTGATCGCAGAGTCGCTCCGCCTCATCCATGTAGTGGGTGGTCAGCAGCAGCGTCTTTCCGGCGTTCTTCAGTTTTCGCAGCCGCGTCCAGATCAGGTGCCGCACCTGCGGGTCGAGGCCGGTCGTCGGCTCGTCCAGCATGATGAGTTCCGGATCGTTGATCAGGGAGCGGGCGATGGAGAGCCGCCGCTTCATGCCGCCGGAAAGCTCCCGCATCTTCGCGTCCTTACGGTCACCCAGTTCGAGGAAGCCGAGCAGCTCATCGATGCGATCCGCCACCTGGGCGGGCTTCAGCCCGAAGTACCGCGCGTACATGCGCAGGTTCTCCACCACGGTGAAGTCCGGATCCTGGTTGTCACTCTGGGGCACCACGCCGGTGCGCGCACGAATCTCGCGGATACCGGCCGGCACGGGCAGGCCAAGCACGGTAAGTGTCCCGGCCGTGAGCGGCGACTGCCCGAGGATCATGCGCAGCGTGGTGGTCTTGCCCGCCCCGTTGGGCCCGAGGACCCCGAAGCAGCCGCCGCACGGTACGTCGAGATCGATGCCACGCACCGCCTGACGGGCACCGAAGTGCTTGGTCAGGCCGCGGGCGACGATGACGGGGTCGGGAATGGACATGGATTCCTCATTATGAGAGCGGGCCCACAGACGCGCCCGGGTCCGGAGACTACGTTATGTCAGAGGGGACACCCACCGACGTTATGTCAAACGAGCTGATGATCGTCCTGGCTACGGCCAGCGTGGCAGCGCTCATTGGTGGCGCTCTGGTGGCGTGGGTCACCACGCGGCAGGGGCAGGCGCCCGATCCGGAAGTGGAGGGTCGCCACGAACTGCAGTTGATAGAGCTTCGCGAGATCGCTGAGCAGTGCCGGGAGGAAAGCCGCGCGGCCGAACACCAGGTCCGGACCCAGCGTGCGGAAGTCGAGAACGCGCTGACCCACGTCGGCACACTGGAGGACCAGGTAGCCGGCTACCTTCGCCTGTACGCCCAGGCCAAGAACTCGCTGAAAGCAGAGATTCGCCTGAAGGGCCAGCTGGAGACGGAACTCGCCGCGGCGGCGGCCCAGATCAACTCACTCCAGGGACGCGTGCAGGAACTGGAGATGGAGCGAAACGCCATCACCGGCTCGCTCCGCCGCCTCAGCGCTTAGGCTGGCCCGCGCCCGCCGGGGCGCACAGAACCCCGACGCTCAGCAGCAGAGCCACCGCACCACCGTGGCTCCCCGGGCACATTGAAATCCTGACTCACGGCCTCATTTCCCTACCTGGCGCAACCGCGCCGGGTGGATGGAAGCAAGCATGAGCGAGAAAGTCCCGACGACGGCTCCCGAGACACCAGTGGACGAGACTCCGGCGCCTGCCAGCCAGGTGCCCGAAGACGTGCTCATCATCCTGCCTGTCCGGAACACCGTGGTGTTCCCGGGGGCCGTGATTCCGCTGACCATCGGCCGGCGCATTTCTCTGGCAGCCGCGGAGGAGGCTGCCCGCAGCGGGCGCCACATCGGTCTTGTCATGCAGCGGGATGCCTCGATCGACGAGCCGACGGGTGTGGACCTGCATTCCGTTGGCACGATCGCGCGCGTTGTCCGCTACTTCACCGCGCGGGATGGCACCCAGCATGTGGTCTGCCAGGGCGAGCAGCGGTTCCGCGTACTCGATCACCTCCAGGGCCTGCCGTTCATGGCGGCGCGCTTCGACCTGATCCAGGAGCCCGCGCCGAACACAGCAGCTCTGGAGGCCCGCGCCCTCATCCTGAAAGAGCGCGCCATCGAGGCGATCGCCCTGTTGCCCCAGGCGATGCCCGAACTGGCCGGTGTGCTCCAGCAGATCGACAACCCCGGACAGCTCGCCGACCTGGTCGCAGGCTTCCTGGACATCAAGCCCCAGCAGAAGCAGGGCGTCCTGGAGATTTTCGACGTGCAACGGCGGCTCGATCGCGTCCTGGACCTGCTCTCGCACCAGGTGGAGGTCATGAAGCTGTCGCGCCAGGTGGACGAGCAGACCAAGGAGAAGCTCGGCGACAAGCAGCGGGAGTTCTACCTGCGGGAGCAGATGCGGACCATTCAGAAGGAGCTCGGCGACACGGGCGAGGTGGCCGAGCTTGATGAGTTGCGCGCCGCTATCGAGAAGGCCGGGATGCCCGAAGAGGCGCTGACCCAGGCCCGCAAGGAGCTGAAGCGTCTTGAGCAGATGCCCGAGGCAACCGGTGAGCACTCCATGGTGCGCACCTACCTGGACTGGCTGGTGGCGCTGCCCTGGGCCAGGCTGGATGCGGAGAGCATCGACATCGCCAGGGCCCGCCAGGTGCTCGAGCACGACCACTTCGGCCTCGCCAAGGTCAAGCAGCGCATCCTCGAGTATCTCGCCGTGCGCAAGCTGAACCCCGAGGGGCGATCGCCCATCCTGTGCTTCGTCGGCCCGCCCGGCGTCGGCAAGACCTCGCTCGGCCAGAGCATCGCGAAAGCCCTGGGCCTCAAGTTCGTGCGCGGCTCACTCGGCGGCGTCCACGACGAAGCGGAGATCCGCGGCCACCGGCGCACCTACATCGGCTCCCTGCCCGGCAACGTGATCCAGCAGTTGCGCAAGGCGGGCACGCGGAACCCGGTGTTCATGCTCGACGAGATGGACAAGCTCGGCGCCGGCTTTCACGGCGACCCGTCATCGGCCCTGCTCGAGGTGCTGGACCCGGAGCAGAACAGCACCTTCCGGGACAACTACCTGTCCGTGCCCTTTGACCTGTCGAAGGTGTTCTTCGTCGCCACCGCCAATCAGCTCGACACCATCCCGGGCCCGTTGCGGGACCGGATGGAAATCATCGAGCTGCCGGGCTACACCCAGGAGGAGAAACTGCAGATAGGCCGGCGCTACCTCGTCGACCGGCAGTTGAAAGCCAATGGACTGAAGGAAGAGCAGGTCAGCATCAGCGACGGCGCACTCGCCGAGATCGTCGCCAACTACACCCGGGAAGCCGGCGTGCGCAACCTCGAGCGCAAGATCGGCGCAGTGTTGCGCAACGTTGCCGTGCGGATCTCGGAGGGTACGGCGACCAATGTGGCCATCGATGAGCAGGCTGTACAGGACATCCTCGGTTCCCGGCGCTATGAATCCGAAGTTGCCCTGCGCACCAGCACCGCCGGCGTGGCGACCGGTCTCGCCTGGACTCCCGTGGGCGGCGACATCCTGTTCATCGAAGCCACCAGCATGCCGGGCAAGGGTCAGCTCATTCTCACCGGCCAGCTCGGCGACGTGATGAAGGAAAGTGCCCAGGCGGCGTTCAGCCTGGTGAAAACCCGGGCAGACACTCTCGGTCTGGGTGGCTTTGACTTCGCCACTCGTGACCTCCACATCCATCTGCCCGCGGGCGCTATCCCCAAGGACGGGCCGAGCGCCGGCGTGGCGCTGTTCATGGCCTTAAGCTCGCTGCTGACCAGCCGCAAGGTGCGGAGCGACGTGGCCATGACCGGCGAGATCAGCCTGCGCGGACTCGTGCTGCCCGTCGGCGGCATCAAGGAGAAAACGCTCGCGGCGTTGCGCGCCGGCATCCACACCGTCTTGCTGCCGGCCCGGAACCGGAAGGACCTGGAGGAAATTCCCGAGAGCGCCCGGAACCAGCTCGAGTTCATCTGGCTGGAAACGGTGGACGACGCGCTAGCCGCGGCGCTGGTGCCGCAAATCTCGTAGAAGCGGCTGTAGGAGCGCCTTGAGGCGCGACCGGGCAATGGTCGCGGCTAAAGCCGCTCTTACAGGTCACGCGGGACAAGGGTTAGGATCGGGCACTATCCCATCGGAGACCTCGCTCATGCGCGCGATCCTGTCCCTGACTTCAGTCCTTGGTACCGCCTTTCTGCTGACCACCAGCCTGATGGCCGCCGATGACCCACCGCCCACTGGCAAGCCCAAGATCCCGCCAACCCCGGACGCCTTCTACGAACACACCGGCTTCGAGGGCCGGGAGCAGGTTCTCACGGACGCCATCGTCAAGGCCATCCGGGAGGCGAAGCCCAACGAGGGTGAGACCCTGAACTTCACCCCGGATCAGCAGCGCATGCTGGGGCTCGCTGTCGCCAGGGCTATCAAGACGATCAGCAACGACACCCCCTACCAGCACGAGATGAACGACGCGCTCGTCAAGGCGCACCTGACAAACATCCAGTTCGGCAAGGACCAGGGCCTGCTGAAAGAAATGACCGATCACGAGGTCAAGACCCAGACATTCATGCTCGCCCGGGTCGGCAAGATGATCCGCGAGGGCGGCAGTCCCGAGCTGGCGACCATCGCCCTCACCGAGCGGACGGCGTGCTTCTACCAGCTGGTGCAGAACTACCAGCGCACCGGCACGACCATGCGCTGGAAGTCGCCCTACGGGAACGTCCTGGCCGTGACCCGGCGGATCGGCCAGCACGACCTGACCGAGCAGGAAATTCACGAGGTCTACACCGTGCCCCTCATGCAGAAGCAGGCCGAGGTCATGGGGATGGAGCTGGATATTTCCCCCTGGCAGGCCGACGGCTGGATCACGATGACCATACGGGCACCTGCAGAAGGAGCGGCTACAATAACGGGCTAATGCCCGCCAACCTCACCCCTGTCTACCGCAAGGCCGAAGAGGCCTACCGCAACGCCCGCGAGCCGGGGGAGAAGCTCGAGCATCTCAAGGAGATGCTGCGGACCATTCCGAAGCACAAAGGCACCGATCACCTCCAGGGCGACATCAAGCGCTGGATCAAGGAGATCACGGAAGAGGTCGGTGCGGCGAAACAGAGCGGCAAGAAGAAGGGGCCGGTCCACACGATCCGGCGCGAAGGCGCGGCCCAGATCGCCCTGCTCGGCGCGCCCAATGCCGGTAAGTCCCAACTGCACTCCCAGCTGACGGGCTCGAAAGCCGATATCGGCCCCTACCCGTTCACAACAAAATTGCCGCAGCCGGGCATGCTTCCCTACGAGGACATCTACTTTCAGCTCGTCGATATGCCCCCCATTTCCAGCGACTACATCGAAGGCTGGATCGTGAATTCGCTGCAACCCGCGGACGGGGTACTGGTGGTGGTGGACCTCAACGATCCGGGCTGTGCCGAACACATCCAGGCAGTCCTGCAGCAGCTCACGGAGCGCAAGATCGACCTGCACGGCTACTGGCCGGGGTTGCGGGGTCCGAGACCTAAGTCCGAGCCGACCTTCGATGCAGATGGCGAGGAAATCATCGACGATCCGTTCCGCATCTCGCTTCCCGCCATCCTGGTGGGCAACAAGAGCGACCTCGTCGAAGATCCAGCAGCGGAGCTGCAGGTGCTCACCGAACTCCTGGAGCTCGACTTCCCGACCGCGTACGTGTCGGCGCTCACGGGCGCTGGCTGCGATGCCATCGGTCCGCTGCTCTTCAAGGCGCTGCAGATCGTCCGCGTTTATACCAAGCAACCGGGCAAGCCGGCGGACACCAGCCGCCCTTTTACCCTGCGGCGCGGCCAGACAGTTCTCGACGTGGCACATCAGGTGCACAAGGACATCGCCACCGGCCTCCGGTACGGCAAGATCTGGGGTACCGAGGCCTATGCTGGTCAGCAGGTCGGGCCCGAGCACGCGCTGGCCGACAAGGACATCATCGAGTTACACATGAAGTAGGAGCGCCTTCAGGCGCGAACCACTACCGGGGCACCACCCATGACCTACCAGCGCATCCGCCTGCAACCGATTTCCGGCTCGCTCGGCACCGTCATCACTGGCGTTGATCTCCGGGAGCCCCTGGACGACGATACCTACCAGGAGATCAAGCGGGCCCTGCTGGACAACCTGCTGGTCTTCTTTCGCGATCAGGACATCACCCCCGAACAGCAGATCGCGTTCGGCCACCGGTTCGGCGAACTCCACGTGCACCCCTTCATTCCAAGCCTGCCGGGGCACAAGGAGATCATCGTCCTGAAGGCGAAGAGTGGCGCGGAGGAAAACCTGCGCCTCGCCAACGCCTGGCACCCGGACCTGAGCTACACCAACGACCCGCCGCTGCTTGGCATCCTGCGTTCCATCCGTCCGCCCTCCCGGGGCGGCGACACGATGTGGGTGAACCTGTACCGGGCCTACGACACGCTGTCGCCAAAGATGCAAGCGATCATCAGTGACCTGTCGGCCTGGCACGACGTGACGAAAACCTACCGCCGGCAGGAACTGCAGACGGACGGTGGGCCGGAACGCTATGCACAGACCCACAAGAAGGCGCCGCCCGTGCTCCACCCGCTGGTGGCCATGCATCCGGAGACGGGCCGCAAGCTGCTCTATATCAGCGAATTGACCACAACCCACATCGAAGGGCTGCGCGAACGGGAGAGCAACGCCCTGTTGCAGATGCTCTACCAGCACATCGACTGGAAGGAACTGCACTGCCGTTTCTACTGGGAGAAGAACTCAATCGCGATCTGGGACAACCGGTGCACGGCGCATTACGCCGTGGGCGACTACGACGAGCCGCGGGAGATGCATAGGGTGACGGTGATCGGTGCCCGGTTGAATTGATAAATTGGGATCGGAATATCGGGGTCAGACTGTGATTATTGCCGTCGGGGTCACGACCCCACGGCAATAATCTCAGTCTGACCCCGATATTCGACCCCGATATTCCTACGACTTCTTCGGGCCGAAGAGTGCATCCACGGCCGATTTGGCTGCCGACTCGGCGGCAGCACCTGCGGCATCGAAGGCCCCCGGCCGGGGCTTGAACCAGTCGCAGAAATTGGCGCGCTCCTTGTCGCGAACCTCCTCCGCGTCCTCTTCCCGGCACTGCTTCGGTCGCGCCCGGTCGAAGGACCGGCACAGGCGGCAGACGTGAAGCTGACTGCGGCAGGCACTGCACTCCTCGGAGCGCCCGAGGGGCAAACGGAGCGAAGCGAGGGAGGCTCCGCAGCGCCAGCACTGGAGTTCGTCCGCCATAATCTATACCCGGTCAGTCAGGCGATTGATGAAGTACTGCACCGGCCAGCGGTGCCCGCCGCCGCTGAAGGTTTTCCGCCCCGGGGCATTAGTCACATCCATGGTGCGCGCATGCCGCAACAGGGCCGCTGTCGCCGGAGTGGGATCGTCCGTGTTGATGAAGGCCTCCGCGTCATCGGCACAGCGCCCGAATTGGCGGGATCCCCAGCCGGGGTCGAAGGGCCCGCGAAAACCGATCGGGTCCAGGTAAGTCATCTCGATGCGCGTCCGCCGGCCCGGCCGGCCATCGGTCCCGGCCCGATAGGCCGCGCACAATGGCTCGAGCAGGTAGGCACCGGCGCTATGGGCAATGAGATGAATGGACTCGAGGTGCGGCAAGGCGGCCAGTTCCTCGCCGAGGCGTTCTCCCACCCTTGTCCCGTTAGCGTAGGCCCGCAGGCGCGCGTCGGAAAATGGCGACCAGACGTAGCGCAGGATCACCGGGCCGGCGCCCGCGGCCGGCAAGCCGCGCAAATGGTCCTCGAGGGCAATCATCGTGGGCTCATCCCTGCCACCGCTCCCGTGAAACAGCAGGACCAGCCGACGGGTGTCGGGCTGCAGGGCGAGCGGCTGGACGTCGAATCCCGCCGGCACGACACTATAGATTTGCAGGCCGGTGGCGAGCACGGCCAGGGCTGCCAGAGCATACAGGCAGCGACGGAACCAGTTCGGCATCAGCGGTGCCTTCAGCGTCCCCAATTCCGCACTGGTTTCCGGCATCGCCACAACGTTTGCAAGGTTTAGAATGGGGCTCAGTTTAGCTCGGGAGACGACGCCATGGCCGGAGACCAGATCAGCGCAAGTCCAGCGGGAGAACCGGGTTTCACGCTTGGCAGTTTCTTCCTGCGCCTGTTGTTTGCCCTTACTGTAGTGCTGCTGACCTTCAATCCCAGCGGCTTTTCCTACTTTCACTGGGCCGGCGATGCATTCCTCGGCAGCCATCTGGGCCCGCTGCACGTGCTGGCCGGGATCGCACTGCTCATCGGCTGGGTGCTGTTCGTGCAGGCCACCCGGCAGGCGCTGGGCCTGTTCGGCATCCTGCTGGTCGGCAGTCTGTTTGCGGTGCTGGTCTGGATGCTGTTCTTCTATGATGTCGTGAATTCCAGTTCCAGCGCCACGCTCACCTGGATCATCCTGATCGGCGTGGCGGTCATCCTGACGGTGGGCATGTCCTGGGCCCATATGCGGCGCCGGCTCTCGGGTCAGGCCACCGTGGATGAGGTCCGGGACTAGGAATTTAAGGCAGGTACCTTAATAATATCCTCCGGTTGGAGGATTGTTTTCTCACCCGTTTGTCATATAACAGTATCAGTCGGACCCGTTCCCCTATCCTCCAGTAGGGGATCCGACGCAACCCTCGGTCCCCGCCCCACGTGGACCGGGGGTTGTTTTTCGTATGCTGCCGGGATGGGTGGCTGGTTCTGGCTTCTTGCCCTCGGGCTCTTCCTGGTCCTGATCGGGCTCTACCTGCACTGGAGCGTCGTCCTGCTGGGCGCGCTGCTGCCGTTCCTCCCCGTCGTGGCGGAATGGCTCCGGCGCCGGCGACGATAACCGGCGGCGCTAGAAGCGTACCTCCGGCGGCACGTTGGCCAGCGACCACACCTCGAAGGGCACCAGCTTGCTGGCGAACGGGTCGCTGTAGAGCTGGTCCACCAGCCAGCGCTTGCGCATGGCCTCCTGGCGGGCCAGATCCTCCGCCGTCACCGTTGCGATGCTTCGCTTGGGAATCAGCTCCAGGTAGGCATCGGTGAACTTTTCGAACAGCCCCTCGATCAGCTCGTAGGAGCGCACCACGTCCCCGGGAAACAAGGGCGGCCCGTAGAACGAAACGCCGCTGGGGTCCGGCTGCCGCCGGAAGGCCGTGACGGTGTCCTTCGTACCCTTGACGATGAGATTGCGGTAGAGGGCGGGACTCCTTTCGTAACCGGCAAAGTGCGTGTCCACAACGTTCGTCAGCAACTGCATGTCCTCGTCCACGCGGGTGCCGTTCATCACGCCGAGCCAGCCGCCGGCAAACCCCGTGCCGTCCTCGTAGAACTGGAGGACCAGCGTGGCATGGAGCATACCCACCAGTGGAGTCTTCGGGTGCACGTCGACGGAATAGAAGCGGCTCCACTTAAGCACACCTTCGACGCGCCCCGGCTGGGTCTTCTTGCCTTCCGAGACCATGCGGCCCAGCTTCTCGACGACCGGTCCGCGGGTGACCCGGACGGCATAAATGGAGTCGTCCGTCTCGAGGCTCAGCGTGTCGCCGGGGCCGGTGGCCGACTCATTCCCGTTCAGCGCCTGGGCCCGAGCGAAGTATTTCTGGTCCG
Organism: uncultured Chromatiaceae bacterium; assembly: GCA_964391025.1. GTDB lineage: Bacteria > Pseudomonadota > Gammaproteobacteria > Steroidobacterales > SHZI01. Next base: position 17,204 of record CAYMKJ010000175.1, read on the forward strand.
CCCGGTCCATGAACCCCACCATGCGCAGCGCCAGGGCCTTGTGCTCCGGTGACAGGCGGTCGAGTCGTGCGTCGGCGAGGGCCGTTGGGGGCAAGGTCAAAACCCCCCACAGCAGTGCCCCGGCCACCGGGGCCAGGGCGCGACGGCGGCGGGTTTTCTGTTCCACGTCATGACTCCGGCATATGCATGCAACCAAACCGACTATCCCGCCAACCTGAGCGTGGCTAAGCTGAACGCCTCAGCACCATCCCTGCTGCAAATCTATGCCCATGGACACGACGGGACAAATGGTTCTGGCCAACCGGCTGACTGATGGCCACGTGGTTTTCCTGGCCGCCGATGGCGGCTGGGTAGAGGACATCGCCCGTGGCGCCCTGGCCAGTGACCCGGATGCAGCGCAGCGCCTGCTCGCCGCGGCCCAACTGGCCGAGTCCCGGAACGAGGTTGTCGAGCCCTACCTGATCGGCATCCGGAACGAGGCCGGACAACGGTTGCCGGTATCCTTTCGGGAAGCCATCCGGGCGGCCGGACCGACCGTCCGCACGGACCTCGCGGACTAGAAAACTGATGTATCGCTACGACGAATTTGACCACACTCTGGTTGCCGAACGCATCGCCACGTTCCGGCGGCAGGTGGAGCGTCGCCTCAGCGGCGACTTGAGCGAGGACCAGTTCAAGCCCCTGCGGCTGATGAACGGCCTCTACCTCCAGCTGCATGCCTACATGCTGCGGGTCAATATCCCCTACGGCTGTCTCTCCTCCCGGCAGCTGCACCAGCTGGCCTTCATCGCGCGGCGCTATGACCGGAACTTCGGCCACTTCACCACGCGCCAGAACATCCAGTACAACTGGATCAAGCTCGACGAGACACCGGATGTGCTCGCGGCACTGGCTGCCGTCGAAATGAACGCCATGCAGTCCTCCGGCAACTGCGTGCGCAACATCACGGCGGACCAATTCGCGGGCCGCGCCCGGGACGAGATCGAGGATCCGCGGCCCTGGTGCGAGCTGATCCGCCAATGGTCCATCCTGCACCCCGAATTTTCCTACCTCCCCCGGAAGTTCAAGATCGCCGTGTCGGGCGACCCCAGCGACCGGGCGGCGGTGAAGCTGCACGATGTGGGTCTGTACCTGCGTCGCAATGCGGACGGTGTCATCGGCTTCGAGGTGATCGTGGGTGGCGGGCAGGGACGACTGCCCTATGTCGGCCACACGATCCGCGAGTGGCTGGCGAAGGAGGACCTGCTGTCGTACCTCGAGGCGATCCTCCGCATCTACAACCTGGGCGGCCGCCGGGACAATCCGCAGAAGGCCCGCATCAAGGTGCAGGTGAATGCGCTCGGTCCCGACGAGTTCCGCCGGCTGGTGGATGAGGAGTGGGCGGAGATCCGGTTCAGCCCGCAGCTCGCTGTCCCCCGCGCTGAGATTGAGCGGATTACTGCCTACTTTGCCGACCCGGCGTGGGAGAAGCTGCAGGACGCTTCGGTGGCAATTGCCGGCCAGTGCAGGGCCGACCCGGCTTTCGACGCCTGGAATCGGGCCAATGTGGTGGAGCACCGCGCGCCGGGCTACGCCATCGTCAATCTGTCCCTGAAGGCACCAGGCATTGCCCCGGGTGACCTGACTGCCGACCAGATGGACCAGGTGGCCGAACTGGCGGACCGCTTCAGCCTCGGCGAGTTGCGGGTGTCGCATCGGCAAAACCTGGTCTTTCCCGATGTCCGGCAGACCGACCTGCGCGCGCTCTGGCTGGAACTGCAGACTCTGTCCCTCGCCACACCCAATATCGGCAAGCTCACCGACATCATTGCCTGTCCGGGACTCGATTTCTGCGCGCTCGCCAACACCCGGGCGATTCCGGTCGCGCAGGACATCGGCCGGCACTTCAGCGACCTGGCGGTGTTGCAGGATATCGGCGAGCTCACCATCAACATCTCCGGTTGCATGAACGCCTGCGGCCACCATCACGTGGGGCACATCGGCATTCTCGGTGTCGAGAAGAACGGCGAGGAGTTCTTCCAGTTGACGCTGGGCGGTTCCTCCGCGGAGGACGCCTCACTGGGTGATCGCCTCGGCCGCAGCATCCCGGCCGCCGAAGTACCTGTGGCAATCGAGGCCATCGTCAGCGCGTACAAGTCTCTGCGGAAGGCGAACGAGCGTTTTCTGGATACTTACCGGCGAGTCGGCATCGAGCCCTTCAAGGAAGCGGTCTACGGCAACAGCCCGCAGCGCCGACAGGCGGTGGCCTGATGGGCCTGATTCGTGAGGGCCGGCTCGTGCCCGATTCGTTCACCGACGCGTCCGCCCTCGAGAGCCTGCCGGTCGGTGTTCGCCTGATCGTCAGTCTTGAGCAGTGGCAGTTGCACCGGAACGCGTTGCTTGCCGCGGGTCAGCCGCTCGGCCTGCGCCTGAAGAGCGATCAGCCGCCGCGACTTGTTGCGGCAGATCTCAAGCACTTCAGCGTCGTCGCCCTGGAATTCCCGAAATATCGCGACGGCCGGGCCTACACTCACGCCCGCATGCTGCGCGAACGATTCAAGTTTTCGGGCGAGGTGCGTGCCGTGGGGGACGTGCTGCAGGAGCAGCTGCACTTCATGCAGCGCTGCGGCTTCGACACCTTCGACGTGGTGGCGCCGGATCCCGAGAAGGCCTGGCAAACGATTGCGGGCGATCACACCGCCTGGTACCAGGCGACTGGCGACGGCCGGTTGCGCGCGCTGGATCTTCGAAAAGGTACCGGACCTTAGTATTACTTGTCGGGCTGACGGAGCGGGACGACGACTGAGCGCGGACGCGGTCGCCGCCGCTTCGGTACTGACGCTTCCCTGGCCGCTGCCTCGTCCGCGATCAGCACCGCGCGATGCCGGGCCACCCGGCCTGCGGGAAACGGCGCGCCACCAGCGTAGAGATCGGCCACTACCCCGGCCTTGTCCTCGCCTGTCACGAGCCAGACCACACACCGGGCACGGTTGAGCAAAGGGAAAGTCAGCGTCATCCGCCGGTGGCCATTGTGCTCGGTGGTCAGCGCGACGCTGCGGTCCCTGACCTCAAGCGCCGGATCACCGGGAAACAGCGAGGCGGTGTGGCCGTCACTGCCGAGGCCAAGATGCACGAGGTCCAGGATGGGGGGATCGCCGGCCACCTGGGCCAGTTCCTCGGCATAGGAGTGGGTCGCACCGGAGAGGTTTGCACGATCCACCCACATCGGATGCAGATTCCGTCGCGGCAGAGGACCACGCCACACCAGGATCTCGTGCAGGGCACCGAGATTCCGCGCCGAGTCCCCACGGGCCACCACGCGCTCGTCAACCTGGTACACGTGGACTGCCGACCAGTCGAGGGGCTCCCGGGCCAGTGCCCGCAGCATCGGCAGGGGCGACGTGCCCCCGCTGAGCGCCAGCGAGGCGCGCGTCCTCCGACCTATCGCGACGCCGAGCACTGTGGCAATCAGTCGCGCCGCGAATTCGGCCGCACCGGCGGCCGTCTTGGCAACTTCCAGCCGCATCCTGCTTCGTCCGACCTGAATTAGGTGCTGCGCCCGATCCCGTTCTGGGTCGGGTTATACCAGCCGCCGAAGGCCGCCACCATTCGGTCTGCCTCGCGGGGCCCCCAGCTGCCCGGCTCGTAGCGATAGGCCGGACCACCCTTGTTGATGATCGGATCGCAGATTGCCCAGGCCGCTTCCACGCTGTCTTCCCGCGCGAACAGCGTCGCGTCGCCTCCCATCGCGTCGCCGATCAGGCGCTCGTAAGCTTCCTTGGCCTCGCTCGTGGCGTTGCAGACATACAACTCCACCTCCTCGCCCGCCATACGCTCGCCGGGCGACTTGGTGCGGGCGCCGGCCGCGATCGCCACCTGGTTCGGCCCGAGGCGGAAGCGGAAATAATTCGACTGGGGCGGTACTGGTTCATCGAAAACCTGTTGCGGCGGGGCTTTCAGGATCACCATGACCTCCGTCGCCGTGACCGGCAGCGACTTTCCCGCACGGATGAAGAACGGCACGCCCTGCCAGCGCCAGGAATTCAGGTGCAGCTCCATGGCGGCGTAGGTCTCGACGTCCGAGTCCGGCGCGACGCCCACGTCGCCCCGGTAGCCCTTGTATTGCCCGCGGACCATGCTCTGGGTGGTGAACGGGCTGATAGCGCGCAACACCTTGATGCGCTCATCGCGCTGGGCTTCGCCCCAGTACCCTACCGGCGGATCCATGGCCAGGCTCGCGACCACCTCAAGCAGGTGGTTCTGCACCACGTCACGAATCGCGCCGACCTCCTCGTAGAACTTGCCCCGGCCTTCGACGCCAATCGTCTCCGCCATGGTGATCTGGACACTCTCCACGTAGTTGCGGTTCCAGATGGGCTCGAGGAAGGAATTGGCAAAGCGGAAGTACAGCAGGTTCTGGACGGGTTCCTTGCCGAGGAAGTGATCGATGCGGAAGATCGCAGTCTCCGGAAAAACCTGGTGCAGGGTATGGTTCAGATCCCTGGCCGAGGCCAGGTCACGGCCAAACGGCTTCTCGACCACGACGCGTGCATGGTCGGCGCAGCCGGATTCACCGAGCAGCTTCACCACCGGACCGAAAAGGCTCGGGGGAATCGCGAGATAGATCAGCGGTGACCTGGCGTCTTTGAGCGCCTCCTTGAGCCGGGCAAAGGTCTCCGGGGCCTGATAGTCGCCATCCACGTAGCACAGCTGGGAGATCAGCTTTTCGGCCGGCGGCGACGTGGCGTCCTTGGTGCGCTTGTCGAGGCTGTCCCGTACGCGCTCCTGGAACTGCTCCAGCTTCCACCCGGAGCGGGCCACGCCGATCACGGGCACGTCCAGAGTGCCGCGCTTCACCATGGCCTTCAGCGCGGGATAGATCTTGCGGTGGGCCAGATCGCCGGTCGCCCCGAGGAGGACCAGGGCGTCGGATCGTTCGGTCATGACTGGCCCGTTTCCCGGTGACCACCAAACTGGAAGCGCATGGCCGACAACAGCCGGCTGGCAAACTCCGCTTCGCCCCGCGACTCGAACCGGGAGTAGAGGGCGGCCGAGAGCACGGGCACCGGCACCGCCGTATCGATGGCTGCCTTCAGCGTCCAGCGGCCCTCGCCGGAATCCGACACCCGACCCTGGAAGCCCTTCAGCTGCGGGTCATCGGCGAGTGAGGCCGCGGTCAGGTCGAGCAGCCAGGACGTCACGACGCTGCCCCGTCGCCAGAGTTCGGCAATGGCGCCCAGATCGAAGTCGTACTGGTAGCGCTCCGGCAAGTCGGGAGCACCGGGCCCCTCCTTCAGGCCAGCGCCAGCGTGGCGCAGCAGGTTAAAGCCCTCCGCGTAGGCCGCCATCATTCCGTACTCGATGCCGTTATGCACCATCTTCACGAAGTGGCCCGCACCGGGCGGGCCGCAGTGCAGGTAGCCCTTTGACGCAGGATCGCCGGGATCGCGCCCGACAACGGATTCGATGTCGCCCTTGCCCGGCGCCAGATCCCGGAAGATCGGCGTAAGGTGCGCCACGGCCTCGGGGGACCCACCGATCATGAGGCAGTACCCGCGTTCCAGGCCCCAGACGCCACCACTCGTCCCCACGTCAACGTAGTGGATGCCCTGCGGCTTGAGTTCGCTGGCGCGGCGGATGGCATCTTCAAACGGTGAATTGCCGCCATCGATCAGGATGTCGCCCTTCTGCAGGCGCGCGGCGACAGTTTTCACGACCCCCTCCACCACCGGCACGGGCAACATGATCCAGACGGCGCGCGGCGGCTTCAGCCGCGTGAGGAATTCGTCGATGGACGACGAGCCATGCGCGCCGGCAGCGTTCATTTCGGCAACTGCGGCGGTGTTGGTATCGAATACCACGCACTCGTGGCCGTGCTGCATGAGCCGGCGCACCATGTTGGCGCCCATCCGGCCGAGACCGATCATTCCGAGTTGCATGGTGACTCCCCAGGTTGGCGGCGACCGGCTGGCAACCGCTTGAGACAGGAGTGAGACGCGGGTTCGCTCGTTGACCTGCCGCAGTGTACCCCAGCATCATCGCCCCATGACTCTCCGCGCGACCGTCGTCCCCGTCACCGCTTTCCAGCAGAACTGCTCCGTCATCTGGTCGGCGGAAACCCATGAGGGTGCCGTGATCGACCCGGGCGGCGACCTCGAGCACATTCTGGCGGTCGTCGCCGACGAGGGCGTGCGCCTCACAAAAATTCTTCTGACCCACGCGCACATCGATCACGCCGGGGCCACACAGGCACTGGCCGAGCGGCTGGGGCTACCGATCGAAGGCCCCCATCCCGACGACCAGTTCTGGATTGACCTGCTGCCGGAACAGGCGCGGATGTTCGGCTTCCAGCCCGTGGCGAAATTCACGCCCACCCGCTGGCTCTGCCAGGGCGACACCGTGCAGGTGGGCCCGGAGACCCTGGACGTGTACCACTGTCCGGGACATACGCCTGGACATGTGGTGTTCCATTCACGGCTGGATCGCCTGGCGTTCGTCGGCGACGTGCTGTTCGCCGGGTCCATCGGACGCACAGATTTCCCGCGCGGCGATCATGCCACCCTCGTCCGCTCGATCACGAGCAACCTCTGGCCACTGGGGAACGATGTCACCTTCGTCCCGGGCCACGGACCCACCTCCACCTTCGGGCAGGAACGGGCCACCAATCCCTTCGTGGGCGATCGGGTGCTCCAGGCGGGCTAGCTACTGACTATCCAGGAATGCCTGTCGTCTGGGCTGTCGTCTGGCCTGTCGCCCGACCCGTCACGAGCGCCGTCAGCGCACCAAAACCGGCCAGAACCAGCAACAGACTCAACAGGCCTCCAAGCACCGGCACCTGTTGCGCCAGGACCAGCGCGGCCAGAACCAGCAGGAGCAGGACGAGGTGGCGCCAACCACCCGAACCAGTGGCGCCGGTCACGGGTGCCACCGCCGCCCCGAAGCGGCCCCGCAGGGACTGCACGATGATCAGCAGGCCGAGGAGACCGGACAGCATCAGGCCAAACACGTAGCCGGCAAGCACGACCAGGCCGAGCAGCCAGCCGAGCACCGTCACGATCAACACGAAAGCCATGATCGGGATCAGCACGAGGGATGCCGCGCCGAGCACCAGGGTGCGCCCGGGTGCAGCCTGGAAAATAGCGGCGGAGCGGGCCACCAGCTGCGGCGCAAACCAGAGCAGGATGAGAGCCGCAGCGGCTACTCCAACACCGAAGGCCCAGCCACCGTCGAAGCGGTCTGATGGCTGATCAGCGAGGGACTGTGCCTCACCGTTACCGGCCGCGCGCACCTCTCCCAGAACCTGCGCATCCTCGGCGATCACCGGCGGCTGGTTGCTCCGCCACACGAGATCGCCCCCAATGATGGCACCCGGTGCCACGCGGATCTCCCGGGCCGCAATGTCGACATTGCCCGCGACGCGCCCGGAAATGACAGCCGTGCCCGCGACCACTCTCAGATCGTCACCGATCTGGCCCGCCATTGCGACGTCGCTGGCCGCTATCCAGGTCCGCCCGCCGATCGCGCTGTCAGGGCCGATGGTGACGGTGCCCCCGGCGATGGTGGCCTGGTCCGTAACGAAGCCCGTAATCTGCACACTGCCGCCCGCAACACGCAGATCGTCGCCCACCCCACCGGCCAGGTTGATCCGGCCACCGGCCAGAATCACGTCGCCTGCGACATCACCCGAAATCTCCGCACTGCCGCCGGCGAGGACCGCAGCGCCAGCGATGGCGCCTTCGATGCGCACCTCGCCGCCCGCCGCGTAAAGATCATCGTCGAGCGCCTGTGTCATCACGACAGAGTCGGAAAAGCGGGTTTCCGCCCGGGATGGACCGCTGTTCAGCAGTCCGGACGCCACGAGCAGCATTCCCCACCAGCCCAACACGACACGCGGCAACGGTCCCATGACCATCGCCTCAGGTGGCGGGCCGGAGGTCATTGAGTGCAGCCGGCAGCGCGTCGAAGACCCGTGCGTACTGCCGCTGCTCGGCGCGGGTTTCCTCGTCTGTGACTCCCGCCATGTGCTCCCAGTCGTTTTGGTTAAACAGCCGGGCGGCGAGGTCGGTGGTGCCACCGTGATGACCCATGTTGGTGACAATGTAGTGGGTGTAGGCCGCACCCACGGTCTCAAAGCGCTCCAGAGAGGCCGCGTCTGCCTTCGCTGCCAGACCCTCTTTTGCAGCCGACAAGGCCTTCAGGTGTTCCTGGTTGCCTGCCAGTCGCTCATCAAGCTCCCGCAGCGCCTGCTCGGACTGGACATCGGGCTCGCCGAGCTTGTCACGAATCATATTGCCCATTTTCACGTCCTGGACGTGCAGCCTGCCCATGGAGGTTTCAATGTAGTCAGCGATTGCCAGGTAAAACGGGACAAACGCGCTGTCGCCCCCGGATTTCCGGGCCACTGCGGCGGTTAGCGTCTCCCGGACGGACTTCAGCCGACGCCGCTCGCCGGCAACTTTCTCCCTCAGTGTCGTCATCGGTGTCTCCCCCATCAGTTTTCGGACGCGCCGTCTTGCGGGCCATCTGGCGGGCTAGCCGGCGCTGGCCGCACCAATCCAGGCAGCTGCCGCAACAGGTTGTCGAGCGTCACCTTGCCGGTCGACTTGAACGGCAGGCGCCCCAGGGCCTTCACGTCCAGATCCACGTAGCCCTTTAACGTGTAATCCAGTTCAGTCCGGCCGGACGTCAAGAGACGCAGGGCGCTGGGCAGCGCGGCCAGCAGGTCCATCTTCACCCGCATATCCACCTCCTTCGAGTCCAGGCCCGGCAGCACGAAGTTCTCCATCGGCCTGGCAGACGCTGCGGACACCCCGGCCAGCTCCAGCGTGACCCGCCCGCCAACGACCTTGAGATCCTCCGTGTTCGGGTTCTCCAGCAGCAGCCGGGCGCGGAACACCTGACCGTCCTGGTCCATGGACTCGGGCGTCACGCCCTTGAGCGTCACCTTCGGCGGCTCGAGATTCCGCTTGGTCAATGCGCAGCCACCGGGCAATAGCGTACTTGCCAGCAACGCCGTGAGCAGGAGGCGCCGGTGCAGAACCCAGCTAGACATTGAGGGTCCCGAGCATGCCGTCCGGATACCGCTCTCCCTGCACCAGTTCTTCGGGGACCTCGCGTTCAATGGCCGCCAGCTGGTCCGGCGATAACCGGACGTCCAGGGCACCGGCGTTGTCTTCCAGGAAGCGGCGCTTCTTGGTCCCCGGTATGGGCAGGACTCCCTCCCACTGCGCGAGCACCCACGCGAGTGACAGTTGGGCTGGTGTGCACCCGACGGCCCGTGCCAGGGCCTGGAGCCGCTGGGCAACCACCAGGTTCCGGTCCAGGTTCTCGCCCTGGAAACGGGGAAATATTCGCCGCGTGTCCCCCTCCGGCAAGTCGGCCGCACTCCCGATGGTCCCCGTCAGAAACCCACGGCCCAGCGGGCTGTAGGCCACGAAACCGATGCCGAGCTCCCGGCACACATCGAGGGACGGCCGGCACGCACTGCGCGTCCAGGGCGATAACTCGCTCTGCAGGGCCGCTACAGGGTGCAAGGCATGCGCGCGACGCAGGGTGCCCGGTGAGGCTTCGGACAGGCCCACGTAACGGATCTTCCCGGCCGTCACGAGATCGCCCATGGCGCCCATGGACTCGGCAATCGGCACCTTAAGATCAATCCGATGGAGATAGAAGAGATCGATGTGGTCCACGCCGAGGCGCTGAAGGCTGGCATCGCAGGAGGCGCGAATGGTCCTGGGGTGGTTGTCCGCCCCGATAGTCCCGCTCTGCGTCCGCGACAGTCCGCACTTCGTGGCCAGGAACACCTCGCGTCGCCGGTCCCGGATGCACTGGCCGACAAAACGTTCGTTGGCCCCGTCCTGGTAGACCGCCGCCGTGTCCAGGTGATTGATGCCGAGATCCAGCGCCCTGTGCAGCGTGGCGGCAGCCTCCGGGTCATCCCGTTCGCCGTACCAGCCCACCATGCCCATGCACCCGAGGCCGAGAGCGGAGACGGTTTCAACCGTGTTGCCGAGTTGACGGTATTGCATCAGGTAGATGATACCTGCGGGCGAAAGGTACCGGACCTTAGTTATTTGGTTTGTTTAGTTGTTGCGGACGCAACAACTAAACAAACCAAATAACTAAGGTCCGGTACCTTGGGAGGAAAAATAGCGGCTGAGCCGGAGCAGGCCCTCTGTGTCGAGCGCGCAATAGCGCGTCAGTTCAGAGGCCAGCACCGCTCGTCGTTCCGCCGAGGTCTCCGGCAGCTGGGCTTCGAACCAGGCCGTGCTCGCTGCGTTGCCATCCTGAATCTCGCCCGCGCCGTAGCTCAGGTCCGGCGCCACCAGGGGGAGAATCTTCTTCAGCGACCAGGAGCCCTGCATGTCGGGGTGATAGAAGTGCCGGCGGATGACGGGATGCAGGTCCACTAACCGGCGGCTCACCAACTGCAGCCTGGGCGCCAGATCAGGGAACCGGAGCGCGAGGCCAGCGATGACCCGTTGCTCATAGCCCGTGTAAACGAGCACCGGCCCGTCGTCATCCAGCGCCACCAACAGCGCTTCCGCACAGCCACGGCGTGGGTCGGTCCCATTCAGGTCCAGATGACTCCTGTGTTCAATCTGGCCATCGGCATCCAATGCGTGGCAGGAGAACTGGAATGGCAGTGCCTCGTAGGGCCGCGTCCCGGCGAAGAGCGGCACGGCCGGACCGATGGTTTCAAAGTCGAGGAAGTAGCGGGGAAAACCGAGGCCCCGCACGAATTCACCGACCTCTGGGTCGAGCTGCGGTAAGCCCGCACGGGTCACGGCCTGGATGCGCAGGTGATCGGCGCGGGTCAGGCGCCCCGTCGGCACGTCCCGCAGGTCGCGAATGCCGGCCGCGACAAAACTGCCGAGCAGCTCCCGATCACCACCCAGCGACTGGACCGGATAGGCCGTCCCGCCCGGCCAGCAGTGCTGCATGAACGCGCACTCGTAGGGCGTCACGCAACGCTTGCCGGGCGCAACGTGGGGTTCCTTGTTGCCGGCCACCGCGGCCTGGGCGGCCGCCAGCCACTGCGGAACCATGGCCTGCCGAGCCAGAACATCCCTGGTGATGTCGTGCTCCACCAGCAGGCCGCGATAGTCACCGTCACCGGCGTACACGAAGCGGTTATCGATGTGGGCCAGCGATATTCGCCGGAAGTCCAGCCCGGCGCCGCGGGCCACCCAGGCCTGGATCGCGCAGTCGGTCACATGCTCCGGCTTCAGACTGGTGGCGGACTTCACCTCGATGAGATGCATGCCCGCTGGATCCCGCAGGAGCACGTCGAGACGCACCAGGATGCCCTGGTGCTGGAAGGTGGCCTCGTAGAGCGGCCGGGTATCCGCTGGATCAGCCAGCAGGCGTTCCGTGAGGCTGAGTGCCGCCGTGAGACCGCCGTCGTACTCGAGCAGAGGCCCTTCCCCATGCGTTGCGCTGTAGAGGGTCCGCGCCAAATCACCCACCTCATGGCCTGTGGCGAAGGCAGCCCGGGTGGCTGCCGACACCTGGGCGAGCCCCGGCCGGTGGATTTCCAGCCACAGCCGGCGCTCGCACTGGAGCGCGGCCATGAGCCTGGATTTGGAGAGACGGGGCACCATGTTTTAATACCGGGAACCCCGCCCCAAGGATCCTGTCATGTCGCCCGCCATATCATCAGTATCGCTGCCCCCGGTATCCCGCGTACTGCTCATCATCGGCAGCGCGTCCCTGCTCACGGCCACCCAGCTGAGCGCGATTGGCTTCCACGCCCTGAGTAAGGTGCTCACGCCGGCACAGCAAGCTGCCTGGCACTGGGCCACGGAACTGCAGTTCTATCACTCGCTGGGTTTGATCCTGCTCGCCCTGCTGGCGCCCCGGCTCGGCAACTCGCGCCTGGTGGCCTGGGCCGGCGGCTTCATGACTCTCGGTCTGCTGCTGTTCTCGGGCAACATTTATTTGACCTCCGTGAGCCTCGTCCCGGCCCAGGTGGGCCAGCTCGCGCCCATGGGCGGAGGCTCGTTCATGCTGGCCTGGCTCCTGGTGGCCATCGCCGCGTTTCGCGCCCCGTCAGCGATTGCCTGACAATCAATCCACTGGAGACGACAGCCATGCGTATCCGCCGCACCCTCACCCGCCGCAGAGCACTTCTGGTCGCCGCCGGCATGGCGGCGAGTATGACTCTCGCCAGCTGCACCGCCAGCCCACGGACTGCACCGAAGAAAGTCCTGGTGGCCGGAGCCACCGGCCAGACGGGAAGGCTGATCGTCAGCGAGTTGCTGGCCAGCGGCTATGAGGTGCGGGGGCTGGTCCGGGACACGGCCAAAGGTCGCCAGCTGCTCGGCGACAAGGTCGAGCTCGTGCAGGGCGACATCAAGGACCCCGCCACACTGGCTGCCGCCTTCGCTGGCACTGACGCTGTGATCTCTGCGGTGGGCGCGCGGGGCGCCAAGGGCCCGGACCGGCCGGAAGCCATCGACTACCAGGGCGTGAAGAACCTGGTGGACGCCGCAGCCGCCAGCCGGGCGCAGCAATTCGTGCTGGTTTCCTCCCGCTCGGTCACCCAGCCGGACAACCCGCTGAACAAGATGTTTGGCAACGTACTCATCTGGAAACTCAAGGGCGAGGACGCCCTGCGGGCCAGTGGTGTCCCGTACACGATAGTGCGCCCGGGGGGACTCGGGAACGCCGCTGGTGGCGACCAGGATATCGTCTTCGAGCAGGGCGACACCGTAAGTGCTCAGACCACGATCACCCGGGCCGACGTCGCCCGGATCTGCGTCCAGGCACTGAATTACCCTGAGGCCCGCAACCGGACCTTCGAGGTCGGTGCGCGCCCCGGTCCGCCGGTCACAGACTGGCGCGCACAATTCGCCGCGCTGAAACCTGACCGGTAGGAGCGGCTGCAGGAGTGCCGACCGGCCAGCGTCCGGTACGCGAGCATGAACACCCGGCGGCATTCGGCCGGACCACTCTTCAGAATTCCAGCGTAACGACGATCGCGTCGGCATAGTTGCCGGACGGCGTGTCCTGCAGCGCCGGGCTGCGACCGTAGACCGGGTGCTGGGCCTCGCGGCGGTTATTGCCGCTCCCGGGTCCCACCTTGAACGACCCCGCAGCCACCGTCGTCCCTGGCCCCCCGTTGCCCCAGATGAGGGTGCGGCCGAGGTTAGTGAACAGGTTGTAGTTCAACAGCGCCGGGCCGTCGCGCAGCCGACGCTGCAGGTAGGTACCGCTGCTCCCCGTGGAGAGACCTATGGTGTAGCTGATCTGGCTCGTGCCGCCCGACAGGTGGGTGCAGGTCACCGTGACGCTGCCCGAGGAATCGTCGGGAGCGGTAGCCAGCGGGTCGTAGACGCCGAACGCAACGCCCGTCGCGGCCAGGGAGCAGTCCACCGCGGCCCGCGCCTCCAGCCCGGCGAGCAGCAGCAGCAACAGCGCCACGCCCGCGTCCCGGGCGCAACGCCGCCAGCGCACCGGGCGATCTGCGTGTCTGGTTCTGGCCATCAGCACCGGTTCCTAACGCGTCACCAGTGTGGCGCCTTTGTCTGCCCGCCGCACCTCGCACACGAGCGTACCGAGATCCGGCACCGGGTCGCCATTTTCCGGACGCTCGAAACTGAAGGCACAGCGCTTGCCCGGCCATTCTGCCACGGCGTCCTGGCGGCCCGCGGCCGAAGTCAGATAGACAAGGCCGTTCAGGGCAACGGGCGCGCGCTCGCTGGGCGTGGTCACGCGGGCGCCGGCCGGCACGGGCGTGCCATCGGGCTGCACGAGCCGCAGCGTCGCCGCGCTGGCCCGCACCACCGGAAAGTTCACCACCGGCCCGCTGCGGTACGCCGGCGTCACGGTCATCTCCGGCATCGCCAGCGAAGCATCCAGCGGCAGTTCCCTGGGGTCGATACTGACGACGTTGCTCTCGTAGGGTCGCAGCGAATCGAGCAGCACGCGCCCCTTCCGATCCGTGCGGCCAACCGGCTGGTTCTCCAGGTACACGGTCAGGTCCCGGTAACCGGCCAGCTCCACCACGGCAAAGCTCTCGTCCAGCGCCCGGCCGGGCATGATGCCAGCGCTGGTTGCCGCCAGGCCCCCGCTCGCGTTGGCCCGCCAGCCGTCCTCGCCGTCCCGGCGCGCGTACTGGAGGCCGGCGACACCGGCCCGCCCGGCGTAGTAGTACTCGAGCTGGGCGTCCTCGTTCGACGTGAGCGCCACGTAGTAGCCCGTCCCGTCCCCGGCCGGCAGGCTCTCCTGCATGGAAGCAACCGCCTCGAACGCCTCCTCGTCCGTCACGTCCGGGGAGTAATCGAGGCCGAGTGCGGCCGTGCGCCGGTCACCGAGGGGCATCGTCCAGCCGAGGAACAGGTTCGTGGAGTAGTCGCTGCCGGTGGCATGGCTCGCGACGAAGCTCAGGTAGCCCAGGTTGCCGAGCGTGACGGAGTGGCTGAGGCCGACGGTTTCCGCGGTAGGGCCGGTCCAGTAGGACTGCAGGCCGTAGGACACCTGCAGGTTGCCGTAGTCACCGAAGCTGACGCCGAGGCCACCGAAGCTGAGCTGCTTCGGGCGGTCCTGCTGCGCGGTCGTGCCGAGCTGCGCGAAATCCTCGGATGCGAAGCGCATGCGGGCGAAAATGCTGAAGCGCGGGCCATTGCGCTCGATGCCGACGCCGGCGAGCCAGCCCAGGTCAGCCTCGCCGCCGGCCGCCGCCGTCACCGTGGCGATGCCAATACTACCGACCTCGAGGGCGGCGTCGAGGCCGAGCGCAGCAGCTCCCCCCGCCTGGCCCTCGGCGTGCACCTCGGCAGTGAAGCTGTCCGTGATGCCGCGCCGGAAGGTGCCGGCCAGCGCGAGATCACCGTAGTCGTTGCTGCGGGTCGCGTAGTCCTCGCGAATGGCGCCAGCCTCCACGGAGTACTCATTAAGTCCCGCCCGGAGCAGGGAAAGCCCGGTGTAATAGGGCTGCGAGAGGATCTGCTGCCGCCCCAGCGCATCCGTCACGATGACCTGGATCTGGCCAGCGCCGTTGATGGGCGGCACGCGGTCGATGGTAAAGGGACCGGGAGGCACGTCCTCGCTGGCCACTTTCTGGCCGTTGACGAACACGTCGACGGTGGACTGCAGGATCGCCTCGCCCGTGGCATTCAGGAGCGGCGTGGTCACCAGCGTCGGCTGGGTCGAGAAGTTGGTACCGTACTTGACGCCGCCGAAGCGCGCCGCGCGGCCCCAGGCGCCCGCGGTGCTGATGGCGTCACCGACCCACAGCGTCTCGAGGCGGTCAGGAAAATCCAGCCGCCAGGTCGTGTCGAGGCGCACGACAGAACTGTCGAACTCGTCGCGCTGGCCAATCAGCGTGTTGGTCAGCACGCCGCGCAGCCCGAACAGGCCGGCCTCCAGGACCCCGCCGAGACTGTTCTCACTGCCAATCCGCTCGCCGAAGACGTCGTAGTTGAGGAAACCGCCCAAGCTTGACGGCGTCACGTCCGGCACGCCCTGGGAACGTGCCCCGGCGTAGGTCCCGGTGAAAGCGGATGGCGGCAGTGTCAGGCTGACCGTCTGCGTCGTGTCGTCGAAGACCACCTCGGCGCCCATGCCGGCATCGAGCCGGTACCAGGGCTCGCCATCCAGGCGGAGCGGGCTGAAGGACGGGACGTTGAGGCGCAACAGGGCGAGGTCCGCTTGCCGGAGCAGCAGTGCGCCGTCCGTATCACGACGGACCACGAGCGTCGGCCCCGTGTCCTGGCCGTTCACCCGGATCTCGGCGATCGAGTCTGCCCAGGGATCAGTCGGCGTGCCCGCGGCTGCCACCGAGCCGGAGAAGCTGAGCAATGCGGCCAGCAGCAGCGCGACACGCACGGCTCACCGGTGGTCTAGACTGGCCTCCGCCTCGAGGTCGCCAGCTTCGGTGGCCGCCTTGACCCGAAGTTGACGCCAATCGGTGCCGGAGTTGCCGTCGTTCTGGTTGTTGTCGAGCGTCCACGTCCTGGCCTGGTCCGGGAGAATGTAGGCCGACACCGGCTGGTCCAGCACCACGCCCGTTACCGCGACCGGTGCCACCGAGAAGTTCAGTACTCGCGCATGAGCAGCGCCTGCGTTGCGCGCCGTCAGCGCAAGTCGACCGTCGCCGTCACGCGCTACCGACCATTCGAGCCGCGGTTCGGCAGGAGCAAGGGCTTCGACGAAGATCGGCAAGCTGAGCCGGAGCGCCACGCTCAGGCCCGTAAAACCAGGTTTGGCCTCGGGAGGCACTTCCGTGAGGATCAGCCGGTACGCGAGCTCACGCTGCGCATCAGCCGGCCGCCGGAGCGCCACGCGCACCAGCTGCGAGCCTTCAGCCGGCAGGGTAAATACCGCGGGGCTGACCAGCACATCGCGGGTCGGGACGAGCCGGTCCTGGCCGTCGACCTGCTCCCACAGGAAACACTCGGCCTGGACCAGGACGGGCGTGTCCTCCCGGTTGCGGATGGTCAGCGCACCCGTCTGGACCTTCGACGAGAGTTCGACTCGCAGCGGCGAGACCGAGAACGTTCCGGCGTGGACCGGCGCCGGCGACAGCCCGAAGGCCGCCGCCGACGCCAGGGTGCCCAGAATCAGGCTGCGCACGTTCACACCCATCAATCAGTAGGTGATCGTCGCGACAATGGTGTCGGTGTAGGTGCCATCGGCAACGGGTCCGGAGTTGTCAACCGCGAGCAACCGGCCGTAGACCGTCAGCGTCTGGGCAGCAGCCAGGCCCATGCCCGCGCCCGTTCCAGAGGCAGGCCGCCCCGTGCCAGCGGTGGTGTCGCCCCAGATCGTGCCGTAGCCGTTGGTCGTGTACAGGTTGTAGGCCAGCGTGTCGGCGCCGTTCACGAGCGTGCGGCTCGCGTAAGCGCCCGAGGAGCCGGTGCTGAGATCGACGTCATAGGTCGTGCCGCTCGTACAGCGAACACTGATGGCCGAGCTCGAGGTGAGATCGTTCGTGCCATCGAAGGTGCCGAGGTTCAGGTCGGGAGCACTAATCACGCAGTTCTTGGCGACCTGCGCAGAGACCTGGAAGGAGTCCGACTTGCTGGCCGCCTGGGCGGCGCCGGCCAGGGCCAGCAGCGCGCCGGCGGCGATGGTAGTGGTGGTAACAACAGACTTACGCATGTACGCCTCACCTTTTCAGTTTGTATTGGGTCAGAACCACGCCTTCCGGAGGGCTTGTCGGCCGCACGGAAGTCTTGGAATGTGCCCCGGGTAGAACGCCTGGGCCGCTGTTTACGGCCCTGCCAACACCATCCGGAGATCCAGCGGGGGGAATTCTGTCCAACGGTGCCGGGCCCCGCTGTGACGGCGGTCGCGAATTCTTATGTCAACTCTGGGGCCATGGGCCGGGTCGAGGGGCCTCGGGTGGCCTCGCCCATGGTCGTTTCTGCAACCCGGCGACCGTGGCGATTGGCTGTGGATTTGAAGAAGCCAGGTGCCCACTGAGGAAGGTTGGCCGGATTCGAAGCAGAGTCGAACACCCGCTGCGCATCGAGGACGCTTACGGTAGGCTTTCGAGACCCCAGTGACTGTTACCCATGTCTCTGGACTTTTCTGTCACCTATGTCCCGCACCGGTCACATCGGGTGAATTCGATGGAAGGGTTGGGCGTCATGTCGCCTTCTGCCGCACCAGCTTGACTTGAAGCTCGCAGCCGACTGCACTTGCATAGCGTTTGAGTGTTGCCAGCGACGGAGCGTGTTTGCCGGCCGACTCGAGGCGCGAGATCGCACTCTTCGTTGTACCCATGCGCTCGGCTACAGCGTCTTGAGTGAGCCCCGCACGAGAGCGAGCCTTGAGCATTTGGCCCGCAACTTGATATTCCAGCGCAAGCGCTTCGTACGCTGCATTGAAGCCCTTTCGGGCACGAGCCTTTGCAAGGAACGCCTTGTGATTGTGGGGAACGGGTTTGTACTTCAGTTCAGCCATTTTGTAACAGCCCATCGCCGAAAGCGCGAGAGTGGGGTAAGCGAAGGCTTGGGCCGTACTCGATCAAGAGCTCCACAAGGCGAGCGTAGTCGGCAAGAACATCAACAGGCCATGACTCAATCTCAGTAAGCACGCGTTCGTGGAAGTATTCAATCTCGAAGGTCATGGTCTAATGTTAGCAAATGCGCTAACGACACGCAACGAGTGTGCTCGATGACGCTCAACGTTTGCGTTAAGGGCGCGCGCTTATGCGCGGCGCCCCTTGAACGCTTTGTTATACGTCGCTCTGTGCGACTTACTACCAAGGGCCCAATACGAGAGAAGGACACCGCAACCCCCAATGCTCCCGACAAAGAGCCAGACGGTTGCAACGTTGTCCAGCCCCATTGAACCGGTCGGCGTGACCGAGTCGAGGCCCGGCAGCGCCACTGCGTAACTTACCCAGAAGGCAGCAGGAGGGATGAGAGTCGGCAGCCACGGTAGTGGCCTTGCGAGTAGCCATCCGAGCAGAGATGTTGCCAAGACCATCAAG
>CAYMKJ010000176.1:0-33029 GCA_964391025.1 uncultured Chromatiaceae bacterium
GGCACCCTGGTCGTTGCTTGAAAATTCGGCCATAAAACCTCTCGTCGCTCAGTAATTGGACCGCAACAGCAGGTCCAGTTTGCCCGCCCGCTCCATTGCGGCCAGGTCGTCGTATCCGCCCACGTGGGTCGAGCCAATGAAGATCTGGGGAACCGTCTGCCGGCCGGAGCGGGCGATCATTTCGGCGCGTCGTTCGGGGAACTGCTCGATGTCGATTTCGGCGACGCGCACGGGTTTGTTACCCAGCAGTGCCCGAGCAGCCGCACAGTAGGGGCACCAGGCATTCGCGTACATCTCCACCACCGGGTCGTTATCCATCGGGCATCGCGGAGCCTCTGGAATAACCAGCCCTAGCGCCTGGGGCTGACCAGCGGTTGGTTTTCGCGCTGCCACCCTTCCAGGCCGCCGCCAAGACTGAAGGCACCGTCGAAGCCGGCAGCCCGCAGTACACGAGCGCTCTGGACGCTCTCGTTACCGCTGGCGCAGACGACCACCACGGCGCGCTTCTTCTTGATCTTGCCCTCCTCACCCTTGGCGAGCTCGGCGGGTGGGATGTTCACCGCGCCCACGATATGCCCTGTGGCGAACTGTGCCGCGTCGCGCAGGTCCACGACGGTGGCGCCGTTGTTGATCATTCGAATCGCCTCGGCAACAGACACTTCGAAGGCCGCGCGCGCGCGCAGGCGAAGTTCGAACGCTGCGACGGCAATCAGCATCAGCACCGTCCCGGTCACCAGGTAGGGATTTGCAGCGGCGAATTCGAGGAGCTTGTTCATGGGGTCCGATCTGGGTGGCGGCGCATTATAACCATGGCCTAAACTGCCCAGACCATGGTCCGTCCGGTGCTCTGTCTAGGTCTGGCGCTGCTCCTGTCCCTGCCAGCCGGGCTCGAGGCCGCGCCGGATGCCGGCCGGACGCGGGCTGGACAGACCAAGGCCGTCCAAACCAAAGAGGACCTGGCCCGGGTTCGCGACCGCATCCGGGGCCTTGAGAAGCAAAATCAACAGGACCTGGCCCGGCGTGGCGAGCTTGATCGCCAGCTGCGGGATGCGGAGACGGCCGCGTCCCGATCCCGCCAGGAACTTAACGCCACCCGCCGACAGCTTGCCGAAGCGGAGCGACGCCTCGCGACGCTCAATCAGCAGCTCGATAGAACGCGCACCGACCTTGAGCAGCAGCGCGCCGCTCTGGCGGGCCAACTGCGCCTCGCCCACATTACCGGCGGTAGCGAGCGGGTCAGGGCAGTTTTCAATCAGAGGGACCCCGCCGAAATCGGGCGCCACCTGGCCTGGCTGGCTTATCTCGCCCGCAGTCGTGGCGAACTGCTCGGTTCTATTCAGGCGAGCCTTGAGGCTCTCGAGCGGGATCAGCAGGCGGTGACCGAGCAGCACACGACCCTCGCCGCGCTCGAGGCCCGACGGCGTATGCAACTGGCGGCACTGGATGGTTCCCGCCAGAAACGCGCCACCGTGGTCGCCAGTCTGGACGCGGAGGTAAAGGGCCAGACGCGGCAACTGAACCGGGCCCGGAGCCAGGCCGCCGGGCTGGAGCGCGTGTTGCGGGAACTCGAACGGGCGGCAGCGAAGGCTCGGCGGGAAGCGTCAGTC
Organism: uncultured Chromatiaceae bacterium; assembly: GCA_964391025.1. Lineage (GTDB taxonomy): Bacteria > Pseudomonadota > Gammaproteobacteria > Steroidobacterales > SHZI01. The sequence goes on from CAYMKJ010000176.1 coordinate 1,608, forward strand.
CCGGACCGCACACCGGCCGTCCCGGCGCCGGCCAAGCCGCTGGGCAAGGGCCGCTGGCCGGTGTCGGGGGAAGTGCTGGCTGATTTCGGCCAGCCGCGGGCCGGTGGCAAGATGCGCTGGGACGGGGTGCTCATCGCTGCGCCCGCCGGTACCGAAGTGCGTGCGACTCAGCCCGGCCAGGTCGTGTACGCGGATTGGCTGCCCGGCCTCGGCTTGCTGCTCGTGCTCGATCACGGTGGCGGCTATCTCAGCCTCTACGGCCACAACCAGGATCTGACGCGCCAGGTCGGCGACCGGCTGGCAGCGGGCGACGTCTTTGCGCACGTGGGCGACACCGGGGGGCAAGCCCGGCCCGCGCTCTACTTCGAGTTGCGCCGGAACGGCCGGCCCGTGAATCCGCGGCGGTGGGGCAACTGACGACACTTGAAAGGTACAACCTGGCGGACTGTGTTCCAGTCCATGCTTGCCCGCCAAACCCTGTGCTACTGTCCAAGGCGACTGGGGTGTCGGGCAGACCGTGAAAGCGTTACGCGCCAAGGGCTTGCTGCCGTTGCTCACCGGGGTCCTGCTGGGGTTTTCCCTCGCGCTCGGCGGAGCGGTGCTGGCCGGATTCACACCGCCCAGCTTCACGCCGCCTGGGCGCGACGCCACGTCTCTGGTCTCCGTCGGCGCCGCACTGCCCGTCCTGCCGCCCGCCGATGCGCGCGTCCTTGCAGAGATTCTCGAGCGTGTGAAGCGCGAGTATGTCGAGCCCGTGTCGGACCGGCAGCTGATGGACAACGCAGTGCGCGGGATGCTCGCGGAACTCGATCCCCACTCCCGGTATCTGGATCCCCGCGACTATGAGGAGATTCGTATCAGCACCCGCGGCACCTACACCGGTGTTGGTCTTGAGCTGCAGACGGACGACGGTCGTGTCGGGGTAGTAACACCGATTGAAGGGACGCCGGCCGCGCGCGCGGGGGTTCAGGCCGGTGACGCAATCCTGACAATCGATGGCAAGCCCGTCGATCACCGCAATGTCGGCCACGCGATCCTGCGCATGCGCGGGCCTGCGGGGAGCCATGTACTTATTACCGTGGCTCGGGAGGGACACACGGAACCACTGGTCTTTGATCTGCAGCGAAGCGAGGTGGACGTGCACAGCGTCAGTTCCCGGCCGCTCGAAGGCGGGTATGCCTACCTCCGCATCTCCCAGTTCAGCGAGACGACTGCCAAGGACCTGCGGAGCGCCATTCTGCGTCTGAACCGCGAGACGCCGGGCGGGCTCCGCGGTCTTGTGCTGGACCTGCGCGACAATCCGGGCGGCGTCCTCGAGGCAGCCGTGGATGTGACGGACAGCTTTCTCGAACGGGGGCTCATTGTCACGGCGAGTGGCCGAACGCGCGAAGCGACATTCCGGCACGAGGCGGCATCCGGCGATCTGCTCTCGGGGGCGCCGATTGTGGTCCTGGTCAATGGCGGTTCCGCATCGGCTTCCGAGATCGTGGCTGGGGCCCTGCAGGATCATCGGCGGGCGATAATCGTGGGCACCCGCACCTTTGGCAAGGGCTCTGTACAGACGGTTATGCCGCTGTCGGGCGGACGCGCCATCAAACTGACGACATCGCGTTACTTCACGCCTTCCGGTGTCTCGATCCAGGGCCGGGGAATTACGCCCGACGTGACTCTCGGTGACGCTGCTGCGGACGCCGGCCTGCGACAGTCGCTGCAGCTGCTGAAAAGTGGTCCGGGCCTCCAGAGCCGCGCCCACTAGGCGGATCTGGCATGGACGCCTTGCAGGGCATTGCGCGCAGCATTCGGGAAGTCCAGCTGCTATTGTTGCTGGTCACCGCACTCTTCTATTTCGTTGCCCGGGACGCGATTACCAGCTCCACAGTCTGGTTCCTGACCCTCCTGATGTTCGGCGTCGCGGTGCTGGGGAGTCCTCTCCTGCCACGCCTGCGCCACCAGCCGCGCCTCCGCCTGGTGCTCGAGACGGCGGCGATGGCGCTCTTCATTACGGCGTTGATCGCCCAGGCGGGTCCCCGCGCGGGTCCCCTCAGTCATCTCTATCTGTTGCCAGTGGTCACGGCGGCCCTGCTGCTGGGGCGTCGTGTTACCGGGTTTCTGCTCCTTCTGATCCTGGTTGGCAGACTGCTGGTCGGGGTGCTGGCGCAGGGTACCGACTGGCTGGCCCTGCCGCCCCTCATCGAGTTGTTTGCTGAACTGGCGCCCACCCTGCTGGTCGCGTTTCTGACCTGCACCTTATCGAGTGACCTGGACCGGGCAACCCGGACGATCCGCTTCCTTGGCGAGCGGGATGAACTGACAGGACTCTACAATTTACGTAGCTTCAGCAAGCTGGCTGAGGCCGAGCACTCACAGGCGGTACAGGCGGGCGCCCCGAGCGCGCTCCTGATGGTTGATGTGGAGCAGCTCGGGCAGATCAACGATCGGTTCGGGCACGAGGCGGGCGATCGGGCCCTGCAGGCCGTGGCCGACGGAATTCGGCGCGCGACTCGCGCGGGAGATCTCCTCGCACGCTATGGCGGTGATGAATTTGTCATCCTGCTGCCGCGCTGTGGCCGAGTCGCGGCGGACGTGGTGGCAAACCGGATTCGCCACGATGTGTTCTCCGGGACCCAGGACTTCGACTACGCCATGCAGCGCCTGGCAGTGGCCATTGGTGTCGCTGCGGCCCCGGATGACGGGCACGACCTGCGGATCCTGTTTCGCAAGGCGGTGCGTAATCTGCGAAAAGAGAAGCAGGCCCGGCAGTCCCGCGGTTCCGGCGTGGCTTCGACCAACCGGCAGCTCGCGCCTTGACCATTCGCGAACTCTTCCTGGTGGCTTCAGGTGGCGCGGTGGGGTCCGCCCTGCGCTACGCGGTGAGTGGCGCCGCGGAGCGACTGTTCGCCTCAGCGGTGGGCTCGGGCGCAGCTTCCATCGCGTCGTTCCCGGCCGGCACCCTGATGGTCAATGTCACCGGTTCGCTGCTGATAGGGCTGGTGGCGGGCCTGTCCGAGTCGCGCGAGCTGTTGAGTGCGGAGGTGCGACTGCTGCTGGTTACCGGTGTTCTGGGTGGCTACACGACGTTTTCCGCGTTCTCCCTCGAGACACTCCTGCTGCTGCGTGCGGGCCAGATGGCGACCGCGCTCACCAGCGTCGCTCTGCAGGTCCTGCTGGGAGTCGCGGCCGCGTTTGCCGGGTTCACGGGGGGCATGGTCGCCGGACGGCCTGCCTAGATTCTCCAGGTTACCGGGGCGGGACCGACTCCAGCGCCGTCCGTAGCCGTTCGGCCTGCTCCGCGAGGAGCGCCGGATCTGCAAAGCCCCGGCCATGGGCGCGCAGCGGCTGCCCCGCGTACCGGGGAATCACGTGCAGGTGAAAATGAAAGACGGTCTGGCCCGCTTCAGCGCCGTTGAATTGCATCAGCGTGATGCCCTCCGGCCGGAATGCCTGCCGGATTGCCACCGCCATGCGCTGACCCACCCGCATCACGGCTTCCGCCATTGCAGGGTCCAGATCGAACAGGTTTTCTGCCTGGGCTTTCGGAATGATCAGGGTGTGGCCGTTGGCCTGGGGCATCACGTCGAGTATGGCGATGGTCGAGCCGTCCTCGTAAACCTTGTGGGCGGGAATCTCGCCACGCAGGATCTTCGCGAAAATATTCTTCGGGTCGTAGGCCACTCGCTACCTCCGGGACTAGCATAGGACCCGTGCGCCCCGATGCCAATCGCTGTTTCGTCTGCGGCCCCGGCAATCCCATCGGCCTGCAGCTGCGTTTTCACATCGACGCGGAAGACGTCTGTCGCGCGGAATTCACCCCGGGGGCCGATCACGGTGGGTACGACCAGCTGACCCACGGCGGGATTGTCTACAGCGCCCTCGACGACGTCATGGCCAACTGGCTCTTCCTCAAGGGCGTGCGGGCGCACACGGCCCGCTGCGAGATTCGCTACCGAAAGCCGCTGGCCATCGGCACCCGGGTGCTGCTCGAAGGCCGGCTCGTCCGGCAGAAGGGCAAGGTGGCGTTTCTCGAGGGCCGGATGTTCACAGCCCAGGACGGTTCCCTGGTGGCTGAAACCGAGGCCAGCTTCGTGATTGTGGATTAATGGCGCCAGCGTAGGCCCATCGGCACGGTCTGCAGCCTGAAGGCCTTGTGGCCCTCATGGGGCCCCACCGCCATCCGACAGGTGATCGAGGGGGGTTAACTGTGCACTTCTCACCACAAATAGGGTAAAAGATAGCTGGGCTCTGTTCCGAACGATCTGGGTAAGGCCGCCTGAGAAGCGGTCAGCCTTGAGCTTGAATACCAAAAAGAAAGCGCATCGCCATGGCGTCTCGAGTCCTGACCTCCCGTGTCCTCATGGAGGCTTCCGAGTCCCGGATTGCAACGATCCGGCAGTCTGGCTCTGCCGATAGCCGGCTGGTGGTAAACAGACTGTTCGACACAGGCGTCGGCTACCGCCACTGGCAGACCTTCCATTGGGGCCTCATGAAGATGGTCGCTGCCAGCGACACCCGAACCCATCAAGTCGTCAGGCTGCGAAAAACCTCCTTTAACCTGGTGCATCGCCAGGCACTGTTTGATTACCTCCGGGAATCACGCACGACCGGCCGCCGGCGCGAAGTGATATTTTCTGCGCTCCATGGCTCGACCAACTATTCCCGGGCGGTCATTGGCGAGCACGGCCGCTATCTGGAGTCGAACTCAAGTCTCTTCTGCGCCGACTACCTCGAGGCGTCCGTGATGGACGACGCCACTTTCGGCGCTGAACTGGCGCAGTACCGATCAACCTACATGCAGTTCTTTTCGCTCTACTGTGGCTGGATCATTGCCGAGGAACGCGGGGCCGACTATCCGCTATATGAGCTCATTCCGGAAATGAAGAAGCTTTTGTGGACGACGCGGGCGCGGCTGCTGGCCATGCCCATTGGCGCGCCCCATGCCGTGGAGCGCCGACGGTCGGCCAGGAAAGTCGCAGCCTGAGGGTAATCCCGCCGTCTCACGCCATCCCGGCCGGTGGGGCCTCAAAGAACCCGATGTCGTAGATGCCGGTGCCTTCGCGCAGGGGCTTGCAGCCCTTTTGATAGTCGTCGCTGGTGTAGAAGGCATTCAGGTTGTCCATGCTCGGAAACTCGAGCATGACCACCACCTTGTTGGCGAATAAGGTGCCCGAGACCACGTTTGCGGACTTGCCCCGGAGCACGTACTTGCCGCCATGCCGGTGGGCGAGTCGGGCAGATTCTTCAGAGTACTTCTTGAGATTCGGACCGGGGTTGGTGACCTCGATCACGGAGAGAATATAGGCGGGCATCGCTGTGACTCCCAGGGGCTGAAACGTGGACCCGGATTATCCGGGCAAGACGGCCGGCGCAGCAATGCGCGGCATCAGTTCACGCCGCCCATCAGTCGTCGCAGTGGCCGAAGCAGCAGCAGGAGCAGGACCCCCGTGCCGGCAGTCATCAGCACGATCTGGCCGTAGAGCGTGGGCATCTCCTGGAGCGCTTCCGGATTGAAGCGGCCGGCAGCCAGTCCGGCGATCAGGTTGCCGAGGGCGGAGGTGAGGAACCAGATGCCCATCATCTGGCCCACGTACCGGCGCGGGGCGAGCTTGGTCGTGACGCTAAGCCCCACGGGGCTCAGGGCGAGCTCTGCGACGGTGTGGAGAAAGTAGGTGGTAATAAGCCAGGTGGGCAGCACCTTGTCACCGCCGGAAACCAGACCCGCAGCTGGAATCATCACCGCGAAGCCCGCGGCCAGGACGAACAGTCCGAAGGCGAATTTTATCGGCGTACCGGGCTCCCGCCCACGTTGCGCCAGACGGATCCAGATGACGGCGAATACCGGGGCGAGCAGGATGATGAACGCCGGGTTCAGGCTCTGAAACCAGCCACTGGGAATTTCGAAGCCGCCAACCATCCGGTCCGTGTAGCGTTCTGCGAAGAGGTTCAGGGTGGAACCAGCCTGCTCAAAGCCCGCCCAGAACATGGCGGCCGCCATGCTGAGTATGAAGATCGCCAGCACCCGACCGCGCTCGTGCTGGTCGAGACCGCCAAAGCGCATCAGGTAGGCAACATACAGGGCGCCGAAGATCACGATGCCGACCGTCGAATTGGCCGCCAGCGTCACGGCATCGACCTGAATCGTGCCTGACATCACGGCAGCACTGATGATGGCCAGCAGGGCCAAACCGATGCAGACCCGGCGCCAGCCGGCGAGCATCTCCGCGCGTTCCGCCGGAATTTCCGGGTGCAGCGAGGCGCGCAGTCCGGCCGCACCCAGCAGCGGACGGCTGTAGCGAAAGTAAGCCAGCCCGATAGCCATGCCGATGCCTGCGGAGGCAAATCCCCAGTGCCAGCCAAAAGTCGCGCTCTCGCCCAGCGTGCTGCAGATCAGGGGGCCGATGGCGGCGCCGAGATTGATGCCCATGTAATAGAGCGTGAAGCCCGCGTCCCGGCGTCCGTCATCGGTTCCGTACAGGTCACCGACGACGGCGCTGATGTTTGGCTTGAGCAGGCCGGTGCCCAGGACCACCAGAATCAGTCCCGGATAAAAGCTGTAGGCCGAGGGCACGGCGAGGGTGAAGTGCCCCAGCATGATGATGATGCCGCCATACCAGATGGCGCGCTGGGCACCGAGAAGCCGGTCGGCTATCCAGCCGCCGGGCAGAGCCAGCACGTAGACCGCAGCGGTGTAGAGACCGTAGATCGCAGTGGCGGTCGCATCATCCAGGCCGAGCCCGCCGCGCTCGATGGCCTCGATCATGAACAGCACGAGGAGCGCCCGCATGCCGTAGTAGCTGAAGCGCTCCCACATCTCGGTGAAGAACAGCGTGCGCAGGCCCGCCGGATGGGCGCCGAGGCCGGCGCTCGAAGGTGACGGGGAGCGCATTCAGGCGGGCTTGTCGCGCACCGACCCGTCGGCCGCTGCGGGCTGAGACAGGATGCGCGCCATCACGATGCCAGCCTCATACAGCAGATACATGGGAATGGCGAGGAGGGTCTGGGAAAACACGTCCGGTGGTGTCAGCAGCATGCCGACCACGAAAGCGCCGAGGAACACGTACTGGCGGTTCTTGGTCAGCGTGTCGATGCCCACAATACCGGTCAGAACCAGCAGGACCGTGGCCACCGGCACCTCGAACGCCACGCCAAAGGCAATAAACAGCACCAGCACGAAATCCAGGTAGCTGTTGATGTCGGTCATTACTTGCACACCGGCCGGCGCAGCGGTGGCGAAGAAGCCAAACATGATGGGGAAAATCACCCAGTAGGCAAAGGCCACTCCCACATAGAAGAGCACCACACTGGAGATCAGCAGCGGCACCGCCAAGCGTTTCTCACGCCGGTACAGCCCGGGGGCCACGAAGGCCCAAACCTGATAGATCACAATCGGGATCGCCAGCAAGATAGCAACGTAGAAGCTCGCTTTGAAGGGCGTGAGAAACGGCGATGCCACTTCCGTGGCGATCATCGTCGCGCCCTTCGGCAACTGGGACATCAGGGGCTGTGCGACGGCCTCGAACACCTGCTGGGTGAAGGGCAGCAGGCACAGAAAAACCCCCAGCACCGAGCCCACCGCCTTCAACAGGCGCGAGCGGAGCTCCAGGAGATGCGACATCAGGCTGGCCTCGGGTAACTCCTCCGGGGTGTCGTTATGCTGATGATCGTTGTCCGCCATGACAGTCGGGGTTCCGGCCTCAGGGCTGTGGTCGATGCGCGGTCTCGGCGCTCGCGTCGGTCGTGGCCGGCGTCGTTGCGACTTGAACTTCGGGAGTTCCAGGGATCAGGTCTTCGGCCCCCGGGCGGCTGTAGCCGGGTTCTGGAGTGGCCGGCCGGGATTCATGGGCTGCCATCCGGCGTTCCTCAGCTTCGACCTCATCACGGATCTGGGCGGTGAGGGTGCGGGCCATGCGCCTCGCCTGGCCGGCGTAACGCCCGAGCTGGGTCGCCACCTTTGGTAATTTCTCAGGACCCAGCACCACCAGCCCGAGTGCGAATATCAGGGCCAGCTCCCAGAAACCGATCTCGAACATCGCTGATCAGGCGCTGCCGCTACGCTCTGATTCCCGCTTGGCCGCCCCGGATTCCGGGAACTCCGCGTCCGGCTTACCCAGCTGTCGAGGCTCGTCGGGCTCCTTGTCGGCGTCCGACATGGACTTGCGGAAGCCCTTGACCGCGCCGCCCAGGTCCTGGCCGATATCCTTCAGGCGCTTGGTGCCGAAGATCATCACCACGATGAGCAGGACAATGAGAAGCTGCCAGATGCTGATGCCACTAAGACCCATGGTCGTTCCTCCGGTGAGTTTGCTGCCACCGCGCAAGCCGCGGGATCGAAAAGCCAGCGTAAGCGATTAGGATAGCCTGATCGTGGTGCCGCTACGTGACAAAGATCACGGTCGGAAATCAGAGCCGGGCGGCACCCGCAGGGAAAATGTGACGGGACCGCTGTTGACGAGTTCGACCTCCATTTCGGCACCAAACTGGCCTGTCTGCACCCGGGGCCACCGGACCCGTGCCGCGCTGACCAGGCGCTCGAACAAGCGCTGGCCCTCCGCCGGTGGCGCGGCCGCGTCGAAGCCCGGGCGATTGCCCTGGCCCGTGCTGGCCACCAGTGTGAACTGGGGGACCAGCAGCAACTCGCCTTCCACGTCGATCAGGCTCCGGTTCATGCGCCCTGCTGCGTCCGCGAACACCCGGTATGCCAGTAGCCGTTCGGCCAGCCGTTCTGCGCCGGACGCCGAGTCCCCCCTCTCGACCCCCGCAAAGACGAGCAAGCCCGGGCCAATAACGGCGATGGGAACGCCTGCTACCGACACCCGGGCCCACCGGACGCGCTGCAAAAGGCCAATCAAGAACTCAGATCCCACAAAGTTATATTTTGTGGCTCCAAAGCGTTATTTGTATCCCACAAATAAAACATTCTAATAATAGTAGGATAAAAGTTCTGAAAATCGCACATTCAGGCATTTTCAAGGGGCTTAGATGGCTTATTGCGACGTTTTGTGCCTTTCCGGTGGTGTTATTTCTTATTGGCTGTGACTCCCCCGCCGATCCGGAGACCGCTCGTCCAAGACTCAAGACTTTCCACTTCTCGATGGATCAGGCCCCGACCACGCTTGATCCGGTGCAGGGCGCCAACATCTACGCCAACTTCGTCATCGTCAATGCCTACGACACACTGTATTCATACCAATACCTCGCGCGGCCCTACCTGCTGAAGCCCAATCTCGCCGTCGACTTTCCCACGATCTCGCCCGATGGGCTGACCTACACGTTCCGCCTGAAGAAGGGCGTGCGGTTTATCGACGACCCGTCCTTTCCCGGCGGGCGCGGTCGGGAGGTTGTCGCCGAGGACTTCATCTACTCGATCAAGCGCCAGTTTGACCCGAAGAATCAGCCCCAGGGCGCCTGGCTCTGGCAGGGCAGGATTGCTGGCCTCGATGAGTGGAAAGCAGCGGGCTCTGATTACTCGCAACCCGTGAGTGGCCTTCGCGCTGTCGATGCCCACACGCTCGAAGTGCGGCTGACCCGACCCTATCCCCAGCTTACGGCGACGCTGGCCCAGGGCTACTCGGCGCTGGTGCCGCACGAAGCCGTGGAGAAGTACGGCAAGGGACTCGGCGTCCGGCCAGTGGGATCAGGGCCCTTCAAGCTCGTCTCCTATGACACCGCTCGGGTGGTGATGGAGCGCAACCCCAACTACCGGCAGGAACCGGTGGATCTGGCGGCCGAGGGGTACAACCCAGCCACCCAGAAATTCAGCGGCGTCGAGGCCATCCAGGGCAGGTCGCCACCCTTCGTAGACCGCCTCGAATTCAACTTCATCAATGAGTCGAGCGCATCCTGGACCTCCTTCACGAAGGGCGACGAGGTCCAGCTGACTGTGCTCCCGATTGAACAGGTGGACCGGGTGCTGGCCACCAAGCGGCCCGTGACTCTGCGACCCGAATACGCAGAGAAATACAATGTCTACGCCGGCCTCGAGGCCGGCTTCGTGTCCACGGCCTTCAACATGGCTTTCCCGGAGTTGGGCTACAACCCGGATCCGGCGCGCGAGCTGCGGAACAAGGCCCTGCGTTGCGCCATGATCAAGGGCTACGACTGGGAGGCCCGCAACAACAGCTGGTACTTTGGACTCGGCGAATACTTCCCCGGAATCATCGTTCCGGCGAGTCCGGAGTTCGACCCGGAGCTGTCCCGGGCCAGCGTGACCCGGGATGTGCCAGGCGCCCGCAAGCTCCTCAAGGACAACGGCTGGACACCGGACAATCTGCCCACAATCATCTACGGCACTACCGCGGGGACCACCGAACGCCTGTTCTTTGAGCAGTTCCGGGCCTGGATGCGGGATATCGGCTTTCCTCGCGAGAAGATCGTGCAGAAGGCCTTCGCGAATTTCGGCGACATCTCCCGTGCCTGGAAGCGCAGCCAGCTGCCGCTGGTCGCCAAGGGGTGGGGGCTCGACTATCCCGACGCCGAGAACACGCTGCAACTTTTCTTCGGGCCCAACGCCTCGCCGGGGTCGAACGACGCAAACTGGAAGAACCCGGAATACGATCGCCTGTACGAGGAATCCTCCGTCATGCAACCGTCGCCGGAACGCACGGAGCTCTACCACCGGATGAACCAGATCCTGATCGACGACTGCGTAGCCATCACGGGCATTGCCCGGACCCGCATCTATCTCTGGCACAAGAATGTCATAGCCGTACCGGACCGGGAAATCCTCGGCGGCTTCTGGCTCAAGTACGTGGACGTTCTGCCGGAGCCAGCAGCGGGCGGGGGAGTCTAGGCAGTGGAGATCCTGCAATACGCGCTGCGCAAGCTGCTCGCGGGCCTGCCACTGATTATCGGCGTGACGCTCGTCAGCTTTGCCCTGATGGTCTACTTCGGACCGGATCTGACCTACCAGCTGCTCGGCAAGAACCCCACCCCGGAGCAGATCCTCGAGGTCCGGCACCAGCTCGGCTACGACCAGCCTTTCCTGCAGCGCTACGTGCTATTTCTGCAGGAAATCGTGACGCTCGATTTCGGCGATGCCTCCACGGGTGAACCGGTCACTACGCTGCTCGCCAAGACGATCCCCGTGTCCCTGATCCTCATCCTGCCGGGCTTCATCCTGGGGCATGTCGTGGGGCTGCTGCTCGCCCTGGCGGCCGCACACTGGCGCGGTCGCTGGCCCGACAAGCTGATCATGGCCGTGGCAGTGATCGGGATGAGCGTGAGCTTTCTCATCGTGATCATCGGGTTTCAGATTGTCCTCAGTTCCAGCGACGGGCTCGACCTGTTTCCGGTACGGGGCTGGAATGCCAGTTCCCTGGGTAGTTACCTGAGCTATGTCACCGTGCCGACGCTCGCCACCATGTTCGTGGCGCTGGGCTACGACACCCGCTTCTACCGCTCAGTAATCGTCGAGGAAATGACCCGGGACCACGTCCGGACGGCGCGGGCTTTCGGGCTGCCCGAGTCGCGCATCCTGTTGCGCAACATCCTCAAGAACTGCCTCATACCGTTTATCACCCGGGTCATGTTTTCCATACCCCAGGTGGCCATCGGCGGCGCGCTGCTGATCGAGAGCTACTTCGGCATTCCCGGCATCGGCAAGGCGACCTACGAGGCCATCGTGACCGGCGACCAGCCGGTGCTGAAGGCCGTGGTGAGCCTCACTGCCATTCTCTTCGTGCTGGTCGTGGTGTTGAACGACATCCTTTACCGGGTGGTGGACCCCCGGGTGACCCTGAAATGAACGCCGTGAGCATGCCGCTCCCGGCGCCGACCCGGGCGAGTGGGGAATCGCTCTGGCGCAAGGCGGCCCGCAAGTTCGGGCGCGATCGACTGGGCATGCTGGCGCTCGGCGTAGTGCTGGCCTACTTCCTCGTGGCCCTCGGCGCCTGGCTCGGCTGGTGGGCCGGAAGCTGGGCCGACCTCACCGGGGGCAAGTGGGAGCCTGTTTCCGGTGTGCACTGGTTCGGTACCAACATCATCGGCCAGGACATTTTCGACCGCGCCATCTTCAGTACCGCCACTGCCTTCGAGGTCGGGTTGAGCGTCGCGCTGGTGGCCACGGTCATCGGCGCAGTGCTAGGGGCCTTCGCCGGCTTCTTCGTCGGCAGCTGGATCGATGAATTTCTCCTCTGGTGCATGGGGGTGCTCGACGCCATACCCTTCTACCTGTTCGTGGCGGCCGTGGCCTACGCCCTGACGGACAACCCCTGGGCCATGCAGGTCGCGATGATTGCCACGTTCTGGGTGGGCACCGGACGATTGATCCGTGGCGAGGTGATCAAGCTGCGGGGCATGGAATATGTGGAGGCTGCCCACTCCATCGGCGTCTCGGAAGTGGCGATCATCTTTCGTCACATCCTCCCCAACACCGCCCATATCCTGCTGGTGCAGGCTTCCATCACCTTCGTCAGCGCCATCAAGGCCGAGGTCATCCTGAGTTTTCTGGGACTGGGCATCAAGGACGGTATGAGCTGGGGCCTGATGATCGACGAGAGCACGAAGGAGGTGCTCGCCGGTTTCTACAACAACTTCCTCGCCGCCTCGCTGCTGATGTTCGGTTTGGTCATGGCGTTCAACGCGGTGGCGGACGCGCTCCAGGACGCGCTTGACCCGAGGAAGGTCGGCTGATGGCGGGTGATACCAGCGTGCCGGTGCTGAGGGTTCGGGACCTGACCATCGAGTTCGCGACGGAGGACGGGATAATCCGCGCCGCGGACGGCGTCAGCTTCGACGTCCAGCCGAATGAAACCCTGGGTCTCGTCGGCGAGTCGGGCTGCGGCAAGACCGTGACTGGCCTGTCCATCCTCCGGCTCATTCCCATGCCTCCCGGCCGGATTGCCAGCGGCAGCATCGAGCTGCTCGGCCGCGACCTAGTGCCCCTGGACAACCGGGAGATCGAGGACATTCGCGGGCGCGACATTTCGATGATTTTCCAGGAGCCGATGACGGCACTGAATCCGGTCTTCACCATCGGCAACCAGATGGCCGATGTCCTGTGCCGCCACCGGGATCTCACCCGGCGGCAGGCCCGCCCCGTGGCAGCAGAGCTGCTGGCCAAGGTCAACATTCCAGAGCCTGCGGACCGACTGGATGATTACCCCCACCAGCTGTCCGGTGGCATGCGCCAACGGGTGATGATCGCCATGGCCCTCTCCTGCAACCCGCAGCTGCTGATCGCCGATGAGCCGACGACAGCTCTCGACGTGACCACTCAGGCCCAGGTGCTGCAGCAGATCAAGGCCCTGCAGACCGAGTTCCGCATGGCCGTCATCCTGGTGACCCACGACCTCGGCGTGGTCGCCGAGAGTTGCAAACGGGCCCTCGTGATGTACTGCGGGAGCATCGTCGAGTCGGGCGATACCGCGGACCTTTTCAGCCACCCGCGGCACCCTTACACGGCGGGGCTGCTGGCCTCGATTCCGCGGCTCCGCAGCGAGCGACTGGCCGAGCTGCCGGTGATCCCGGGACGGGTACCGGATCTCCTGAACCTGCCGGCCGCTTGTCGGTTCGCGGATCGCTGCCCGCGGGTGCAGGAGCGGTGCCGCGTGGAGCGGCCGCTACTGGCGGGCGGCGACGGCAGCAGCGGGGTGGCGTGTCACTTTCCGCTCTAATCCGCAGAGCGTCATTTCACCGTGACTTTCACCATCGCATCGCCTTGCTTAATGGCGTCCACCACGTCCAGGCCGCCGGTGACTTTGCCGAACACCGTGTGCTTGCCGTCCAGGTGCTGCTGCGGGCCGTGGGTGATGAAGAACTGGCTGCCGTTCGTGCCGGGGCCTGAGTTGGCCATCGAGATGACGCCCCGCTCGTGGCGCAGCGGGTTGCCCTTGAACTCGTCCTCGAACCGATAGCCCGGGCCACCGCGGCCCGAACCCGTGGGATCGCCGCCCTGGATCATGAAGTTGCTGATGACCCGGTGAAAGGTCACACCGTCGTAGAAACTCTCCTGCGCCAGGAAGACGAAATTATTCACCGTCTTCGGCGCGTGCTCGGGAAACAGCTCCAGGACAATGGTGCCCTTGTCGGTCTCGATGCTGATCTTGTAGGTGCGGTCTGTGGCGATTTGCATGGTGGGCGGCGCGTCGTACTGCTTGGCGGGCATGGCGGATCTCCAAAATGTGTCTAACGAGGGGGTCTGAAGCAAATCGCGGCTCGCACTTTATACTCGCGGCATGAGTCCTGGCGACCCTCTCGCTGAACCGGCGCCCCTGGTGGAGGTCACGGACCTCCGGAAGTACTTCCCCGTGAGGGGTGGGTTGTTCCGGCGGGTCGTGGCCCAGATCAAGGCTGTCGACGGGGTGAGCCTGGTCGTCAACCCGGGGCGGACCCTCGGTCTTGTGGGCGAGTCCGGGTGTGGCAAGTCCACCCTGGGCCGCACCATCCTCCGTCTGCAGGAGCCCACCAGCGGCGCTATCCGCTTCGCGGGCGAGGACATCACTCGCCTGTCCCGCAAGGAACTATTGCCCTGGCGCCGGCAGATGCAGGCGGTTTTTCAGGATCCCTACGGCTCCCTGAGTCCCCGCCGCACGGTCGCTCAGACGGTCCGCGAGCCGCTGGACGTGCACGGGGTAGGAACCGTTTCCGAGCGCCGGGTCCGGGTGGCTGAACTGCTCGACGTCGTGGGCCTGAGTACACAGGCTGCCAATCGCTATCCGCACGAGTTCTCCGGCGGCCAGCGGCAGCGGGTTGGAATTGCCCGTGCTTTGGCCCTCAATCCCAGGTTCATTGTGGCGGACGAGCCGGTTTCGGCGCTCGACGTGTCCGTCCAGTCCCAGGTGCTTAACCTTATCGCCCGCCTGCAGCGGGAACGGGGCATCGCCTTCCTGTTCATTTCCCACGATCTGGCAGTGATTCAGCACGTCAGCGATCACATTGGCGTTATGTACCTCGGCAAGTTGGTGGAGCTGGCGCCGGCCGGCGAGTTGTTCCGGACCCCACTGCACCCCTACACGGAAGCGCTGCTGTCAGCGGTGCCCCAGGTGGACATCCAGGGGCCCAATAAGGGGCGGAAGCGCATCGTGCTGACCGGTGATGTGCCGTCACCCCGTAACCCCCCTGCGGGTTGCCCGTTCCATACCCGGTGCCCCAAGGTAATGGACGCCTGTCGGACGACACCACCGGTACTCAAGTCACCGCCGGGTGACGCCTCCCGGACGGTCGCCTGCCACCTCGAAGGTACCGGACCTTAGTTTTGTTAGTTGTTTAGTTGTTGCTTTGCAAATAACTAAACAACTAACAAAACTAAGGTCCGGTACCTTTTCATTTTAAGAGCGCCAGAAGGTTGGGGAGAAGAGGACCAGCAGCGTGAAGACTTCCAGGCGGCCAAACAGCATGGCGAAGATGCAAACCCACTTGGCGGCATCGCTCACCTGGGTGAAATCGGTTACCACTTTGCCCAGCCCCGGGCCCACGTTGTTAATGGACGTCGCCAGGGCGGAGAACGCCGTCACCTGATCCAGGCCGAGGGCAACCAGGATCAGCAGCATCGCGCCAAAGAGGATGATGTACGCCACGCAAAAGCCCCACACGGACTCGATCACCCGCTGAGGCACAACCGAATCACCAAGCCGCACCGGGATCTCGGCTGCCGGGTGCACCAGGCGTCTAACCTCCCGTACGCCCTGGTTGTATAGCAGCAGCCAGCGCACGACCTTCATTCCGCCGCCGGTGGAGCCCGCACAGCCGCCGATGAAGCCTACCAGGATGAGGGTGAGCGGCAGCGCGCCTGGCCAGTGGTCGAAGTCGCCGGTCACGAAGCCTGTGCTGGTCATGAACGAGACGAATTGAAACGCCGAATACAGGGTCGCTTCACCGACCGTGGTGTAGTGCCCGGTGGCGTACAGGTAACCAGCACCAGTCACGGTCAGCACCAGAAGAATCAGTCCGTAGGCGCGGAACTCCGGGTCCCGCAGGTAGGCGCCCAGGCCGCGGCTGCGCCAGGCAACGAAGTGCAGGGAAAAACTGGCGCCGGCCAGGAACATAAAAACGATAGCGACAGCCTCGATCAATGGGCTGTTGAACCACGCGATGCTGGCATCGTGGGTGGAAAAACCACCGGTGCCCATGGTTGCAAAACTGTGGCAAACCGCGTCGAACATGCTCATGCCCGCAAGCCAGAAGGCGAGTGTGCAGGCCACGGAAAGTCCCACGTAAATCAGCCACAGGGCCCTCGCGGTCTCGGTGATGCGGGGCGTGAGCTTGCTGTCTTTCATCGGTCCGGGCGTCTCGGCCCGGTAGACCTGCATGCCGCCCACACCGAGCATGGGCAGGATGGCAACCGCTAGCACGATGATGCCCATGCCTCCCAGCCAGTGCAGCTGGGCCCTGTAATAGAGAATGGACTTTGGCAGGTTATCCAGGCCGGTCAGGACGGTCGCGCCGGTCGTAGTCAGGCCCGACACGGCCTCGAAGACGGCGCCTGTCAGCGACATCTCGGGCGTCTGCGCGAGCAGCAGCGGCAGCGCGCCGAAGCTGCCGAGGCCAAGCCAGAACACCGCCGCCACGAGGAACCCGTCGCGCAGGCGGAGTTCGCGCCGGTCCTTCCGGGCAGTGAGCCAGGCCACCAGGCCGGCCACGAAGGTGATGGCAAGGGCTCCGATAAACGCCTGTGCCTGGCCATCCGCGAAGTACACCGACACGGCGACCGGGGGCAGCATCGCCACGCTGTAGAGCATCAGCAGCAGGCCGAGAATGCGCTGGACGACTCTGAGGTGCATGTCGGATGGTGAGAAGTTGAAGTTGGGGTCAGGCTCGGAAGAGCCGTTCGACCTGCTGGATCTGGCGCCGGTCGGTCACGAAGAGGATCACATGGTCCTCTGCCTGCACCACAGTGTCGTGGTGAGCCTGAAGCACCTCCTCGCCACGCACGATGATGTTGATCGTCGCGCCCTTGGGCAACGGAATGTCCTCCACCTTGCGTCCGATCACCTGCGTGTCGCCGCGATTGCCGTGCGCGATGGCCTCGATAGCTTCGGCGCGGCCCCGGCGCAGGGTATGGATGCGAACCATGCCTGACTGGCGGACGTAGGCCAGCAACGCGCCGATGGTGATCTGTGGCGGAGATATACCCACATCGATCCGCGGGCCCTCGACCAACTCTGCATAGGCCGGCCGGTTGATGAGGGCCATCACCTTCTTGCAGCCCAGCCGCTTCGCGAGCATGGCAGAAAGAATGTTCACTTCCTCGGCGTTGGTCAGCGCGACAAAGACGTCCGAGCTGTCGATATTTTCCTCGAGCAGCAATTCCTCGTCCGCGGCGTCACCCGTGAGTACGATGGTCTTGGCCAGTTGCTCGGAGATCATGCGGGCCCGGTCCCGGGAGCGCTCGATGAGCTTCACCTGGTTCGTGCCCTCGAGCACCCGGGCTACGCGAAGGCCAATGTTGCCGCCGCCGGCGATAAAGATCCTTCGTACCGGGTCTTCCAGCTTCCGCATCTCGCGCATCACGGCCCGGATGTCTTGTCGGGCGGCGATGAAGAACACCTCGTCGTTCTCGAGCAGGCGCGTGCTGCCCTCCGGCGGAATCTCCTGCCCGTCCCGGTAGATGGCCGCGATGCGGGCCTCCATACCCGGCACGTGGTCCCGAAGGGTCCGGATTTCCTGGCCTACCAGCGGCCCGTCCCGATTCGCCCGGACACCCACCAGCCGGACTTTGCCGTCCGCGAAATCAAGTACCTGGAAGGCACCCGGATAACGGATCAGCTGCTCGATGTACTTGGTCACGAGCTGTTCCGGGCTGATGCAGAGATCGACGGGCACACGATCGGTGCCAAACAGTCCCGGGGTGTTCATGTACTCGGCTGAGCGGACGCGCGCGATCTTGGTCCGGGTGCCGAAGAGGGTGTAGGCCACCTGACAGGCGATCATGTTCACTTCATCGCTGTTGGTGAGGGCAATCACCATGTCCGCTTCGGCAGCGCCCGCGCGCTCGAGAGCCGCCGGTGACGAGGCATGGCCGAGCACTGTCCGCACGTCCAGCCGGTCCTGTAGTTCCCGCAGCACGGCGGGATTCGAGTCGATGATGGTGACTTCGTTGGAGCCCTCCCGGGCAAGGTGATACGCCGCTGTCGAACCCACCTGGCCTGCTCCCAGGATAAGAATCTTCATGAGCTCACATCACTTCCAGGTTCGCGTAGGACATTACCAGCCACTTGGCACCCGAGTCCTCGAAGTTCACCTGCACACGGGCGTGGGCGCCGGCCCCTTCGTAGCTGAGCACGATACCCTCGCCGAACTTGCCGTGCCTGACTCGCTGGCCGAGGCGCACGCCAAAGGCCGATTCTTCGGATACCGAGCCGCCGCGTCGGTACGCCGGCTGGGCCACGTTGAGTCGTGGACGCACTTCGTCAATGAGCTCGGCCGGAATCTCGCTAATGAAGCGGGAGGCCTGCCCGAAGTTGTCCTTGCCGTGCAGACGGCGCTGTTCGGCGTGGCTCAGGTAGAGCTCGCTCATCGCCCGCGTGGCCCCGACGTAGCAGAGGCGGCGTTCCTCCTCGAGGCCTTCCGCATCGTTCAGTGACCGGCGATGGGGAAACAGCCCGTCCTCGAGCCCCGTGAGAAAGACCACGGGGAATTCGAGGCCCTTGGCGGAGTGCAGGGTCATGAGCTGTACGCAGTCGTCCCAGGCGTTGCCCTGGGTGTCGCCCGCCTCCAGCGCCGCATTAGCCAGGAAGGCGACCAGCGGCGGCATGGACTCGTCTACCTCCTCCGGGTCGAAACTGCGGGCAGCACTGACGAGCTCGTCCAGGTTCTCCAGCCTGGCCTCCGCCCGGTCCCGGGGCTCTTTGCGGTAGTGCTCGATCAGCCCGCTGCGCTGGATGACATGGTCCACCTGCTCGTGGAGCGCGAGCCCTGCGGTGTCCCGGGCCAGTGTCTCGATCAGGTGCAGGAATACCTGCACCGCTTTGCCGCCCCGGCTGCCAGCCTCGCTGGTAGAGACGATCTGTGCTGCGCGCCACATAGAGAGGGCGTTGGCCTTGCTGTACTCGCGGATCACATCCACGGAGCGCGTACCGATCCCACGCGTGGGGACATTCACGACCCGCTCGAAAGCTGATTCATCGTCGCGATTGGCCAGCAGCCGCAGGTACGCGAGCGCATCCTTGATCTCGGCGCGCTCGAAAAACCTTTGGCCGCCGTACACCCGGTAGGGCAGGCTGGCCCGCAGCAGCACCTCTTCAAAGACGCGGGACTGTGCGTTGGACCGATAGAGTACTGCCACCTCGTTGCGCGAGTTGCCCTGCCGGACCCAGTCCTGGATCCGGCCAACCACAAACTCCGCCTCATCCCGTTCGTTATAGGCGCGGTACAGCCGGATCGGTGCCCCTTCGCTGCCGGCCGTCCAGAGCTCCTTGCCGAGCCGCCCCGTGTTGTTCCCGATGATCGCGTTGGCGGCGCTGAGAATGGTCTTCGTCGAGCGATAGTTTTGCTCGAGCTTTACGGTGCGGGAACCCGGGAAGTCCTTCTGGAAACGCCGCAGGTGCTCCTGCCGGGCGCCGCGCCAGCGGTAGATCGACTGGTCGTCATCGCCCACTACAAAGGGCACGCCGGTATCGCCCGCCAACAGGCGCAGCCAGGCGTACTGGATGGCATTGGTGTCCTGGAACTCGTCCACCAGGATGTGCCGGAAGCGCCGCCGGTACTGGGCAAGCAGTTCCGGATTGTTTTTCCAGAGATCGAAGGCCCGCAACAGCAGCTCCGCAAAGTCCACCAGGCCACCCTTTTCGCAGTTCTCCTGGTAGAGCCTGTAGAGCTGGATCAGCTGGCGCCGGGTCTGGTCACCATCGTCCGTCAACTGCGCTGCCCGCTTGCCTTCGTCCTTGTGATGATTAATGAACCACTGGACTTCCCGGGGCACCCAGGTGGTGTCGTCCAGGTCGAGACTCTTCAGTAGACGCCGGATCAAGCGCTGCTGGTCTTCGGCGTCCAGGATCTGAAAGCCTTCGGGCAGTCCGGCGTCCCGCGCGTGTCGCCGGAGCAGCCGGTGCGCCAGCCCATGAAACGTGCCGATCCACAGGTGGTTCACCGGCATGTCCAGGAGTTCCTGGATGCGGCCGCGCATTTCGGCGGCGGCCTTGTTGGTGAAGGTGACCGCCAGGATGCCGAGCGGGGAGACATTCTCCACCTGGATCAGCCACGCGATCCGGTGGACGAGCACGCGGGTCTTGCCGCTGCCAGCGCCCGCAACGACGAGCATGGGCTCCTGGGGTGCGGTGACGGCCTCGCGCTGGGCGTCGTTCAGCGGGTCGAGGATGCGCGTGACGTCCATGGCGACAGAGGAGTCTAGCAGCTTAGTTCTCCGGGCAAATCCACAGCTCGACGGGCTGGTCATAGCTGCCGATGGCGGGGCTCGACGAGCAGGCCTCGAGGGCTCGCGGTGGGGTTACTGGCGCGGGAGTATCCCGGCACGGGAGGCGGTCGTAGAGGTTCTTTTCGGTAACGAATACCGGGGGCAGCGTGGCGGTGTCCTGGCCCGCGGTGGCCGCACTGAGATTTGCGAGGATCGCCAGGGACTGGCCACAGATAGCCATGGCAACAGTCTTGTCCGGATTTGATTCCAGGTCTCCGACCAGCTCCATGTTGGTGGGCGTGGCGAGGATCGGCCCGTACTGTCTTATGGACGCCAGTGTCCAGGCCACCGCGTCCTGCCGCAGGTCCCGGTTGGGATTGCCCCCACGCAGCGCCAGCAGCTTGTCGGCAAAGGGCCGGTCGCTCTGTCCAGTGCCAGGCTGCAGGCTGCCAAGGTCAGAGAGGACGCTCGCGACCTGGGCCATGGCGGCCGCCGAGCCCAGCTCACTGGCGTGGCCGTAGTACTTCAAAGCCGCGAAGGGATCAGCCGGCAGGCTGCCCGCAGCGTAGGCCTGGATCGCGCCGAGATCTCCGGAGTCGGCCAGCGCCTTCTGGGTGGAACGGTCCATGGCCGCGTAGATCTGGGCGGCGGCATTCTCCGTGGTGATGCCGGCGAGCGGGTCGGCACCGAGAAAGCCGCGTGCTACGCGCCAGTCGCGGTAACCGGCAATCAGCTTTTCCGCGTCGAGACCCCGGGCCTTGAGCACCTGGGACAGTTCATCCCGGGTCGAGATGCGGGGCGGTGCGTTGGTGGCTGCTGGCGCGCGGGCGAGCGGCGCCTGGACCCGTTCGCTCGCCGCTGGCGGAACGGCCGCAGGCTCCACCCTCGTGGGCGCCCCCGTCGGCTCCACGGGCGCGTCACGGTCTCTGCTCAGCACCCAGACGAGTGCGCCGAGCGCGACAAGCGCTCCGGCCAGGGCCAGCGCGCTGCGGGACACGGACTAACGCTCCGTGGCCAACCGTGGCGCGGCGCGGAAGGATGTGGCATGGAGGAGATAGATCATCGCCAGGAGCAGGATTGCCGCGCCGCCGTTGTGGGCTGTGGCGAGGGGCAGCGGCAGGCCAAACCAGACGATACCGATACCGATCGACACCTGCAGGACGACGGTGGCCAGGACCAGCGTCGTGGCCGTGCGTATGGCTGATGCGGTTGACCGGCGCCGTGCCCACAGTGCCAAGCTCACGAGGACGACCAGCGTCAGCATCGCGCCCAGCCGGTGAGTGAAATGGATGGCCACGCGGGACGGCGCATCCAGAACCCCGAACTCGTAGTTGACCCCCAGGCCCCGCCAGAGCACGAAGCCTTCCGCGAAGTTGGCTTCGGCAGGCCACCACTGTCCCAGGCAGGTGGGGACGTCCGGGCAGGCCAGGGCGGCGTAGTTGGAACTCGTCCAGCCGCCGAGGGCGATCTGGGCAATCAGGACCAGCAGGCCAGCAGCCACTGGCCACAGCACGTGGCGAGGCTGCCGGTCAGCGTTCCGGCGGCGCTCCTCCAGCAAAAGCCACGCGAGCAGTCCGAGCGTGCTCAGCCCGCCGAGCAGGTGCCCCATCACGATGAGGGGCTTTAGCAGCAACGTCACTGTCCACATCCCGAGCAGACCCTGGAACACCACCACGCCAAGCAGGACGAACGGCAGCGTGACCGGCTGACGGGGCGAGTGGCGATTCAGCCAGGCGAACAGAACGGCGAGCATGATGACCAGCCCCAGGGAGCTTGCGGCATAGCGATGAATCATCTCCCGCCACGCCTTGCCGGCCTCGATTTCCCGCTCCGGAAACACCGACTGGGCAACGGCACGCGTCTCTACATCGCCCGGCAGCACCAGGTGACCGTAACAGCCGGGCCAGTCCGGACAACCGAGGCCCGCATCGGAGAGCCGCACATAGGCGCCAAGCACGACCACGACGAGAGTGAGCGCGGTGCCCGCCTGCAGGCAGCGGCGATACCAGGCGGCGACGTTCATCCGATCCGCGACGCCTTGAGGAGCAGCCGCAGATCCTGGTGCATGTCCTTCATGGCGGTACCCGCGGGGAAGTGCAGGACGACATTGCCCAGTGGATCAGCGATGAAGACGTCTCCTTCAGCGAACGTCCCCAGAGTCCACAGTACGGCGTCGCGCGAGGCGAGCCCCCCGGTCATCACCAGGATGCCGGGGTGAACCGCCGCCAGAAATCCCGTGTTTGGCGCGCCACTGGTGACGATGAAGAAGCGCTGGACGCGGGACATCTCGTTGCCGAGTGCCCGGCGGACCTGGCGCGTGCGATACAACGCTTCCTTGCACGCGTCGTCGCAGTTGCCGCGACCCACATAGAGCAGCGACCACTTGCCGGCGAAGTCGCCTGTGGCGCCGTCCTCCAGGACCATGACGCCGGTTGGCAGCGTGCGTGGCTGGGGCAGCAGGATGCCGTGGGCAACGGATCCGGACGGTCGCCACTGCTCGCCACCGACGTAATACATCAGTATGGCGACGGCGAGCGGCCCGAAAAACAGCAGGGCCATCAGCGAGGGAATGAGGCGATTGCTGCGCCGCTTGTCATTGGTGGGGGCGACGGTGGGGGCTGGATTGTGAGCGGCGGTTGTCACGAGGCTTGCTTTCCGTTCCTCAAAACCAGCACGAAGCAGACCACGACCACGGTCAGTGCCAGGCCAAACCATTGTACGGCGTAAGCCAGGTGGCGCTCCGGACCCAAGCCACCGGGCTGCCAGTCCCGGACGTAGCCATCGGCGGCGCCCGGGTCGAGCAGCAGCTGGTAGTCACGCAAGGCAATGCCAATTTGGGCGCTCACTTCAGCGCTGGTCGGAAAGAGCAACCGCCGGGGCCACGCTGCGTCAGCAGGCATTGCGGACGCGGCAAGCTGGATACCCGGTCGGGGCAGTCGCTCGATACGGCCGATCACTTCCCGTGCCGGGGTGCCAACCCGGATGTCGGGGAGGATGGTCCGGTCACCATTTGCCGGGACCCAGCCCCGATTTACCAGCACCGTGCCGACCGGCGTCGTGAGCGGCGTCAGCACCTGGTACCCGGGCCGTCCCTGGTAGCTCAGGTTGTCCAGCAGCACCTGATGTTCCGGGTCGTAGTGACCGGCGAGCCGGAGCTGTCCATATCGGAGCCCGGTCGCGGCGGCATCGGAAACGAGTTGGCGGCTTGCCGCGGCCGTTCCGCCGGCAGCGAACCGTACCTGCAGATCGCGTTGCTCGTCAGCCCGGTCGAGTTGCCAGAGGCCTGCGCTGGTGCCGATACCGGCTCCCGCAAGGGTGAGCAGGACAGCCCACCAGGGCGCCTTGAGTCGAGCAACCCGGTTGCTCAAGTTATGATGCGCTCATGATCAAGTTCCTGGTGCTGGTGCTGCTCGCGGGCATCCTGGTGAGTCTCGTCTCCGGACTCGTCTATCTCAATCGGGACCGTGGCGACTCGCGCCGAATGCTGCGGGCCCTGACCTTTCGCATCTCGCTGTCCGTGCTGCTCTTCCTGGTGCTGCTGATCGCGTGGCGTAGTGGCGCCATCCAGCCCCACGGCCTGCTACCGCAGTAGGACGCGATCTCAGAGCCAATAGACGAAGATAAACAGCCCGAGCCACACCACGTCGACGAAGTGCCAGTACCAGGCCACGCCCTCGAATGCGAAGTGCCGCGCTGGCGTGAAGTGGCCCCTGAGGCAGCGAAGCCAGATCACCGTCAGCATGATGGCGCCGATGGTGACGTGCAGCCCGTGGAATCCCGTGAGCATGTAGAAAGTACTGCCGTAAATTCCGGCAGTGCTCAGCTTCAGATTCAGCTCGGTATAGGCGTGGGAGTATTCGTAGGCCTGGAAGCCCAGGAAGATGAAGCCCAGCAGGAAGGTTAGCGCCAGGAACACCTGCAGGATTCCGCGCTGGTTGGCCTTGAGGGCGTGATGGGCAATGGTGATGGTCACACCGCTGGTGAGCAGAATTGCGGTGTTCAGCGCCGGGATCCCCCAGGGGCCCATGCTCTCGTACTCCCCGCCGAGGCGCGCCGGCCCATTCGACGGCCAGATGTTCTCGAACTTCGGCCACAGGAACATGTTGGTGACTGTTTCGCTGCCCTCGCCACCGAGCCAGGGGAGGGACAGCTGGCGGGCGTAGAGCAGCGCCCCGAAGAAACAGCCGAAGAACATCACCTCGGACAGGATGAACCACATCATGCCCATGCGGAACGACTTGTCCACCTGCTCGTTGTAGGTGCCCCGCTCGCTTTCGCCGATGACCTCGCCAAACCAGAGGAACATCATCACAATCAGGATGGCCGCCCCCAGAAAGGCCAACGGAGCCGCCGATCCGCCATTCAGAAGTATCGACACACCCACGAAGCCAGTGAACAGTCCGATCGAGCCGATTATCGGCCAGCGGGTGCCGTGGGGGACGTAGTACTTGTCCTGCGCATTGGTCATCACTGTGTCTTCCTGGATCTAAACGAGTCAGGTGGGAGTGGCAGCGGCCAGCTCGGCAGTCGCTGGGCGATTGACAAAGAAGGTGTAGGAGAGGGTGATGCGGTCAATGTAAGCGGGCAGAGCTGGGTCCACCATGAACTGCACGCCCATGTCCCGGCCTTCGCCTGCAGTGAAGTTCTGCTGTGCGAAGCAGAAGCACTGGGTCTTGATGAAGTGCTTCGCAGCCAGGCCCGGGGCAACGCTGGGAACGGCCGACCCGACCAGTACCTCGTCGGTCAGGTTGCGGGCGAAGAATGCCGTGTCGTAGAGCTGGCCAGGGTGGATCTGCAGGGAGCTGACCGTGGGCCGGAATTCCCAGGGGGCCTGCTCATTGACCACGGCGACGAACTCCACGGTGATGAGACGCGAAATGTCCGGATGGGTCTCGGTCACGGTTGCTGCCGCGGCATTGGTCCGCCCGCCGATGCCCGTGAGTTTGCACATGATGGTGTAGAGCGGCGCCAGCAGGAAGCCGAAGGCGAACATCCCTGCTGCCAGCGCGCCGAGGCGCAAAATCAGGCTCCGGTTGCCAGAATGTGCCACGCGTCAGTTCCGCAGCACGTTGGTCAGGATGAAGCCCACATACATGCACAGCGCCAGGGCACCGAGCAGCAACGCCGCGCGGCGTGCCCGCCGCCGCAGTTCCCCAATCTGGACCGAGTCAGTCACTTGACGATCGGCGCCTCTTCAAAGGTGTGGTACGGGGCCGGCGAGGGCACCGTCCATTCCAGCCCCTCTGGCCGATCCCAGACCTCGGCAGTGGCTCTGGAGCCGCCCCGGATGGTCTTGATTACGATGTAGGCGAACAGCAACTGGGCCACACCGAACCCGAAGGACCCGATGCTGGAGACCATGTTCCAGTCGGCAAACTGAGTGGCGTAGTCCGGAATGCGCCGGGGCATGCCGGCCAGGCCCAGGAAATGCTGCGGGAAGAAGGTGACGTTGACGAAGATCGCCGAGAGCCAGAAGTGAATCTTGCCGAGCGTCTCGTCGTACATGTGACCAGTCCACTTCGGTAACCAGAAATAGGCGCCTGCGATGGCCCCGAAGAGAGCGCCCGGCACCAGCACGTAGTGAAAGTGGGCCACCACGAAGTAGGTGTCGTGGTACTGAAAGTCCGCAGGCGCGATGGCCAGCATCAGTCCCGAAAAGCCACCGATGGTGAACAGGAAGAGGAATGCCAGCGCGAAAAGCATGGGCGTTTCAAAGGTTAGCGAGCCCCGCCACATGGTGGCAGTCCAGTTGAAGACCTTCACCGCCGTCGGGATGGCGATCAGCATGGTCGACAGCATGAAGAGCATTTGACCCGCCAGCGGCATGCCCACCGTGAACATGTGGTGGGCCCAGACGATGAACGACAGGAAGCCGATGCTGGCTGTGGCGTAGACCATCGCATCGTAGCCAAAGAGCGGCTTGCGCGAGAAGGTCGGAATGATCTGCGAGACGATGCCGAAGGACGGCAGGATGATGATGTACACCTCAGGGTGGCCGAAGAACCAGAAGATGTGCTGGAAAAGCACCGGGTCGCCGCCACCCGCGGCCTGGAAGAAGCTGGTGCCGAAGAACTGATCGGTCAGGAGCATCGTCACGCCACCCGCCAGCACAGGCATGGCGGCGATCAGCAGGTAGGCGGTGATCAGCCAGGTCCAGACAAACAGCGGCATCTTGAGCAGGGTCATGCCCGGTGCCCGCATGTTCATGATCGTCACGATGATGTTGATCGACCCCAGGATCGACGACATACCAAGCATGTGGACCGCAAAGATCGTGAACGGGAAAGCGTTACCGGTCTGCAGGGAGAGGGGCGGGTAGAGCGTCCACCCGCTGGCGGGACCGCCGCCCGGCATGAACAGCGTGGATACGAGGATGGCACTGGCGAACGGCAGGATCCAGAACGACCAGTTGTTAAGCCGGGGCAACGCCATGTCCGGCGCGCCGATCATCAGCGGGATCATCCAGTTCGCGAAGCCCACGAATGCCGGCATGATCATGCCGAAGATCATGATGAGCGCGTGCATCGTGGTCATCTGGTTGAAGAAGTCGGGGTTGACGAACTGCAGCCCCGGCTGGAACAACTCGAGCCGGATGATCATGGCCATGGCACCACCCACGAACAGCATCACCAGCGAGAACAGCAGGTAGAGCGTGCCGATGTCCTTGTGGTTGGTCGTGAAGAGCCAGCGCGTGAGGCCCTTGGCGGGGCCGTGATGGTCTTCATGGTGAGCACGGGCATCATCATGCGTATGGCCGGCGTGGGGGTGGGTCGCGGTGCTCATCGCTCGTGCTCCGAATTCGGCAGTCGAATCAATTGGCGGCAACAGTCGGAGGCGTGGCCGGCAACTTCTGCGTGGTGAGCCAGGCCTCGAACTCGGCTTTGGGGAGGGCTTCGACCACGATCGGCATGAAGCCATGGTCCTTGCCGCACAGCTCGGCGCACTGGCCGCGATAGACGCCGGCCTCGTCCACCTTGAACCAGCCCTCGTTCACGAAGCCTGGCACGGCGTCCCGCTTGATCGAGAAGGCGGGCACCCACCAGGCGTGAATCACGTCATTGGACGTCAGCAGGTAACGGATCTTGACGCCTGTCGGCACGACCAGCGGGTGGTCCACTTCAAGGAGGTAGTTCTCGACGTCACGCGGATTCACGCCCGAATTGAGCTGGCGGGCGGCGTTGCTCGTGCGGGCCAGCGTGCTGAAGAAGGAGTAGCCCTGGCCGACGTATTCGTACTGCCATTTCCACTGGTACCCGGTGATCTTGATGGTCATCTCCGAATCGCGGGTGTCTTCGATGCGGACCAGCGCCGGGGCGGTTTCGTAGGCCAGGAAGACCAGGATCAGCATCGGGATGATCGTCCAGATCATCTCCGCATAGGTGCTGTGGGCAAACGTGGCCGGCACTGCCCCCTTCGACTTGCGGAAGGTCGCGATCGCGTAAATCATCGCAGCGAAGACGGCTATGCCGACAATCGTGCAGATCCACAGGACCAGCATGTGGAGGTCGTAGGCTTCATGGCTGGTCGAGGTCACGCCCTGGGTCATGTTGAGCTGCCAGGCGGCCTCTGCGGGGAGTGCCAGCGCGGCAAGAATCAAGCCGGAGAGCAGCTGGCGGGGGTTGGCGGCAACTCGATGCATGTCAGTTTCTTCCCAGTGTGCTTTTCAGCGCACTATTCGGTGCCCGGGCCCTTCGCGGGCCGCGAATGTTACTTGAACAGCCAGTTAAGGCGCAATTTGCGCAGGCCTGCTGCAGTGTGGTGTCAGGTGTGAGGAAACTGCCTTTCGACCGAGGGGGAAACCGTAACCGGTTGCCCTGAGGGTTGGTTCAGGAGGATCGCCGGCCAAGGTTGCCGAGCGGCACGGCGATTTCGTCAACCGGGGACCGCCGGCGAGGCGTGGGCCCCGGCGCCCACGCCTGACCGAACAGAATCTCTACGGTGGCTGGCAAGAGACCGGCCACGTCCCGTTCTTTCTCGTAGGCGGCGGCAAGCCGCAACCAGGCCTGGCGGCCCGTGAGACCTGGGCTCCGTCCGCTGCTGGCATTGGTGGTACCGGTGGCCCGCAGGTCGGCGACCAGTTGCCCGAATTCGCGGTACTTCAGTGTCAGCCTGTCCGTGTCCATGACCGGTTCCGCGAGGCCCGCGCGGACCAGTCCGTCGCCAAGGGCACGCATTTCCGGGAACGGGATCACGTGCGGGGTCTGGTCCACGGCCCGCCAGGCTGCCCGCAGTTCGCGATAGGACTCCGGTCCCGGGGTCGTGAAGGTGAACAGACCCGGATGCCGCAGCACCCGCCGCACCTCGGCAAGGACGGCGTCCAGTACTGGACTCCAGTGAATGGCGAAGCTGGAAAACACCAGGTCCATGCTCTGGTCGGGGAAGGGCAGACGGGCGGCATCTGCACAGACGAGGAGTGCCGGAGTGGAGGATGAACTGTTGGAGCGAGTGGCTGCGACCTGCAGCATGGCCGGCGTGAGGTCCATCCCCACGATTTCGGCGTCCGGATACAGGGCCGCAAGCGCTGGCAGGGCCTTGCCGGTACCAGCGCCTAGATCGAGGATGCGCCGGGGCTCTAACTGGACCCATTGCAGCCGCTCGAGAAGCCGGTTCCGGACCTCCGTCTGCAGCACATCTGCCCCATCGTAGCTGGCAGCAGCCCGCGTGAAGGCGCGGCGCACCTGCCGGTGGTCAAGCAGCGGGACAGTGCTCTGGTTCGTATCAGCATTCATGCCGGCGCCGGAGGGGCCGCTGGTCGGAGGCCCAGCCGGGCCAGCAAATCGAGATCCCGGTCCGTTGCTGGATTTGGCGTGGTGAGCAATTGCTCGCCGTAGAAGATGGAGTTGGCGCCGGCAAAGAAGCACAGGGCCTGCAGTTCATCGCTCATGTCGGCACGCCCGGCAGATAGCCGGATGCGGGACTTGGGCATGAGGATCCGGGCCACCGCAATGACGCGGACGAAGGTGATTGGGTCCACCTTGGACTGGCCATCCAGCTTGGTTCCTGCGACCTGCACCAGCTGGTTCACCGGCACGCTTTCCGGATGTTCGGGCAGCGTGGCCAGCGTGTGCAGCAGTTCGATGCGGTCCTGGTCGGCTTCGCCGAGGCCAATAATGCCGCCACAGCAGACCTTGAGGCCAACGTCCCGGACAGTCTTCAGCGTGTCCAGGCGGTCCGCGTAGGTTCGCGTGGAGATGACCTGGGGGTAGAACGCCTCCGACGTGTCCAGATTGTGGTTGTAGTAGTCGAGTCCGGCATCGCGCAGGGCCTCGGCCTGATTCGGCGTCAGCATGCCGAGCGTGGCGCAGGTCTCGAGCCCCAGCCCATGCACCGCGCGAACCATCTCAGTGATCTTTGCCAGCTGTCCCGGCTTGGGGTTGCGATACGCCGCGCCCATGCAGAAGCGGGTGGCGCCGCGCTCCCGGGCCGCGCGGGCCGCGTCGACCACGGCCGCCAGGGGGACCAGTGCTTCCGGCGTCAGGCCGGTGTTGAAGTGCACACTCTGAGGGCAGTAGCCGCAGTCCTCAGGGCAGCCGCCGGTCTTGATACTCATCAGGGTGCTGATCTGCACCTCGGCCGGATCGAAGTGGGCCCGATGCGAGGTGTGTGCCTGGTAGAGCAGGTCGTGCAGGGGCAGGCCAAACAGCCCGGCCACCTCCGCCACCGTCCAGTCTGTGCGGCTCGCGCTCGTTTCCATGCAAAGACCCTGGTTTTGCGGCGGGACCCCGTCGGTCCCAACCTGCTAAATCAAGCGGCAGTATCTGAACCACCCTGGAGGCTGTCAACTTGTGAGCTGGATTCGGGTTGACGAAGTCCTGGACACCCTGTTTCCACCGCGCTGCCTTCTCTGCGGGCAGCGCGGCACAGGCGTTGGAACGGACGTCCCTGCTTGCGCCGGGTGCCTGACCGACCTGCCCTGGCTCGCCGAGCAGGGCCATTGCACCCCAGCCGATTGCCACCCTGACCTGGGACACTTTGCCGCCGTCCGGTCTGCCCTTACATATGAGTACCCGGTGGATCGCCTCATCGCCGCCGCCAAGTTTGGCCGCCAGGTCCCGGTCGCTCGCGGTCTGGGCCAGTTGCTCGCCTGCCGCATGCCGGTGTTACCTGAACCGCCTGACGCAGTGGTGCCGGTGCCGCTGCACTGGCGCCGGGAAGCCAGCCGGGGGTTCAACCAGGCAGAGGAGATTGCACGGGCCCTTTGCCACGTCCGTCATTGGCCGCTGCGGACAGACCTTTGCCGTCGCATCCTTCCAACGCCAGAACAATCCGGGCTCGGAGCGGCCCGCCGGCGCGACAATCTCCGTGGTGCGTTCGCTTTGGCGGACGCCCGCGCGGCTGGCCGGCACAGGCATGTGCTCCTGATCGACGACGTGCTGACCACCGGGGCGACGGCCGCTGCCGTCGGGGAAATCTTCCAGGCTGCGGGGGTCCGGAGTCTTTCCCTCTGGACCGTCGCGCGGACCCGGTCGCCGGGTCAGCCCACGGAGCGAAAGGTGTAGTCCAGCAGGATCCCGGCGAAGATCGCCGCCCCGAAGTGCTGATTGGCCCAGAAGGCCCGCAGGCAGGCCCCGGCTTCCCGCCGCCGAATCAGCCATAGCTGGCTGGCCAGCAGCAGCGCACCGACCGCCACGCCCGCCTGATACCAGAGGCCGAGACCGCCTTCCCGGCCGGCGAGTAGCAGCCCGACGACCAGCACGACCTGCAGCAGGAAGATGATGAAGAGGTCTGCAGTGCCGAACAAAATCGCGGTCGATTTCACGCCGATCCGCAAGTCCTCGTCCCTGTCTGCCATCGCATACATCGTGTCGTAGATGACCGCCCACACGACCACGTCCAGCCAGAGCAGCCAGGCGAGGCGCGGCACGACCTCCGTCTCGGCGGCGAAGGCCATGGGAATGCCCCAGCCGAAGGCGGCGCCCAACAGGAACTGCGGGGCAGCCAGCCAGCGCTTGCCATAGGGGTACACGATGGTCAGCGCCGCAGCCCCGATGGCCAGTAGACGTGCCAGGGGGTTCAGCAACATCAGCAGTGCGAGAGCCACGAGGCTGAGCACGGCGAACAAGGTCAGGGCCTCGGCCGACGAAACCAGGCCCGCGGCGAGCGGGCGGGACCGGGTCCGCGCCACGGCCCCGTCGATG
>CAYMKJ010000177.1:0-11960 GCA_964391025.1 uncultured Chromatiaceae bacterium
GCTCTCTGGGCCAGCGCGTGGTTCCGGAGGCACTGCGGGCCGTTGGTGCCTTGGTTGAGATCCATGACGACCACTTTCCGAGCGATACGCACGATGACGTGTGGCTAACGGAAGTATCGCCGCGCGGGTGGGTCGTCCTTACCAAGGATAAGGCCATCCGCTCCCGTACGAACGAGAAGGCTGCCGTCGAGGCGGCGGCGGGTCGCCTGTTTGTGCTCACAGCCGGGAACATCACCGGGGTGGAAATCGCCAAGGCGTTTGTCGTTGCCCTGCCTCGAATCAGGCGACTTGTGGCGAAGCAGTCACCACCGTTCATCGCGACGGTGTCCGGTTCGGGCGCAGTTTCCTTGCTGCCTTAAGCGCTACGACGTCTGTTGTCGCGCCTGAAGGCGCTCCTACTCCTCCCGCGCTACTCGCGGGCCGACAACCACCGGTGCACCACACCGGCGAGCACCCCGCCCGCGATCGGCGCCACCCAGAACAACCAGAGCTGCTGGATGGCCCAGCCGCCCACGAACAGCGCCTGGCTGGTGCTGCGGGCCGGGTTCACCGAGGTGTTGGTAACGGGGATGCTGATCAGGTGGATCAGCGTCAGGCCGAGGCCGATGGCGATGGGGGCGAAGCCCGCGGGTGCCCGCGCGTCGGTGGCCCCGAGAATGATCATCAGGAAGAAGAAGGTCATCACGACCTCGCAGACCAGCGCGGCCTGCAGGCTGTAGCCGCCCGGTGAATGCTCG
Organism: uncultured Chromatiaceae bacterium; assembly: GCA_964391025.1. GTDB lineage: Bacteria > Pseudomonadota > Gammaproteobacteria > Steroidobacterales > SHZI01. Next base: position 738 of record CAYMKJ010000177.1, read on the forward strand.
CCGAAGCCGTTGGCCGCGAAGCCGCTCTGGAACAGGTTGAAGTCCGCCTTGCCGGTGGCGATGGCCGCCAGGACGGCGGCACCGGCGATGCCACCGATAACCTGCGCGACGATATAGGGCACGACGTCGGTCGTCGGTACCTTGCCCGCGGACCAGAGTCCCAGTGTCACGGCCGGATTCAGGTGGCAGCCCGAGATGTGGCCGATGGCGAAGGCCATCGTGAGCACCGTGAGACCGAAGGCGAGCGAGACGCCGACGAAGCCGATGCCGAGGTCCGGAAAGCCCGCGGCGAGCACGGCGCTGCCGCAGCCGCCCAGCACCAGCCACGCCGTCCCCAAGAATTCCGCACTGAGCTTCCTGACCAGGATATTCCCCCTGTAGGAGCGGCTTTAGCCGCGACAATCTACTCGATTACGCACCGCGGTCGCGGCGGTCGCCGCTCCTACGGTTCCGTACCTGTGGCACGCTTTAGTTCCGCCGGCACGAACTCATCCTGCACCGCCTTGGCGAGCAGGTCGGGCGGGAGCACGCCCTGGGCCAGCACGAAGTCGTGGAAGCGCTGGCGGTTGAACTTCGCACCCAAGGTTATCTCAGTCCTGGCGCGCAACTCCAGCAGGCGCTGATACCCGTAGAAGTAGCTGGTGGCCTGGCCGGGCGAGCGAAAGGTGTAGCGCTGCAGTTCCTGGTCTGCGTTGGCAGCGGTCAGCACGACTTCCCGGGTGAGGATGCGCCGGGCTTCATCCAGTGAGATCACACCCTGCTGCAGTCCCGGATCAAGAAAGGCCCGTGCCGCCCGGAGCAGCCGGAACTGCAGCGCAATCAGCTGACCGTCCAGGGGCAGGTAGGGCTGCATCTCCGCTTCGGCGTAGAGCGCCCAGCCTTCCACGTTGACGCTGTTGAAGGCGAAGAGGGCCCGGGCGAGCGACACGCCATTTTCCACCATGCTGGCGAATTGCTGCTCATGGCCGGGACGGGCTTCGTGGGCCGTCAGCGTCCAGGTGACGGCGTCGAAATTGTCGTCTTCGACGCCCTGGGCCGGGGCGGCGCCGTCCACGGAGGGCATGATGAGCGGTAGCACGAACTCGCCACGCTCACCCTGATTGTTCAAGAACGGTGGCGGGTGCATGGACGGAGAGGGCGTCGAGGCGCTTTCCGCGGCGGTGGCCAGGCGGATGATTGCGTCGCGCGCCGGCAGCGTCACGATCTTCTCGCGGCGGATGATGGCTTCGATGGCGGCCAGCCGCTCCTGGTAGAGGGGCAGGATGGCGTCACCTTCCATCTGGCGGGACCGCAACACCCGGATCACCGCCGGGTAGTCGGTGCGTTCCATCTCCAGCTGCTGGGCCACGAGCGGCGCAAGGGCGACCATCTGGTTGCGAATTTCGATGAACGCCGTCCGCGCCCGGGCGGCGAGCTCGGCCGGCGGGATGTCCATGCCGACTTCCCGGAGCCGGACGGCATAGAGATCCGCCGGCAGACGGAAGTCCTGCCGGGCCCTGGGCAGGACCTCGCGCCGCAGGAAGTCGCTCCAGGCCGCGACCTGCACGCGGAGTTCCTTCAGTGCCTTGTCGCCGCCGCGCACCTGGTACTGGTCGAGCAGTTCCTGGACGCCATCCAGGTACTGGTTGCTGTTGGCCAGTTGCTGCTCGAGCTCGTTCCTGTAGGGAAAGAGCAGGCCGAGTGTCCCCAGCTGTTCGCGCACCTGGGCTTCGGCAAGCGTGGCGAGCGGCGTATAGCCCTCCTCGAGGCCCGCATAGCGGCCCAGGCGAACCACGGCGGCCGGGTGGCGCTCCTTCGCGACCTGGTCGGTCAGCAGTGCCCGAACGCCGCCATAAACCTGCTCTGCCACGTCGAAGTTCGGCAGCAGATACCGCTGGTTGGCTTCCGCGATGGACGCCTGAAGCAGCGCGTCCTGACGGAGGATTTCGAGATCCTGCCGGACCCGCGGATCCTTCTCCTTAGGTATACGCGCGTTGAGGAGCCCGGCGGTTGACTTGAAGGCGGCCTGCACACGTTCGCTGAGTGCCGGCCCGAGATCGACGACCCGGTTGTCGACGCCCGTCATGCCGATCTCGCCCGCCCTTTCCGGGTAAAAGCGCGCGTAGACGTCGAGCAGTACCTGGGCGGCGGTGTTGCTCCGGGCAATCCACTCTGGCTGGTTCGAAGTGGCTGGTGCGGGTGCGCTTGGTTCCTGCGCGTTGACGGCGCTCATGGTCAGGCACAGGACGGGTAGGAGCGCCTTTAGGCGCGACAGGGAAACGACGGTCGCGCCTAAAGGCGCTCCTACAATAGGGTGGGTGTTCATGCGTCGAGCTTAAGCCATTCGGGCAGTACCAGTCCTCGCCCGGCGAGAAATTCCTGATTAAAGAGCCGTTGCCGGTAGCGGAGTCCCGAGTCGCAGAGAATCGTCACGATCACGCGGCCCCGGCCGAGGGCCCGTGCCATCCGCACCGCACCCGCGACGTTGATGCCGCTGGAGCCGCCCAGCAGGAGGCCGTCGCTCCGGATCAATTCGTACACCAGGGGAATCGCCTCGCTGTCCGGGATCTGGAACGGGTGATCGATGGGCGTGTCCGCAAAGTTGGCCGTGATACGGCTCGTGCCGATGCCTTCGCTGATCGAACTCCCTTCGGCCCGGAGCTCGCCGCTGGTGTAATAGTTATAGAGTGCCGAGCCCTCGGGATCCGCCAGGCCGATCTGCACGGCCGGCTTGCGGGCCCGCAGGCCGCGGGCCGTGCCGGCGAGGGTGCCGCCGGTCCCGACGGAACAAATAAAGGCATCCACCCGGCCGGCCGTCTGTTCCCAGATCTCCGCGGCCGTGGTCTGTTCGTGAAAATCCCGGTTGGCGACGTTGTCGAACTGATTGGCCCATACGGCGCCGTGCGGGGCGGAAGCCGCAAGTTCTTCCGCCAGCCGTCGCGACGTGTGCACGAAATGGTTCGGGTCCTTGAAGGGCACCGCCGGCACCAGCCGGACGTCCGCGCCATAGGCCCGCAGGGTGTCCACCTTGTCCTTGCTCTGGTTGTCCGGCATCACGATCACGGTGGGATACCCGAGGCAGTTGCCGACCACCGCGAGGCCGATGCCGGTGTTGCCCGCCGTGCCCTCGACGATGATCCCGCCGGGCCGCAGCAGGCCCCGGCGCTCGGCGTCCCGGACGATGCCAAGCGCGGCACGGTCCTTCACCGAGCCACCGGGGTTCATGAACTCCGCCTTGCCGAGAATCTCGCAACCTAAGGCGTCGGAGAGCCGGTTGAGGCGGATCAGAGGGGTATTGCCGATGCGATCGACCAGCGAGGGGAAGGGTGCGTGCATGGGGTATCAACCTTCGAGGGCGGCGAGCTGCTCGGCCTGGTATTCATTGATGAGGGGCCCGATGAAGGCATCCAGTTTGCCTTCGAGAACGTCGTCGAGCTTGTAGAGCGTGAGATTGATACGGTGGTCCGTGACCCGGCTCTGGGCAAAATTGTAGGTGCGGATGCGCTCGGACCGGTCGCCCGTACCGACCTGGCTCTTGCGGCGTGCCGCCTGTTCGCTGTGCTGCTTCTGCCGGGCCTGGTCCAGCAGTCTGGCTTTCAGGAGGGCCAGGGCCCGCGCGCGGTTCTTGTGCTGGGAGCGCTCGTCCTGGCACTCCACGACGAGGCCCGTGGGCAGGTGGGTGATGCGCACCGCCGAGTCCGTCTTGTTGACGTGCTGGCCACCGGCGCCTGACGCCCGGTAGGTGTCCGTGCGCAGTTCTGCCGGATTGATCGTGATGCCGTCGATCTCCTCCGGTTCGGGCAGCACGGCGACGGTGCAGGTGGAGGTGTGGACGCGACCCTGGGCTTCGGTGTCGGGGACGCGTTGCACCCGGTGAGCTCCCGACTCGAACTTGAGGCGTGAGTATGCGCCGCGGCCGATGATGCGGCTGATGATTTCCTTGAAGCCGCCGTGTTCGCCGCTCTGCGAATTCACGATCTCGATTTGCCAACCGCGGTCATCCGCGTACTTCGAGTACATGCGGAACAGGTCGCCGGCAAAGAGGCCGGCCTCGTCGCCGCCGGCCGCTGCCCGGATCTCGAGATAGATGTTGCTGTCGTCGAGGGGATCTTTCGGGATCAGTTGCAGGCGGACCCGCGCTTCAAGTTCCTCGAGCTCGCTGCGGATGCGGCCCGTCTCTTCCTGGCCCAGGCGCCGGATCTCGGTGTCGCTGTCAGTCAGCATTTCGGCGGCGGTGGTCTGGTCTGCTTCCGTCTTGCGCCATTCCCTGAACAGGCCGACCACAGGCGTGAGCTGGGCATACTCCCGGGACAGATCGCGAAACCGGGGCTGGTCTCCGATGACCTTGGGGTCGTTCAACAGCTCGCCGAGTTCCTCGGAACGGGCGAGGAGTTTCTCGAGCTTTTCAACAATGGAGGCCTGCATTCCCGCTATTATCCCTGATGTGAATCACGACGCTAACCACACACCTTACCCCACGCGTTTCCGTCCACTGGCCCTGCTGGTTCTTCTGATGTCGGTGTCGGGCGGGCTGCGGACGACTGTCGCGGCCTCCACCCCCGATCCCGCCACTGATCAGGGCGCCGAGGCGCTGAACCCAGAGGCGCTGACCCCGGAGGCGCTAATTAGTGCCGGCGAACTGGCACTGGAGCAACGGGAGATCTTCGCGGCCGCACAGGCCTTTGCGGCGGCGGCCGAGGCCTCGACCGAGGTGGCAGTCGCAGAGCGCGCGACGCAGTTCACGTTCGGCGCGGGATTCGACGCCCTGGCGGAGCAGACGGCGCGGCGCTGGTCGACCCTCGCCCCGGATAATCCGCTGCCGAGGGAACTGCTGGGCCGCCTGGAGCTGCGTCGGCACGCCGTGGATGAGGCGGCGGCTGACCTCGTGGCGGCGCTGGGGCCTGGGGAGCCGCGGCGGGATGAGGTGTATCTGGCGCTGGCCGCCGACCTGTCCTCCGAGGACAACGCCAGCCTGGTCACGCGGGTTATGTCCCGCCTGGCCGCTCTCGACCCGCTGGCGCCCGGCCTGCAGCTGGCGCTCGGCACGGCCGCACTGCGTTCCGGGGACTACGATCTGGCCCTGGGTGCGGGTGCCGCGGCGGCAGCGGACGACCCTGAATGGCCGGAGCCCCAGCTGCTGATAGCGCGCGCCCTGGCCGCGACGGGTCGTGATGACGACGCTTTGGCGAAGGCGGCGGCCATCAGGGCTGCCGACCCTCCTAACCCGCTCATCGATCTTGAGTACGCCCGGTTGCTCGCCGATGCGGGCAGGATGGCCGAGGCCCGCGAGAAACTGGCAGCGCTCACCGTGCAGTATGGCGACCGGCCCGAGATCAACCGCACGCTCGCCTTTCTCGATCTGGCCAGCGGCGACCTGGAGGCTGCCGATCGGCGCCTGGATGTGCAGGACGACACCGGACCGGACCGGTTCGAGTCCTTTTACTACCGGGCCCTGATCGCGGCCCAGCGCGGTGATGCCGAGACCGCCCGCCGCTTATACGCCCGGATCAGCTCCGGACCCTACCTGGTGCCGGCGCAGCTGGCGATCGCCGACAGTCTGGCCCGGGCCGACTCGGCGGAGCAGGCCGTGGAGCAGCTGACCCGCTTCGGGCAGGACCATCCGGCCCAGGCCTTTGAGGTGCTGGAGTTCAAGGCGCAACTCCTGCAGTTGCTGAAACGGCCGGACGACGCACTGGCCGTGTATGGCGAGGCCCTGCAGTACAAACCCGCCGCAGTTTCCGTGCTCCTGTCCCGGGGAGCACTGCTCGAGCAGCAGAAACGGCTGCCTGAAGCCCTCGCCGATTTGCAGACCGCCGTCGAGGTGGCACCGGAGGACGCGGTTGCCGCGAACGCATACGGCTACCTCCTGGCCACGCGCACCGGACAGAGCCGCAAGGCCTGGCGGTATGTGCGGCGCGCCTACGAAATCCAGCCGGGCAGTGCCGCCATTCAGGACAGCGTGGGCTGGACCCTGTTTCAGCTCGGTCGGACCGAAGAGGCGCGCAGTCATCTTGAGGAAGCCCTGGACCGGATGCCGGATCCGGAGATCGCCAGTCATCTCGCTGCCGTGTGGTGGAAACTGGGAGACCGGGACGCGGCAACCGATTTACTACTGTCGGCGGCGGTCGCCTTTCCGGACAGCCAGCCGGTGCGCGAGACGGCCGAACGTCTGCTGGACTAGCGGATGTCTCGACCCGGGCGCCTCGCGGAGTGTCTGCTGCTGGCCGCCATGACGGTCGGGCTGCTGGCGGGTTGCGCGACGCGGGAGAAGGTCAGCGAACCGCCGACGAGCCCGGCTGAGCGGCGGGCGGCCCTGGAGGCCGTCGGCACGTGGGAGGCGCGGGGCCGAATCGCTCTGAAGGCGCCGGGTGGGAGTGGCCAGGGCAGCTTTACCTGGACTCAGACCGGCGACCGGACCGTGCTGCGGGTGGCCGGCGCGTTCGGGGCCGATGCCCGGGAAATCCGCTGGGATCCCGCGAGGCTCACCGTGCTTTCGAGCAAGGGTGAGGTGGCGGCCGACTACGCCGGTCCGGACGCCGCCGAGCGCTTTCTTAAGGAACAACTCGGCTGGTCGTTGCCCGTGGTCAATGCCCGGCATTGGCTCCTGGGGCTGGCGGGCCCGGATTCACCCGCAGTCGAAACCGTGGACGGCGGCGGACTTCTGGCAGTCCTGGCGCAGGATGGCTGGGAGGTCCGCTACGACGAGTATCGGCCGCAGGGCAGGCTCGCGTTGCCGCGCAAGCTGGTTTTTCAGAGTGCGGCCGGACGCATCCGCCTCGTCATCGACCAGTGGCAGTTTTGACTGCTGGCGAAATTTTCAGTGCTGCGTCAATCTTTTCCGGTGCCAGCCAGGGGCCTGACAGCGTAAGATTGCGCGGCGGCGCAGATGCACTTGGGGCGTAGCCAAGTGGTTAGGCAGCGGGTTTTGATCCCGCCATACGTAGGTTCGAATCCTACCGCCCCAGCTACTACCAGTCGGCCAATACCAGTCGGCCAAATAAGAAGGGCCAGCCACTTGTCGATAGACGTACCTAATCTGGCGATCCTGTCCGGGAATGCAAATCCCGAACTGGCGCAACGCATTGCCAAGCACCTGATGCAACCGCTCGGCCGGGTTCAGGTGGGCCGCTTCAGCGATGGTGAGGTGCTGGTGGAGGTCCACGAAAACGTGCGGGGCCGGGATGTCTTCATCGTGCAGTCCACCTGCCCGCCGGTGAACGACAACCTGATGGAGCTCCTGGTCCTTGTCGATGCCTGCCGCCGGGCATCGGCAGCCAGCATCACGGCGGTCATTCCGTACTTCGGATACGCGCGGCAGGATCGCCGGCCTCGGGCGGCCCGGGTGCCGATCACGGCCAGCATGGTGGCGCGCATGATTTCCGAGGCCGGGATCAATCACGTGCTCACGGTGGACTTGCACGCGGACCAGATTCAGGGCTTCTTCTCGATTCCCGTGGACAATGTTTACTCGTCGCCCGTCCTGCTCAGCGACCTGTGGCGCCAGAAGTATCAGGACATGGTGGTGGTGTCGCCCGATGTGGGTGGCGTGGTGCGCGCCCGCGCGATCGCCAAGCGGATGGACGATGCCGACCTGGCCATCATCGACAAGCGCCGTCCCCGGGCCAACGTGACTGAGGTGATGAACATCATCGGCGAAGTCGAAGGCAAGGTCTGCGTGCTTGTTGACGACATGGTGGATACGGCCGGCACCCTGTGCCAGGCCGCTGGCGCACTAAAGCAGCATGGGGCAGAGAAGGTCCTGGCCTACGTGACCCACGCCGTGTTGTCAGGCCCGGCCGTGGACCGGATCGGGGCCTCGCAGCTCGACGAACTGGTGGTGACCGACACGATTCCGCTCTCGGCGGCTGCCCTGGCGAGTGGCCGGATCCGGCAGCTGAGCGTGGCCGAGCTGCTGGGCGAGACCATGCGGCGCATCAGTTCGGCAGAGTCCGTCAGCTCCATCTATCTGGACTGACGGCCCCGTAGGAGCGCCTTTAGGCGCGACCGGGGGGGCGGAAAATCGGGGTCAGACTGGGATTATTGCCGTCGGGTCAGCGACGCCGACGGCAATAATCCCAGTCTGACCCCGATTTTCCCGTGCTATTCTTCGCGCCCCGTTCGGGACGGGCTCCTGGTCGCAGGGGGTCCGGAGCATTAATTTAGGAGTATTTCAATGGCACATCAATTCAGTCTCGCCGCGGAAACCCGGCGCGATGCAGGGAAAGGTGCGAGCCGCCGCCTGCGTCGTGAAGGCAAGATCCCCGGTATTATGTATGGCGGCGGTCAGGCGCCGACTGGCGTGGCGTTCGACGCCAATGCTCTGCACCGGAACATGGCGCAAGAGGCCTTTCTCTCCAGCATTCTCACCGTAACCCTCGACGGCAAGAACTTGCAGGCGATCGTGCGTGACTACCAGGCACATCCCGCCAGGCGCGCCATCCTGCATCTCGATCTCCAGCGCATCGTTGCTACCGAGAAGCTGCGCATGACGATCCCGCTGCACTTCATCAATGCTGAGCAGTCGCCGGGCGTGAAGCTGGGCGGGGCCTCCGTGTCGCATCTGCTGACAGAGCTCGAAGTCAGCTGCTTGCCACAGGATCTGCCGGAATACATCGAGATCGACATCGCTCCCATGCAGCTGAATGACATGCTGCATATCCGGGATCTCAAGTTGCCGAAGGGCGTTGAGGTGCCGGGCTTCGTGGCCAACTCCGACAGTGACCTGCCGGTCGTGCACGTGCACGTCCTGCGCGCCGTCGAGGAAGTGGTGGCCGCAGTCGATACCGCTACGGAGGCCGCCGCGGCTCCCGCTGCTGGCGACAAGGCCGCCCCCGCTGCTGGTGCCGAGAAGGCTGGCGAAAAAGCGGGCGAAAAGGCCAAGCCCGGCGCCAAGCCGGCGGCCAAGCCCGCTGGGAAGGGCGACAAGAAGTAGGCGCAGCTTCGGCTGCTACCGACGGAAAAAGGCCGCGCAGTTCGCGGCCTTTTTCATTGCGGCGGTGCTATCTTCGCCGTCGTGGCAACCAGCCCTGACACTCTCGTGATCGTCGGCCTCGGGAATCCCGGGCCGAAGCATGCCGGCGACCGGCACAATGTCGGTTTCTGGTTCGTGGATCAGCTGGCGGCGCACATTGGCGGGCGTTTTTCGCCGGAGGCGAAGCTGCATGCCGATGAGTGCCGGGGCGTGATGCAGGGCCGGCCCGTCCGCCTGATCAAGCCCGACACGTTCATGAATCGCAGCGGGCTGACCGTGCGCAAGGTGCTGGACTACTACGCTTTCGCCGTCGAGCAGTTGCTCGTGGTTCACGACGAACTGGACCTGCCACCCGGTGGGGCCCGCCTGAAGAAGGGTGGGGGGCACGGGGGACACAACGGTCTCCGGGACATCCTGGTCACCTGTGGTCCCGATTTTCTGCGCCTGCGGATAGGAATAGGGCATCCAGGCCAAAAGGACCTCGTGACTGACTACGTCCTGCACTCACCCGGCAAGGATGAGCGTGCGCAAATCCTGGATGCCATGGCCGCGGCAATCAGCGCTGTCGAGGTGCTGGCGCAACCGGTCGTGGAACGGGCTGGAGTGGAGCAGTCCAGACTCGAGCGGGCCATGCAGCAACTGCATTCGGTCACGCCGCGCACGGAAGCCACCGGGGAATTCGGCCCCGCGGGTTAGTGGTGGGTTAGTCGTGCAGCGCTAGCGTGCTGGTAGTGAGGCGCCAGAACCCGGTACTGCCTGAACGGCAGAGTTCGAAGACGCCGTCGTCGCTGCCCGCATCCGCGTCCACGCTGACGCGCAGTCGCCGGCACACGCGGTCGCCCTCCTTCACGGTGCTGACGACGCGGACACTCCCGGAGTGCTCCGACACCGGTTCGGTCCAGCCCACGGATTCCCCATCGGTGAGTTCGTAGAGGGCCAGCTGGATGTTCTGCCGCAGCAGCGCCCAGTCCGCAGGCACCAGGTCCCTGGCGCCGAGGCGGTCGAGGAACCAGTAGCGCGGACTGTTGTCAGCCGGTTGCGCCAGGGCCTGACCAGGCAGTTGTACCGCGAGCATCAGTAGAGCCAGCAACTGGAGACTCATGCGCGGCATGGGTTCAGCTCCTCTGTCCCTGCCGGACCAGTTCCGCTCCGGCGCCCAGTGCCCGCAGCTTGCCGAGTGCCGCGTCGTAGGCGATCGGCGCCATGCCGCAGTTGGTGCAGGGCAGGATGCGTTCGAGTTCCACATGCTCGGCGGCCGCGCGCAGCGTTGCTGCCACTTCGGCCGGGGACTCCACCCGGTCTCCGGTGACCTGGATGGCGCCCACCATCAGCTGCTTGTCGGGCAAGAGCCGGAGTAGCGATAGCGGGACGTTCGAGCCGGCACACTCGAGGGAGATCTGATCGATGTGGCTCGCGTTGAGCGCCGGAAAGATCTCCTCGTACTGGCGCCACTCGCTGCCCAGCGACTTCTTCCAGTCCAGATTGGCCTGGATGCCGTAGCCGTAGCAGATGTGCACGGCAGTGGTGCACTTGAGACCGTCGATGGCCCGGTGCAGCGCCTCGATTCCCCAGTCCTTCACCTCGGTCATGAACACATTGAACGCCGGCTCGTCGAACTGGATGACGTCGACGCCCGCCGCCTCCAGCTCCTTCGCCTCCGCATTGAGAATGTCGGCGAAAGCCAGCGCCATCTTTGGCCGGCTGCCGTAGTAGCCGTCGGCAATGGTGTCGCAGATGGTCATCGGGCCGGGCAACGTGAACTTGAACTGGGCGGTTGTCCGGGCGCGGCAGAAGCGCACCTCGTCCAGGTGTACCGGCCCCGGCCGGGACAGTGGGCCGACGACTGTCGGCACGTCGAGCTCATAGCGGTTGTTGCGGATGCCCATGCGGGTCATCTTCTGCCAGTCGATGCCGGTCAGGCCTTCCAGGAAGCCGTGGACGAAGTGCGTGCGAAACACTTCGCCGTTGGTGACGATCTGAATGCCAGCCTGCTCCTGGTGCCGCAACCAGTCGGTCGCCGCCTTGCGCTTGCCGTCCTCCAGCGCTTGTCCGGAGAGCTTCCAGGCACCCTTCAGGGTTTCCGGCTCGGCCAGCCAGTCGGGGCGGGGGAGGCTGCCGGCAATGGACGTCTGGAGCATGGGCAGGCCTTCGGCGTGCGGTAGGACGTCAATCCTAGCAAAGCTAGTTGCCCGGTCCACTACTACCGGCAGCCGCACAGCTGGATTAGCGTCGGGACCAAGTATCATGGCGGCCCGTTTCAGTCCCGGTTTCCT
>CAYMKJ010000178.1:0-4289 GCA_964391025.1 uncultured Chromatiaceae bacterium
CCGCCCCTCACCGAGGGCGACCAGCTGGAGCTGGTGAAGCACCAGATCAACAAGATGGTCGACTGGGGCATCTTCACCCCACCGGCGGACTGGGAGCGCTACACGGTGAAGCCCGAGATCACCGACCGGGTTAACAAGGCATCGAAGCTGTAGGAGCGGCTTTAGCCGCGACCGGCTAAGGCTGAAGCAATGGGATGGACGCCCCCACCCTTAACGGCATCAACGTGCCACAGTGGAAGTGTCGAGCAACCACTGAACGGGATAGGAGCGTCCACATGAAGATTACAACGGTCGGCATTGATCTGGCGAAAAACGTGTTTCAAGTGCATGGGATTGATGAGCGCGGTAAGGCAGTGCTGCGCAAGCAGCTGCGGCGGGCGCAAGTAGCGATCTTCTTTGCCAATCTGCCGCCCTGCGTGATCGGCATGGAGGCCTGTGCCAGTGCGCATCACTGGGCCCGTACGCTGCAGCGCTTGGGGCATACGTTGCGGTTAATGGCACCGCAGTTTGTGAAGCCATACGTGAAGACGAACAAGAACGATGTCGCCGATGCCGAGGCAATCTGCGAGGCAGTGAGCCGGCCGAACATGCGCTTCGTGCCGATCAAGAGCATCGAACAGCAAGCGATTTTGTCGGTGCATCGGGTGCGTCAGGGGTTTGTGAAGGCGCGCACCGCGCAGGCCAATCAGATCCGTGGTTTGCTGGGCGAGTTTGGGCTAGTCATCCCCCAGGGGATCCGCAATATAGCCAACCGAGTGCCCGAGATCCTCGAGGATGCAAGCAATGAACTGCCGGTGCCGTTCCGGCACCTGATCGCTCGCTTGACCGAGCACCTCAAGGAGCTGGATCGACAAGTGAAGGAGTTTGAGCGGGAGATTATTGCTTGGCATCGCAGTAGCGAACTCAGCTGCAAGCTCGAGAGGATCCCTGGCATCGGTCCGCTGGCCGCGAGCGCGCTGGTTGCCTCGATCGCCGATGCACACAGCTTTGACAACGGCCGGCAAGTCTCTGCCTGGTTGGGTTTGGTTCCGCGCCAAAGCTCCAGCGGCGGCAAACCGACGCTGCTCGGGATGAGTAAGCGGGGCGATGCGTACTTACGCACGCTGCTCATCCATGGGGCGCGTTCGGCCATTCTGGCGGCCAAGAACCAGGTCAACCCCGATGGGTGGTTGAGCAATCTGCTCAAGCGCCGGCATCCCAATGTGGCCGCGGTGGCGCTGGCTAACAAGAACGTACGCACCGTGTGGGCGATACTGGCCCACGGCGGAGAATTTAGACCCGATTACGCGCCAACATACACAGCTGCATAACCGACTTCAGTTATTGACGACAACGGCAGCACAGGAGAACACACCACCGATTGCTCAGGCGATCACGCAGTGATGGCAAACCAGGTAAGACCATGGTTGGCAAAACCCAGAAGACCCGCAGCACCGCGAGTGCGATGAAGCGATCGGGAGCCAATCAGCGAAACCCATCAGGGACAGCGGCTCAGGCTGCAGAAAAAGTCCGAATGTACGGGTGCAATCGAGTCCTGTCAGTCCTCACAAACTGAAAGCTTGGCAAAGTGGGGGCGTCCATGTACGGGTCTTCGTGCGCTTGCGGATTGATTTCGCGGGCCCTGCCCAACCGTGCCCTGCGACCCGGTGCCCAGGCCAGTCGCAAAGCTCGCCAGTTTCTCCAGAAACTGGGCGGCAGCACGCCGGCGCAGGCCGCCTGCCTGTCCGTTTACATAACGCCGAGCCGCCCGCCGCTAAATATGGGCTTGCGCTGCAGCGGGGGGCGGTAAGGTTGGGTTCAACTGCTGCCAACGAGCCGCAGAAAACAAACAACGCGGCTGAACGAGGCGGGGAAGCGACATGCAACGGACACTCTCAGGAATAGTGCTGCTGGTGCTGGCCTGCAGTTCGGCCAACGCCACGCTGATCAGCCGCGCCGGTGGTCTGGCGTACTGGAACGACGACCCTGCCGCAAACCTCACGTGGGTCGCGGATGCCAATCTGGCCCAGACCTCGGGCTACGACGCCGTTGGCCGGATGAGCTGGACGGCAGCGGTGGCCTGGATTGCCTCACTGAACGCCCAGAACGGTGGGTTGGGTTATCTGGGCGTGAACAACTGGCGGCTGCCGACAGTGACGGACACCGGCACCTCCGGTTGCAACCGCGCCTCCACCGGCACCGACTGCGGCTTCAACGTGGACCTGGCGACCGGCGAGATGGCCCGGATGTTCTACAGCACGTTGGGCAACTCCGGTTACTACAACACCAGCGGCGTGGTGACGGGCTGCAGCGACAGTTCACCCCACTGCCTGACCAACGACGGCCCCTTCTCGAACCTCCAGCCCGGCAGCTACTGGTCCGGCACCGAGTACGCGCCCGATACCAGTAGCGCGTGGGTCTTCGACTTCAGCTACGGCTTGCAAGACTACTACAGTAAGACGAATGCGTTGTACGCGTGGGCTGTGCGCCCCGGCGATATCGCCGCGGTTCCGGCACCCGCTGCTGTGTGGCTGCTCGCCACCGGCCTCGCCGGTCTAGGTGGTCGCCGACTGCTGCGGCGGGCGATGACGGCACTTGGGTGATTCGGTTTTTTAATACTTTGGGGGGTGCCGGGGGGATTCCCCCCGGCTCGCCGCTCCCGTAACGCGCCATGGCCCGCTACGAGCACCTGCCGATCTACAAGCAGGCGCTGGACGCGACGGTGCATTTCGAGCAGGTGGTGGCGGGGTTCTCCCGCTACCACAAGTACACGCTGGGCACGGAGATCCGCAACCAGAGCCGGGCGGTGCTCGGGCTCGTCGTCCGGGCCAACGGTGTCCGTGACCGGGCGCCGGTCTTGCTGGAACTCCGCCAGCACCTGGACGAGCTGCTGATCCTGCTGCTGTAAGCAGCTCTCTGGAGATGCCCTGTCTTGCACTGTTCCTTCTGCAGTCATCCGGAAACCAAGGTCATCGATTCGCGTCTGGCCAGTGGCAAAACCTGATCAAGGACATGCGGGTACAAGACCATCTACAAAGCCCAAAAGGTTTAACGGCATTCTTTGATCCCTGCATTTCCTGAAGATTCGGCCGGAGGTGCGGGGTCCAGCTCATCTCGCTGGGCGAGAAACGGGGCGTCGGGGGAGAAATCGGGCGGTGCGGCGCCGGCTCGGCCGCCGTGCTCGCGGGTCAGGCGGCCCTGTCGCGCCGGGAATCGCTGTCGGGCGGAGCCTTTGTTCGACTTATACTCTGTGCGATGACCGCTTTCGACCTTGTGTTCTCAACCTTGCACGCGACCGGCGTTCGCTATGTCGTCGTGGGTGGCGTAGCGGTAAACCTGCATGGCTATCAGCGCTTCACAAAGGACATTGATCTGGTCATCGAGCTTGCTCCGGAGCGAGCGATCAAGATCCTCGAGGCGCTGAGCGCCCTTGGCTACAAGTCCAACGTTCCCGTCAAGCTGTCGGATTTTGCCAATCCGGCCATCCGGGAAGGGTGGATTCGCGACAAGGGCATGATGGTTTTCCAGATGTACAGTGATCGGGTACGCACGACCATCGACATATTCGTTCAGTATCCGCTCGACTTCGAATCGTTGTGGAACGAAGGCACGAAAATCGATCTGCCGGGCACATCGCTGCGTATCGCTTCGATCGATCATCTGATCCTGATGAAACGCCGCGCCGGCCGCCCCCAGGATCTTGTCGATATCGAGAAACTCGAGATCCTCCGGCGCTACGCCAATGACGGCCAATGACGGCCAGTGACGCCGGAGATGTGAACACATGACAAGCACGGAAGAACCTCCTGAGGGCAGTTTCGAAGCAGCGGCGCTTTGGCAGTTGCGCATGGCCCTCAAGTCCACGTATGCGCAGCGACTCCAGGACCTTCAGGACATGATCGATTTCAACGCCGCGGCCGAAGCAAGCAATCCGCAGCTTCGCGCAGCGGTCAAGCGACTGGCCCAGTCTTAGCAAAACGGGTCACCCGGGCGCAACTTCCGCTAAACTCCGCGTCCTCATGTTGACCTTCCGGAACCTTGCCCTGCGGCGCGGCGAGCAGCTGCTGCTGTCCGACGTGGATCTGAGCCTCCACGCGGGCTGCCGCTTGGGCGTCGTCGGCCGGAACGGGAGCGGCAAGTCGAGCCTCTTCGCGGTCGTCCAGGGCGATCTGGATCCCGATCGGGGCGACCTGGAACTCTCGGGCAGGGTACGCATCGCCAGCGTGGCGCAGGAGACGCCGTCCCTGCCGGATCCCGCCGTGGATTTCGTGATGTCTGGCGATGCGCTGGTGTGGGAGGCCACCCGGGCT
>CAYMKJ010000179.1:0-14678 GCA_964391025.1 uncultured Chromatiaceae bacterium
TGCTGGCTCTGGGAAGGTTCGAGGGCGTGGAGATCATCACGCTGCGGGATTTTCTGCGGCGGGTGGCGGACGACGCCTAGTCGATGAATGTGTCGGCGCCTACCGCAAGCACCTGAAAACCTGGGAAGCCCGCGGCTGGCGGCTCGATATGCAGACCCTGCGGGAGAAGGCCGGCGACGTGGCCTATGCCATTCCGTCACCGGCCCGGCGGTTGTCGAAGAACTGGGTGCTGGATCCGGTCCCGCTGGTGGCGGGGAGCGGCCAACCCGGCACGATGGCCGGCCCCTGACCGGGATGGGCATCGCGGTGGCCAGGCAAAGGAAAGGGGCCCCTCCGTGGGGAGAGGGACCCCTTCATTCGGCGGTCGTCTGGAGGAGCAACCACCGTTACCCGGACCGGTTGCGGACAAGCTCAGGCACTGCCCTGCCCCGAGCCCGGGATGCGGTATTGTTCCGTTAACGGAACAATACTGGCGCGCCAGAGCGCCGCGGCGGTCAACGCACCGGGGAAAGGACGTGACGCGACGTACGGAGGAATATCCAGGCTTCACGCCGGACGGCCAGATGGCCCTGTTCTGGCGCATTCTCCACCTCATGCTGGCCCGCTACGGCAGTCACCCGATGGGACAGCTGCTCGTGGCACTCACGATGGTTTTTCTGAACGAGCGCGGGATGCCGCCCACGCTGACCGACATCTGCCGGGCTACGGGGCTGCCCAAGTCGTCGGTCTCGCGCTACGTCGCGTGGCAGATCGCGCAGGGACTGGCCAGGGAGACCGTGGATCCCAACGACCGCCGCAAGCGCTATCTCGTGCAGACCCCAAAGGGCCGGACGGAGTGGCAGTGGCAGGTCGCCGAATTGAAGCGAGTCTTCACGGAGATCACGGATCTGGACCGGCAGCTGCACCAGAGCGGCGGCAAGCGTGACGCGAGAGCGCTGCTGGAGCGTATGGCAGCGCTGACGAAGGAGGCCCCGACACGCTCGGCAAAGTTCCCACCGGGACAGAAACGGGCAGCGTCGAAGGGCTGAAAAACTGGCGCCCGGAGCCCCGGCAGCCCGGGGCTGCTCTTCTGCAGCTACTTCCTGACCCGGATCACGATCTTGCCGCGGGCCCGGAGGGTCTGGCTGTGTTCATGAGCCTGCCTCATCCGTTCCAGCGGGAACACACTATCGATGATGGAGCGCAATTTTCCCTGCTCCGCCCAACCGCCGAGAATGCGGAGATCGGCGCTGGTCGGAGCCCAGGGCACGAAGTACCCGCCCCGTGGCACACGCTCCGACTTGCCGGGCAGGTAGAAATCGATGCCCGGCACCGGCACGAGCGTCATGTAGACGCCGTTGTCCGCGAGCGCCCTGCGCGCCGCATCGAGTTGCAGTGAGCCAATCGTGTCGTAGATGACGTCGTAGGGCTCATCCGTCCCCAACGGGTCACCACGGGTGTAATCGATGACACCATCAGCACCGAGCTCCCGCGCCAGAGCGAGGTTTCTCGTGCTGCACACGGCCGTGACCCGGGCCCCGTAGAGCCTGGCGACCTGCACGGCATAGGTCCCCACGCCGCCCGACGCGCCGATGACGAGCACGTGGTCATTCGCCTTGACATGACCGCAGTCCCTGAGACCAATCAGGGGCGTCAGCGCGGCCAGCGGCATCGCCGCCGCCGCCTCGTGGCTGAGGTTGGCCGGCTTCGGCGCCACCGTCCCGGGGTTCAGCGCCACATATTCGGCGTAGCACTTGCCCGCGCCATTGTCCGAGCGGGCAAAGATCTCGTCGCCCTTGCGAAATGCGGTCACTCTGTCGCCCGTATCGACCACCACGCCGGACGCATCGAAGCCAAGGACCTGCGGGAACTCCGACCCGTAGCGGGCACTCATGAGGCCATCCCGGATTTTCCAGTCGATCGGGTTGACGCTCGTCGCGTACACCTCCACCAGGATCTGGTCCGGGGTGATCGCAGGAACGGAAATATCCCGAAGATCGAGGACCGATGACGGTCCAAACCGGTCGAACACCACGGCTCTCATTGGCACGGCTCCTGGTTGCGTCCACGGACAGGGGCCAGACTAACAAAGGTTTCAGCGGGGAAGGCTTCGCCGCGACGTGTTCGACGTCAACATCCTCGTGTCCGCATTGATCCTGCCCGGCGGCACCGGAGACCGGGCGATGCTGGCTCCGGGAAGGTTCGAGGGCGCGGAGATCATCACGCTGCGGGATTTTCTGCGAGCGGTGGCGGGAGACGCCTGGTCGCCGGATGTCAGCCTGCGCTGACGAATGCCCAGGCACCGAGTGAATCACCGAGCCGGTAGATGAACGTGAAGGACGCAGCCCAGAACGCGACCAGGCAGGCGCAGAGGTTGCCGAAAAAAGCCGCGGCCGGAATCTCCGGCCGCGGCTTTCAGAGCCTCGTTAGTTGCAGGCTTGCTACTTCGCCGGCGCCGTCACTTCGATCGTGGTGGCCGATTTCAGGGTCAGGACCACATTGTCGCCCTTCTTGACCGCGTTGAACTTCTTCGCGGCAGGACCGACCTCGAGCGTGCGGGAGTTGCCCTCGGGGCCCAGCAGAGTGACCGTCCGCTTGTCATAGTCAATGGCAGTCACGGCGCCGGTGATCACCGTGGTGTCGACCATGACGCCCATTGGCCTGGTGCCCGCAGGTGCCGTCACAATGGCAGTGCCACCGGTCACGTTGGGCGCTGCCTGGCCGGCAGGAACGACCTCGATAGTCACGGTGTCCTGCTGGCTGGCCACGACCTTGTCGCCCACTTTGATCTGGGGAAAATTCTTGACGGCCGGCCCGGCCTGCACATCGACCAGGGTGCCGTCCGTCAGCTTCAGCGTGATCCAGCGATCCTTCTGGTCAATCTTGGTCACCGTCGCGGTGCGCGTGGTGCTTGCGGAAATTGATCCGCCAGGCTTGGCCTCGTCGGCCAGGACCGGTGCCGCACTGAGCGTCGCGAGTGCGACAGCAGCCGTGGCTGACAGGAGCGATGCGTAGTTGTTCTTCATGGTCACTATGCCTTCTATATATGGGGTGAGAAGCGGGCGGGGCGAGAGTTTACGGCAAGGCCGCGCGCCTGCGCCAGCCCGGCAGCGCCAGCGGCACCACCAGGACCACCAGCAGCGCCAAAAGCGGGTACTTGATGGCGTAGACCAGCGGCGTCAGGGCCACCCGGGTCAGGACCCGCAACCACTCGCGCCGGCGGATATCGTCGGCGAGGGGCGGCGACACCCGGTAATACCAGGCCACGAAGGCCCGACCGGCCCCATTGGTCAGCAGGAAGCGAGCGCGGAACTGCCGCAGCACCCGCACCTCAGGCTCCAGGTACGAGCCATAGGCAGCCGTGGCGATAAAACAGTCGGAGCAGGCGTTGGTGCCGAAGCCGCAGGAATCCTGGCCAAAGTCGTTGCCACCACTGCCGGTGTTATTGCTCGTCTCCGGATCCGGCTCCGTGCCGGCCAGGCTGACCTCGTAGCTGACCGTGGTATTCGCGTCCTCATCAACCACGAAGTCAGCAATCGTCACGTTGACGCTCTGGCCAGCCGGGATGTCAGCCACAGAAAATTGTTGCCCACCCGCTGGCAACAGGGGCGTGACGGGTGCGCCGCTGCACTCCGAGGACACGCTGTTGGACACCGGCTCGAAACTGACAACCGTCAGCTTGACGCCGGTCGCAGTGCTGGGGCCGGCATTTTTTACCTGGATAACCGACTTGATCTCCAGGCAGCCGGGAAACGTGGACGGTGCCTGACCCAGATCGGTGGAGCCGGTTGTCTGCTGTCCGATCTGCAGGTCGGCGCAGCCCGGCGCGCCGACAACAAATGTGGTGCTGTTATTGGCGGGTGTCTGATCGATCCCGCCGGAGGTGGTCGCGACCGTGGCTGTGTTGGGGATGCAGCCCGACGCCCCCGCTGCCGCCTGGGCCAGGATCTGCAAAGTCGTCTGGGCGCCGCTGGCGAGCGTGCCCACGGCCCACTGGCCCGTGCCGGCGGTGTAGCTCCCTTGTCCGGGCGCGGCACTGACGAAGTTCAGGCCCGCGGGCAGCAGGTCCGTCACCAGGGAGCCCGCGGCATCCGGTCCGTTGTTCCTCACCGTGAGGGTGAAGGCGGTCAGATCCGAGCCGCTGGCGCCGGGCTGCACGACCGGTTGATCGGCGGTCTTGCTGATCTGGAAGTCCGCATTGTCGAGGCCCGGGGTGCCGGAGACATTGATCTGGATGGTGGCCGCGCCCGCATCGGTGGACGTACCCACCGCCAGGGTGAAGCTGTCCTCCACCAGGCCCGTGGCTCTCGGTGAGAACTGCACGGCCAGGGTACAGCCGGCATTGGGCGCCAGCGTGACGCCTTCGCAGGTCGTCGGAGTCGGCAGGCTGAAGGGTGCCGCCAGGCGGTCCGTGATTCTCACAAGGAGACCGGCCGAACCAGAGGGGTTGTTGTTGGTGATCGTCACCGTGCCAGTGCCGGAATTCCCGGTGAGAACCGTGTTGCCGAACGGGAGGGACCGGTCGCTGACCGGGGCAATGGAGTCGGTCACGCACACGGTGCAGGCGACAGCCTTGCCGGAAACGCTGACCACCGCCAGTGTACCGCCGAGATCGAGAGTGAAGGTGCCCTCCGCGCTGCCCGTGACGCTGGGGACATAGGTGACGGTGAGTGTGCAGCTTGCAGTGGCTGGCAGCGTCCGCGTGCAGTCGCCCGGGTCGGCGATATTGAAGGGCGTCTGCAGGCCGTCCGTGATCGAGATGGCAACGGCGCTGAACGTGCTGTTGGTGACCGTGACAGTGCCCGACTGGGGGACATTCACCGGGACGCTGCCGAAGGGCAGGTCCTTGTCCGTGGACGAACCCACCGAGTCGGTCACGACCACGGCGGCGGTGGCCTGCTCACCGACCGCCAGTGCCATGAGTGCCATGCAGGCGAGCAGAGCGCTGGAGATGGCACGTTGCATATGGAAGCCCCTGTTCTTATTAGTAGCGGTGCGGGGCCAATGTGCGCCCCGTGCCGGGGGCCGTCAAGGTGGGCCCGGCATTGACCGACAGGCCACGCTAAACTGACCCGATCAGAAACGGGACCCGGACATTCAGTTCGGCTCAACGGATAGCAGCAATGAAACACGCCATGAAACACACCATTAGACCCAGGCGCCTCTTCGCCTTCCTCCCGGTCCTGGTGAGCATTCCGTTGCTGCTCCAGCCGGGCTTCATTCAGGCCGGCGCCACCATGACCTGGGAGCGCGTGTCTGCCGCCGCGCCCTGGGGCGTACGGGCCATGCCGCGAGGCGGCTTGCTGGACAATGACTTCTACGTGATTGGCGGCCGTGCCGGCGCTTTCACGCTCTACGGTGACACCTGGCGAAGTGCCGACGGCGTGAACTGGCAAATGATGTCGGACAAGACCGGCTGGGGAAAACGGGCCTATCCGACCGTGGCAATCGTGCAGGGGAAGCTGGTCCTGACCGGTGGTCAGGGACTGGCTACGTTTTACAACGACGTGTGGCGCTCCGGTGATCAGGGCAAATCCTGGCAACAGGTAAACAAGAACGCCCCCTGGGGCCCCCGGGCCGGTCATTTCACCATGGTGGTTGATGACGACATTCTTCTCTTTGGCGGTGGCCTGAACTCCTGGAACCGGAAGTTCTACCCGGAGCTCTGGGTCAGCCATGACCTGGGGGAGACCTGGGAGCTTCGTGCCCGCCTGCCAGAGGACATGGGCCGGGCCGGGATGCAGGTCGTCAGAATCGAAGGCTCGCTTTATTTCATGGGCGGCGACCATGACAAGCCGGTGTTCTTTGCCAACCGGAACGGACGACGACACGACGTCTGGAAGTCGGATGATCTGGGCAGGACCTGGGCGTTGCTGGGAGACGCGGGCTGGAGCCCCCGCACGGGACAGCAGTGTGCCGGGTACGCCGGCAAGATCATTTGCATCGGCGGCCACGGCCAGGCGGCGAACGACGACCAGATCCTGCTGCATGACCTGTGGATGTGGGATCCGAAGGACGGCATCAGGAACTGGAAACGGGTGTCCAACACCGTGTGGGATTGTGCCGATAACCAGGAGAGCTGTGGAAAGAGTGACTTTCTCCTGGCGATCCGTGATGGCAAGATCTGGACCATCGGTGGCGATCGGGAAGTTGCGTCCCCCTACCCTCAGGACAATGACGTGTGGGTTGGCACTATGGCAGGTGGAGAGTGAGCGAGCGCGATGACAATTCCACTGTCGCGCCAGCCTTTGACCGGACCCGGTTCACCTGCCCGAACTGCCAGGTCCTGGCAGACCAGGTGTGGCTGAACGTATACGCCCAGCCGGTCAGCAATGCGGAAGGCGTGCCGCTGCGGATTGCGGGCGCGGGTCTCGAGCAGCTCAAGGCAAACCCCCAGTTCCCGCCGGCAGTCCGCGACCAGAAGGTGGCTTACTGGAACCGGGTGAACGCCGGCGACGTGTTCCTGGATCGCTGGGCACCGGTGCAGACCGAGTTGTTCGTGGCGGGCATGGAACTCAGCGCGTGTCGCAACTGCAGGGCGACGGCGGTGTGGCTGGGGGGCCGGCGGGTCTATCCGTGACGGGATTACTCCCCGCTTGATCGAATCGCCGATATCACATCATCCAGCGGCATGCTGGCGATGGCGGAAGCCCGGTCGCTAATGGCAAAGGGCAGGATGAGTTCGCGGCCGTGGAGAATTGAGCCGCAGCTGTAGACGACGTTCGGCACGTAGCCGTCGCGTTCGTTGTCTTCGGGTTCGAGCAACGGTTCACGAAGCCGGCCGATGACTTTGGTGGGGTCGTGCAGATCCAGAAGCGCGGCGCCGATACAGTACTTGCGCATGGGGCCAACGCCGTGGGTGATAACGAGCCAGCCCGCTTCCGTTTCTATGGGGGATCCGCAGTTGCCTATCTTCACGGACTCCCACATTTCCGCGGGGCGCAGCAGGACTTGCGGATCGCTCCAATAGTGAGGATTGTCAGAGAACATGATGAAGAGGTTCTCGTCATCCTGCCGGGAAAGCATGACGTAGCGACCGTCAATGCGGCGGGGAAAGAGCGCCATGCCCTTGTTCTGCACGGCAGTGCCGTTAAGGGTGAGCACACGGAAGTGGAGGAAATCCAGCGTCTCAATCAATTGCGGAAGGATCGTGCGGCCGTTGTAGGCCGTATAGGTCGCGTAATAGGTTACCGACCCGTCGTCATCGGTGAAGCGGACGAAGCGCGCGTCTTCGATGCCGTTGCTCTCGTTGGGTGACGCCGGAAAGATGATGCGTTCGCTCATCGAGAGTTTGTCCGAAAAGCGCAGCTCGTAGTTCGAGTCTGCCAGCCACTGGACGCATTCGAGTGTCCGGTGCAGGTTCCGGGTGGCGGGCTGCGTTCCGCGCCGGACTGCGCCCACGCTGTTGTTCAATTCGCTGCGCGTGAAGCTCTCGGCAAGTGGCGCCATGACGGCAGCAGCGTGGCCATCAATAAAGCCCATCTCCGCCAGCTTGATGATGAAGCGCTTCTTCTGGTAGCTGGGATTGGGCACGATGTCCGGCACGGTGACAAAGCGGGAGGCGGGATCGAGAGTGATGCCGCCATCAGCCCCAATGACGCCAGTGCGAAACTCGATGGAAGAAATGTGCCCTTCACCCGTCGCCCGCAGGCTCATGATGTAGCGCAAACTGCCTGCAGGGACGCCGTTCTGGTCGGGATGCGGCACGATCGATGGATTGAACAGCGCAGCCGACTCCAGCGCGTACTCTCCGGAGAAAAGAGCGCCGATGAGTATTTGTCGCTCGCGCGACATCGGGCGCTGCGTGAACACGTGATGCTGCACTTTCTGATACTGAGCCTGCAGGAGTGGCGCGATTTCGAAGTGGCGTGCATCAAACTCCCGCCGTACATCCTCCAGGTGTCTGGCGACCTCCTCCTCCGTGAGTGCAAGCGCCCGGCCAATGATGGTCGTGACGCGATTAACCTCCGCAGGAATGAAGGGGCAAATGATGACGCGCGCACTTTCAGGGAGCAACGTTACCGCGTGGCGACGAATCCGGACAGGAGTCATGCCGGGGATGGCGCGTCGCTGGTGATCAATTGTTCCGCGCATTTCATTTCTGAGAGTGCAATGTGGAAGGCCAGCGTGGATTCTGCACCCTGGTTTTCACTCACGCGATCCCGGTGCAGGCCATCACTACAGCCCCCTGTGCCGAAGTCGTAGAGCGGCAAGCCAAGGTCATTGCGCCCCAGGAACCATTCAAAGGCGCGCTTTGCCTCGCGCGGCCACGCTTCCTCCTGGGTGGCGCGGAATGCCTGGTGGCAGGCAGAAACCATCGCTTGCGCTTCCACCGGTTGTTGATCGAAGTCGGCGCGAGCACCATCGCGCTGATAGAAGCCATTGCTGCCGATGGGCCGGAAGTGACCCGCCTGCGTCTTTTGGATCGAAGTCAGCCAGCGCAGCGACTTGAGGCCGACGGCCAGCGCCTCGCTGGTTGGCATCCCCTGACTGCTGACGATGAGAGCCTCGCAGAGGCGTGCGTTGTCATACGTGACGCTTGGTTCGAACCAGGGCCAGCCGTCCGTGGCGCAACTGTTCCATAGGGTTATGAGCTTGTCGGTCAACGCTGCACGCATCGCGATCGCCCGCGAATCAGCCGGGAAGCGACACAGATACTCATGGATACCCAACAGTGAGAATGCCCAGGCGCGCGGGGAACTGAACCCTTCGACAGCTTCGAGTCCGCGCTCAAAGAGTTGCGCGGCGAGTCTGCAGTGGCCGTCATTTCGTGAGCGTCCCGCACCGGTGCCGACGGCCCAGAGCGCCCGCGCATGGCTGTCTTCGCTGCCCTCAGACTCCAGCCACTGTCGTCCGTGGCTCATGAAATTGCGGAATCGCCCGCTGTTGTAATCGAGGGCTGCCGCCAGGAAGGCCAGGTAGCTGGTGGCCAGCCGATCCAGGTGTTCGGCCGGAGCCTGGCCACCGAGGTCATCGAGCAGGTTGCACAATATGAAAGCGCGCGCGTTGTCATCCGTGCAGTAACCCTCGTGGAAGTTAGGGACAGTGAAAATAGCGTGCTGCAGGATTCCAGTACCATCGCTCATGCGGACAATGTGATCGAGCCGGAGCGGTGGCAGATCGTAGGGCCGGCTGGCGAGTGTCCAGTTGGCAAAGGCCGCTCGCGGCGGAGTTTTTCGGTCGGTCCGTGCCTGTTGAAAGGAATCGATGTAACGCTGCGCCACTGCGGGCCATATCATTTCGCGACCCGCTGCATAGGCAGCGCGTCTGATCTTCTCCATGCGCTCCGGATCGTCGAGTAGCCCGCACACGCCTTCAGTGATGGCGCCCGGATCGCGGAAAGGAACGAGAACCCCGCGCTGGTCTGCCAGCAATTCCTGCGCGTGCCAGTAAGGTGTGGAAACCACCGCCTTCCCTGCACCGAAGAGGCACGACAGCGTGCCGGAAGTCACCTGGGCCTCGTTGAGGTACGGCGTGAGATAGATGTCCGTCGCACCGATGAACTCCTTCAGGTCATCAAGTGATACAAAGCGGTTATAGAAGATGACATGTTCCTTCACGCCCCGATCTTCGGCCAGTCGCTCGAGACTCAGACGGTAGCGCTCGCCTTCCTGCGCCAGGAGACGCGGATGCGTGGCGCCAAGCACGAGGTAGACCACATTTGGATGCTGCCTCACGATCTCCGGCAGTGCCTCGATCACATTCTCGATGCCCTTGGCGGGCCCTATCAGTCCGAACGTGAACAGTACCTGGCGCCCCTCCACCCCAAACTGTGCCTTGTAAAAACTCGATTCAATGAACGCCAGATCCGGGATGCCGTGGGGAATGATGTCCACCTTTGCATCGGCCACGCGGTAGTGTTCGCGCAAAATCTCGGCACCCTTATGCGCCATCACGATCAGGCGGTCGCTGCGGCCTGCCAGCTCCTCCATCACCTTGCGCTGCGCCGTGTTCGGTTCGCGGAGGATCGTGTGCAAGGTGGTCACCACCGGCATCCGCACCTCCTTCAGAAGTGCCAGCAAATGACTACCCGCCGTGCCACCGTAGATGCCGAACTCGTGCTGCACACAGAGTACGTCCGCGTTGTTGAAGTTCAGGTAATCCGCCGCCCGCCGGTAGGAATCGAGGTCCTTTTCCAGCAGCTCGAAGCGCACTCGAGAAGGGTATTCGTAGCCCTCCACGCGATCATTGACCGCCCCCACGAAACAATCGGAGTCCGGAGCCGCACACGCCACCGCCTCACAAAGATCCTGCGTAAAGGTCGCGATACCGCACAGCCTTGGCAGATAGTCGCCGAGGAAGGCGATTCGTTTTGGTGAGGCGGAACTGCTCAGGACTGTGCTTTCAAGAGCCGGCGAGAGGTGGCCCCGGACCGAGTGTAAGGCTTTTAGGCTGGGACCTCGCCTGGCAGCGGCCACCCGGCCGGGGGTTGCCATCCGGGAGGCCAGCACGCGATGGGCAGATTGGTGCTCGTCATCGTGACCGCGTACCCAATCTTGCAGGGAACCCGCTTATAGGAGGCTTCGCCAGGTCTCCCTGTGACTACGTTCGTGGCGCCCGGCCCATCCGTATATAAGAATCACCGCGCCCAGATGCACAAATGGACGGCACGGACATAATGCAACGTTTGATCCTCATCATCGGCTTGCTCTGTAGCGGGGCAGCCTGGGCCGGTCCCAGCGCGGAAGAGATCTTCGCCGACGCTCGCGCGTACACGGCCTACATCGAGACGCGCATCGAGATCCCCTTCATCGAGGACGAGCAGGGCGTGTCGATCGGTGCGGGATTCGTCATTGACCGGGAGCGACGCTGGCTGCTGACCAATGCCCATGTTTCGGGTCGTTCCCCCGCGCATATCACCGCGATGTTCGACGATGCGGAGCCCGTACGAGCCTGGCCAGTCTATATTGACCCCTACCTCGACCTCGCGATCCTGGAGTACGAAGCAGCGAGCGGGAAAGAGAGTACTCAGTTAGCCAGGCTGGATTGTGCGATGACGCCCGGCACAGGTCACCCGGTCGGGGCCTTCGGCCATCCCAATGGCTTCAAATTCAGTGGCACGCGGGGCGTAATCTCCGGCCAGACGTATCGATTTGGCGCTGATTGGCTCCAGACTGACGCACCGATCAACGGCGGAAATTCCGGCGGCCCCCTGATCAGCCTGGTTACGGGCAAAGTCATCGGCATCAGCACCGCTACTCTCAGCGACCAGCAGAGCCAGAACGCCAACTTTGCCGTGCTCGCGTTACAAGCCTGCCGCGTGGTTGAATTGCTGAAGAAGGGTGATGACCCGAGGCCCACGTCGCTGGGCGTGAGTTTCTTCCGGGAGGGTGAGGAGGATTCGCTGCGGGTGGCCCAGGTCTTCAGCGTCGGCGCAACCGCGGGCCTGCACCGGGGCGACGTCATCCTTGGGCTTGCCGGCGTAAAGGAACCACCATCGTCGGAGGGCCAGTTGATCCACCTGCTGCGCGGTCGTTCACATCGGGTTCAGCTTCTCATCAGGCGGGCCGGCGAGACGCTCAGCGTCGATGCGAAGTTTCCGCCGCAGACGGCGCCACTGGACCGGCGAGGGCTCAATCTGGGTGGCGCGCTGCTCGCGGTCAGCAATCAGACTGATGTCGAGGGACTGGTAAGCGCATCACCCGTGATGGTGCACTCGGTCTCCAAAGGCAGTGCCGCCGGGCTCGCCCGGCTGGAGCCCTATGATCACCTGGTCGCCGTCGACGGGGTCGCCATCAGGAACCTCGAGGAGATCGAGACAGCCGTGTGGGCTCACGCCGGGGGTGGGGCCGGGGGTGGGGCCGGGAGTGGGGCCAGAGGCGGGCCCGTCGTTCTCGAATTTCTACGCCCGAGCGGGACTGAAAGCAGCTTTACCGTGGATCTGCTGGCCAGGCTGCCGGTCGAGGGGCTGGAGTCTGTCGGATTCAGCAAGGATGCCAGTCAGCCCCTGGCCCAATCCGTCTCCCGCATTGCTAACCCGCGCCCTTAGGGGTAGGTTTGCCGGTGGGTCCGGCCGCTTTGCCGGGCCCTCCCTCAACCTGTGGAGCAAAGGAAATACATGATGCGTCAAACAGTAGTACTTGCCTGCGCGCTGGCCCTCAGCGGCGTCGTTGCCGCGCCCGCGTTTGCCGATTGTGCGACCGACCTGAAAGCCACCGAGGACGCGACTGCGAAGATCACCGACGCCAGTCAAAAGGCCGAGGCGGAGAAGTACATCGCCAAGGCTCAGACAGCGCTCGCGGCGGCGAACGAGAAGGCCTGCGGGGAGCAGGTGGCTGCGGCCAATGCCGCATTGACGACCAAGCCCGCCATGAAGCCCTGAAGAGGCCCTGAAGTTATTGTACAGCTGACCGTGGCGCCGGCCCTTGTGGCCGGCGCTTTTTTTTTACGACCTCATTGAGCAGCGCGATCGCGGATCACGCCGGCCCTGGCAAAGGACCGCAGGCGCTGGAGGAATCCCATGGAAAACGATATTCCATTCATTTCCCGCCGGGGACTGATCAACTCCACGCTTGGCATTGCTGCTGTCAGCAGCGCGCTCAGCAGCCGCCCGCTGCATGCCAAAGCCAGCGCCCCCAGCCCCGCGGCCGGCTGGCCCTTTGTCAGCATGCGTGACTACATCGCTGCGCTGGACAAGGCCGGTCTCGTGGTCCGCATTCCACGCATCGACCAGGACGAGTATGAAGCGGCCGCATTGTTCTACCGGATGCGTGACGAACACGGCATGCGTGGTGCACCGACGCTGATTTTTGACGAGGTGCGTATCGACGGAAGGTGGATAAAGGGCCCTTTGCTGGTCAACGAAAGCGGGCACCTTGACGCCGAGTGCATGGCCTTTGGTCTGGCGCCTGTCAGTGAATGGCCACTCACGAAAGTGCCCTACAACAGTTATCGCAAGGCGCGTGGCCATGTGGAGAACATTCTGGCGGGCCACGGTGGTGAGTATCCGCTGATTGCCCCGACAGGGATTTCCGCAGCCGATGCGCGCTGCAAGGAGGTGATACTTCGCGGTGAAGACATCGACCTCACCAGATTCGCGTTCATCAAATGCAATCCCGCGGATGCCGGCCGCTATATCAATACCGGCATCGTATTTACCCGGCACCCGACCTACGGTGTGAATATCGGCACCTATCGCTGTCATCTGCGTGGGCCACGGGAAATCGCCCTTAACTCCGAGCCTGGCCAGACCGGGTACCGCCACCTGATGGCAGCGCGTGATAGCGGCGAGAAGATTGCCAGGGTGTCAATTGCACTGACCTGCGATCCTTATGTCTGGATGGTGGCCGGCAGCAAGATGGCTTATAGCTCGCAAGGCTTTGCGGACGAACTGTCCATTGCCGGCGGACTTGCCGGCCGGCCGCTGGAAGTCGTGCGCAGTGAAACCAACGACTTCCTGGTGCCGGCCCATGCCGAGATGATCATCGAAGGGGAAGTACCCCTGGATGACCTGCGTCCGGAAGGGCCCTATGGCGAAATGGTTGGCTACCAGGGGAAACGCAAGGAAAAGGTCTTCTGGGTGCGCGTGACCGCGGTGACTCATCGCCGTGAACCGTGGTTGATGAATAATTTTACCGGGGCACAGGCAGGCTCGCTGATGGCTGCCAGCCATGCCCGGTCATTCCTGCGGCTCAAGCAGGCGCAGCCCACTGTTGTTGACTACTTTGATGACACCCGCGCGGTTGGCTTGACCTGCATCAGCATCCGCAAGGACAAGCCGGGACGGGGCATGGAAGTTGCACAGCATGTTGCCAAGGCCAACTTTTTTTCCAAGATTGTTGTCGTCGTGGATGCCGATGTCGACGTTACGGACCAGGAACAGGTCCTTGCTGCGATGGGTGCCCGCTGGCAGCCCTTTGGCAGTACGGAAGTCTACGAAAGCCAGCCGGCGCTGCCACTTGATCCCAGTACGGACAAAGTGGGCCGCGGCAGCAAGATTGCGCTGGACGCCACCCGCAAGTGGCCGGAAGAAAACGGCCCGTCAGTTTTTCCGGAAATGAACAGATCGCTGCTGGACAAGGGTGCGCCTGAGGCCTTTTCCCGGGTGGATCGGCAGTGGGGCGAGCTGGTGCGCAACTGGCGGGCGAAATAGCTGGTTACCAGGAGGGTCGAGCGGGCGATCCTAGCGGGGGAGGAACGCCCGCTAGGATCGCCCACCGCGACGGCTGCGTTGGTATGCCCATTCAATAACCTCAGGATCCCGGGCGGCGGACGTGCAGAGCTTGGTCCCCTTGGGACGGATGCCAATCCGACCCAGGTCGAGACGATCAGCATCCCAGCAGGTCAGGATCGTCACATGGGCCGCCTCGGTCAGCCCGTCGCTGTGGCCCTCGCAGGCGGCGACCAGCCAGGAGAATTCCTCGTCGGGCAATTGGAAATACCGGTCGCGGAGTTCATGGGCCAGGCGAGCAGCGCGCCCGCCATGCCCCGCATCCTTGTACTCATTCAGCCGGCACGCGTCGTGCAAAAAAGCGAAGAGCTCGACGACGGCCTGATGGGCGCCCGTGATCCCGGCAAGCCGCAGACCGTTGGCCCGGACGCGGGCCCAGTGCGGCGCGCCGTGTATCCCTTGCCAGTCCAGTGAGAAGTGTTTGCGCAGATGCGCAATCAGCGGGCGCGTCAGCATGAACGGGCTACAAACACCGCGGGAATTTTTGAACTCTGCCTCGGCAAGCTGGGGCGCTGCCCACCCGGGCAGC
>CAYMKJ010000180.1:0-17135 GCA_964391025.1 uncultured Chromatiaceae bacterium
CCGGAATGGTCCCGGCCGCGAGCAGGTGCGCGGGATTGGTATTGAGCCCGAGGGTGTACACGGGCGGGTGCTCCAACAGCCACAGCTCGTCGGGTGTCTCCGGCCCCCGCAAGCCGGTGAATTCCCGCATCGCGGCGACGCAGGGCTCGTAGTCGCTGAGCCCGGGCAGGCGGCGGAGCAGGACGGGCGGCACTGCGGGCACCGGGGTGGCCATCAGAGGAGGAACAGCACCTGATCGCTCACACTGAGGGTCCGGTAGATGTCGTCAAGCTTGGCGCGGCTGGGCGCCGTGAAATTGACGGTGACGGACAGGTAGCGCGCGTTGCGGCTCGGTCGTGTCGTCACCTGGCCGAGGGCCTGTGAACCGGCGTGGGTCCGCACGACCTCCACCACATACTGTTCAAAAGTGGGCCGATTGTGGCCCATCACCTTCAACGGAAAACTGCAGGGGAACTCAAGGGGGCTCTCGTCGTTCACGGCGCGGGTCCGCTGGGCCTGCTGGCATCGAAGGCGGCTGCGATCTGCCGCCACACCGGTCCGGGCTCGCCGTTGCCCACGGGCCTGCCGTCCAGCAGGACCACGGGCGCGATACCGCGGGTGGCGGCGGCGATCCAGATCTCATCGGCGCGCCGAAGGCGCTCTTCGGCAATCGCGTCGTCGCTACAACGCCGCCCGCACTGACGGGCGATCGCGAACACGGCGTCGGTCGTCGTGCCGGGCAGTACCTCGGGGCCCGCAGGCCGCCGCACGAGTACGCCGTGCTCCACGATGATCACCGAGCTTGCCGAACCCTCGGACAGCTGGCCGTTGCGGAGCAGAATGGCTTCGCCCGCCCCGGCTTCACGGGCCTCCTGCCGGGCCAGGATGTTGGCCAGCAGGGCGGTGGATTTGATGTCGCAGCGGCTCCACCGCTGATCAGGCCGCGTGATGGCCTGGATTCCAAGGCGGTCGGGATGCGGCTCGCTGATGACCGACACCATGCCGAAGACGGTCGGCGCCACGTGATCGCCGGGAAAGGCGTGGTCGCGGCCCACGTCTGCCCCCCGGCTCACCTGCAGGTAAACGGCCAGATTGCCGCCGCCGTTCCGCTGGACCAGGCCTAGGATGACCATCACCCACTCGGCCCGGCTGTGCGGGTTGCGGATCCGCAGTTCCCTGAGACTGCGTTCCAGCCTGTCCAGGTGGGCGTCGAGCAGGAAAGACTGCCCGGCAAAAACCGGGATAACCTCGTAGACGGCATCCCCATAGAGGAAGGCACGGTCGAGTGGCGAAACCCGCACGTCGGTGAGCGGCATGAAGTTACCGTTGAACCAGGCTGTTGGCAGCGGCACGGCCATGCGTCAGCTAACTCATTCGAACCAGAGCAGGACCGAGTCCCGGGCCCGCTGCCAAAGGGATCCCGTTGCCACGGGCGCGACAGGGTACAGGCCCGCCTCGGCGATGGTGCGGTCAGCCAGACTGACCCTGACCTTGCCGAGTGCAATGGCGGGGTCGAGGGGCGCGACGACCTGGGCGGGCAGGGTGAAAGTGGGCTTGAGCTGGTCGGCGGTACCCCGGGGCACGGTGACCCAGATGTCGCGATGGACGCCAATGCCAGCCAGTTGCTGTTCGCCCTTCCATACGCGTACCTCACTCAGCGCCTTGCCGGCGGGGAGCAGGAGCTTCGTCTCGTAGAAGCGATACCCGTAATTGAGCAGCGTCTGGGACTCCCGCTCGCGGCTTCTCGGGCTGTCGGTACCGAGCACCACCGCGACCAGCCGCATGCCGTCCCGGAGCGCCGATGACACGAGGCAGTAGCCCGCCGTGTCGGTGAAGCCCGTCTTCATGCCGTCCACGGTGGAGTCGCGCCAAAGCAGGCCGTTGCGGTTGCTCTGCGTAATCCCGTTCCACGTGAACTCCTTCTGGGAGTACCAGCGGTAGTAGTCGGGAAATTCCCTGATGATGGCATTCGCGACCTTCAGGATGTCGCTGGCCGTGGTGTAGTGCTCCGGATCCGGCAGGCCGGAGGAATTGCGATAGTTCGTATCGCGCATGCCAAGCTCTTTCGCGTACTGGTTCATGAGGTCGGCAAAGGCGGAATCGCTGCCAGACACGTGCTCAGCCAGCGCCACGCTTGCGTCATTGCCCGACTGGATGATCATTCCCTGCAGCAGCACCGATACCGGCACGCGATCACCCAGATCGACGAAGGAGCGGGAGCCGCCGGTCCGCCAGGCTGTCTCGCTGATCACGACCGGGTCCTCGAGGCCGATGCGCTTGTCCTTGATACTGCGGAACACGGCGTAGGCCGTCATCAGCTTGGGGATGCTCGCCGGATCGAGCCGCTGGTTCTCGTTGAGGCTCGCCAGGGAGCGGCCGCTGTTGTGATCCACCAGCAGGTAGGCCTTGGCCACCAGCGCGGGTGGCGCGGGAATCTGGTTCGGATCGGCGGCGGACGCGGCGTTGGCCAACAGGGCCACGGCCAGCAATCCGACCAGCACTCGTCGACTCATTCTGCAAACTCCTCAATGATGCAGGAGCGCCTCAGGGAAATGGGGACATGCCTCATTTCTCAAGGTGAAATGAGGCATGTCCCCATTTCCCTGAGGTGCTCCTACGGGTGAAGTGGCGACCCTCGAGGGGCCGGAGACTCTGTGACGAGCTGGGGGTTGGCGATGCTCAAGGACGCCACCCGCGAAGCCAGAGCGTCATACTCGACCGAACCCTCGATCGGTCCGACCCGCACGCGGTACAACGCCGGACTTACCGCATCATCGTAACGGATGACAACCTTATTGACACCATTGGACTCGAGGCTCGTCTTGAGCCGTGCCGCGTTAGCCTCGTCGCTGAACGCGCCCACCTGCATGAAAAGGCGCTGAACCGGGACCAGGGGCGGCGCCATGTCGCCGGTCGTTGACGCCCTGGCTGATGCGGTCCCGCCTGGCGCGCGCGCTGCGCCGACAGCCTCCCTCACCACCGGCTGGGCACCGGAGCGACCGCCCAGGGCCTCGACTTTCACGGAGCCCGTCCCCGACTGCACGATGCCGAGCTGCTGCGCCGCTGCGTAGGAGAGGTCAATGAGCCGGTTCTTCGCGAAGGGACCCCGGTCGTTCACCGTCACGACGACGCTGCGCCCGGTGTCCAGATTCGTGACCCGCACGAGGGAAGGGAGCGGCAGCGTCTTGTGGGCGGCCGTGAGCTCGTACATGTCGTAGATGGCGCCGCTCGACGTGCGCCGGCCATGGAAGGGGGCTCCGTACCAGGAGGCCACGCCATTCTCCTGATAGCCGGCACTGTTCGGCATGACGAAGTACCGCTCGCCGAACACTTCGTAGAAGGGCGGATTGCCTGCCCGCGGGACCGGTGCCGGGGCAGGCGACGCCGGCGCTGCCACCGGGGGGCGCGGGCTGGAGGCCACGGGTGGCAGGGGGGTGGGTGGGGCATCCGGATGGGCGGGAAAACGGGCAGGGACGCAGCCGACGAGCAGCACAGTCGCTGCCAGCCATCCGGCCCGCTTACTCACCAGCCGCGCCTTCGGTTCCCGCGCCGAGGTCAGACGCCGGCGCCCGGGTGCCAGCGGCGATGGCCTCGCTGAGCTGAAAAACCGCGAGGGCGTACATGGTGCTGCGGTTGTACCGGGTGATGGCGAAGTAATTCTGGAAGCCCACCCAGTATTCGTCGCCGTCCTCGCCCTGGAGCGTCACCAGCAGGGCCGGCGCCGTGGCGGGGAGGTCCGTCGTGAACTGCACACCCTGGCGTGCCAGAGAACCGACGGTGTCCTTGAGTACGAGTTCAGTGGGCCCCGTCGGACGGGTGGCGTCCCGGGCAAACTCGGCGCGGGTGGCGATCGGCTGGCCGGACTGCCAGTGATGTTCCACGAAATAGTTGGCCACGCTCGTCATGATGTCGTCCCAGTTCTGCAGCAGGTCCCGGCGACCATCACCGCTGCCATCCACGGCGAAGCTGCGGTAACTGCTCGGGATGAACTGGGGTGGCCCCAGCGCCCCGGCGTAGGAGCCGACGAGCCCGCCGATGTCCAGCTGCTCCTCGCGAGCCAGCAGGAACAGCTGGCGCAGTTCGCTGCGAAAAAAGGTGCTGCGCTCCGGGTAGTCGAAAGCGAGTGTGGCCAGGGAATCCACGGCGCGGAAGCTGCCCGTACGGGTTCCGTAGAAGGTCTCAACGCCCAGGATGGCCGCGATAATCTCGGCCGGGACCCCCGTTTTCGCGTTAATTTCCCGGAGCCTCGCTTCATGTTCGCGGAAGAAATCGACACCGGCACTGATGCGGTGCGGGGTGAGAAAGATGTTGCGGTACTCGAACCAGGGTTTCACCTTCTCTGCCGGCCGGCTCATGGCGTCAAGGATACTCTGCTTCGATTCGATACCGCTGAACACCGCAGTGACGTAGGGCTGCTCGAAGCCGTCCTTCTTCACCAGTTCCACCATGAATGCCTGCACGTCGGGCCGGCTCGTGTCGAGGCTCCGGGCAGGGGACGACGTCAGCAGGCTGGCAGCCGAGATGGCGATCAGCGCGGCAATATTGGCCGCAGCTCGCCTCCGGCCGGATGGGGTCGGGGTCATCGAGCGACTAGCTTCCGGTGGGTCTGGATGGACATCAGAATACCGAATCCGGCCATCAGGGTCACCATCGACGTGCCACCGGCACTGACCAGGGGCAGGGGTACGCCCACGACGGGGATCATGCCCATCACCATGGCGGTGTTCACAAAGACGTTAAAGAAGAAGGTGATGCTGAGGCTGCCGGCCAGCAGTCGCGAGAAGGTGTCCGGGGCGCTCGCGGCGATGTACAGGCCCCGGCCAACGATCAAAAAATAGAGCAGCAGCAGGGCAAGGCCGCCAAGCAGGCCGAATTCCTCGCCAATCACGGCGAAGATGAAATCGGTGTGCCGTTCGGGCAGGAACTCGAGCTGGCCCTGCGTGCCGTTCAGCCAGCCCTTGCCAAACACGCCGCCTGAGCCGATGGCGATCTTTGACTGGATGATGTGATAGCCCGCGCCCAGCGGATCACTTTCCGGGTCCAGCAGCGTCAGGATGCGTTTGCGCTGGTAGTCGTGCATGGCCAGCCATAGGGCGGGCATCGCGGCGCCAGCGAGGGCCGTAATGGCCAGGATGTACCGCCAGCCGAGCCCCGCGAGAAAGACCACGACAGCACCCGACAGCACGATCAGGATCGCCGTACCCAGGTCTGGTTGCACGGCGATCATGCCCGTCGGCAGGAAGACGACCAGAACGACGAGCAGCAACACGCCGAAGGATGGCGGCAGCGGGCGCTCATGCAGCAGCCAGCACAGGGTTAGCGGCACGCCAAGCTTCATGATCTCGGAAGGCTGGAAGCGGATGCCGAGATCGAGCCAGCGCTGCGCACCCTTGCCGATGTCCCCCGTGACAAGCACCAGGATCAGCAGCACGACACCCAGCGTGTAGACCAGCGGAGACCCGCGCCGCAGCCAGCTGGGGCTGATCTGCGCCATGAAAAGAAGTGCACCGAAGGCGATGAACATGCGCACCGCCTGGTCGAACAGCTCGGGCAGTTGCTGGTTTTCGGCGCTGTACAGGGCCAGCAGGCTGACGACCAGCACGCCGCCGATGCCCGCCAGCAACCAGCCGTCCAGGTGCAGGAAGAGCAGGAAGCGGGCGAGCAGGCCCTGCTCGACGCGGCTGCGGGGTTCGAGGCTGATGCCGAGTTGTGGAGCGTTCATCGCAGCTCTCAGGTCGTGTTCTTGAGGTAGGCGTCGAGCATCGCGCGGGCGATGGGCGCTGCGACCTTGCTGCCACTTTCACCGTTCTCGATGACCACCGCCACCGCGATGCGGGGCGCCTCCAGAGGCGCAAAGGCGATGAAGAGCGCGTGGTCCCGGCGACGCTCCTGCACATCCAGCGCCTTGTACTTTTCCTTCTGGCCAATGGTGAAGATCTGGGCGGTGCCGCTCTTGCCAGCCATCTGGTAAGGGGCGTTGAGGCCGACGGCCCGGGCGGTGCCTCTCGGACCCTGCAGGACACCGTGCATCCCCTCGATGATGGCGTCCCACCACGCGGAGTCCTGCTCAGGCACCGGGGGCAGGGGCGTGGGCGCCTCGTACTCGACGGTCCCCGTGGTGGAATTCCGCGAGCCCTTCATTAGCATCGGCTGAAAGCGCTGGCCCCGGGCCGCGATCGTCGCGGCCGCGTGCGCCAGCTGGAGCGGTGTGACGAGCAGGTAACCCTGGCCGATGCCAGCGATCACCGTTTCGCCGGGAAACCAGACCTGCTCGCCGGACGTGCGGAACGCTTTCTTCTTCCACGCCGGACTGGGCACCACCCCTTTCTGCTCCCCACCGATATCGACCCCGGTGACATCCCCAAGGCCGAAGGACTGCAGGAAGTCACCCAGCCGTTCGATGCCCAGTTCCCGCGCCATGTTATAGAAGTAGACATCGCAGGACTGTTCGATGGCGCCGTAGAGATTGATGGAGCCATGACCCTCCGGCTTCCAGTCCCGGTAGCGGTGGCTGCGGCCCGGCAGGCTGAAGAAGCCGCGGCAGCCGATGCGGCGCTCCGGCGTGGTCACGCCGTAGTGCAGGGCGGCCAGTGCCACCATCGGTTTGATCGTGGACCCGGGCGGGTACTGCCCCCGCAGGGCGCGATTGAACAGCGGGCGGTCGAGGTCTTCCTGGAGCGCCAGGTATGCCCGCCGGCTCAGTCCCGCACTGAGGGCATTCGGGTCGTAGGCCGGTGTGCTGACGAACGCCAGCACCTCGCCATTGCGGGGATCGATGGCCACCGCCGCGCCGCGCTTGCCCTGCAGCGCCTGGCCTGCTGCCAGCTGCGTGTCCAGGTCGATGGTCAGGATCACGTCGTGGCCCGGTAGCGAGCGGATGCGATCCAGCACCTGCATCTTCCGGCCATGCACATTGACCACCACGTCCTCGTGGCCGGGGGTACCGTGCAGGTCTGCTTCGAAGCTGCGCTCCACGGAGATCTTGCCGACGTGGGTGGTGCCGGCGTACTCAACCAGGTCCA
Source organism: uncultured Chromatiaceae bacterium (assembly GCA_964391025.1). Lineage (GTDB taxonomy): Bacteria > Pseudomonadota > Gammaproteobacteria > Steroidobacterales > SHZI01. The sequence goes on from CAYMKJ010000180.1 coordinate 7,002, forward strand.
GCATCTTCTTGTCGTCGGCGCTGATGCCGCCCACATAGCCCAGCAGGTGGGCGGCGGCCGCTCCGTAGGGGTAGCTGCGGCCAAGCCGCGCGCTGATCTCAAGTCCGGGGAAGTAAGGCCGACGGACGGCGAATGCAGCGAGTTCCTCGTCGGTCAGCCGTTCTGCCACGACCACCGTATCGAAGCTCCGGCGGCTGACGATCATCTCCTTCAGCTCCGGCAGATCACCTTCCTCGAGAATGCCGCTGGCGACGAGCCTCCGCATCGTGTCCGCCATGTCCGGCACCTGCTCCGGGGTCATCTCCAGCTGGTAGCTGGGCGTGTTCTCAGCCAGAACCTTGCCATTGCGATCCAGGATGAGACCGCGGATGGGCGGGATGGGCTGCACACGGATGCGGTTGCCGCTGGACTGGGCTGAGTAGTACTCGTACTTCCCGACTTGCAGCTGGACCAGGCGGGCCACCACGAGCCCTGTCAGGCAGAGCACGATGACGACGGACCCCAGCAACCGGCCGGTGAAGAGCTGCTGCTCCCGCCAGTGGTCCTTGATGCGTGATGTCCTGGCCATCGTTCCGGGACCTCAGACGAAGCTCGAGTCGCGCCGCTCGAGCCGTTCCCGCAAGCGATCCATGGCCGCCATCAGCACGGGCCAGAACAGGACGGCCGCGACCACAGGTCCCCAGCGGTCCGGACCGAACTCGGCCCGGCCGGTGGCACCGTCGATCCAGAGCAGGACGAAGGCCTCGAAGAACATCAGCGCGAAGACTGAAAGAGTAAGTTGCCACAGGGGGAAGACCCGCATTCGCAGGTGCAACCTCAGAACCAGGTAGGCCACAAGAGACAGGGACAGGGCGTGCTCGCCCAGCAACGAGCCGTGGGCCACGTCGACGAGGAGCCCTACCAGAAAGGCGCTGAAGACCCCGAAGCGCCCGGGCCACATCAGCGACCAGTAAATGACGGCCATAGTGGTCCAGGCCGGGCGCAGGGGCTGCATGGCTGCCGGCAGGGGCAGCAGTTCGGCGGCCAGCGCCAACAGCATCAACAGCCAGACCGGCCAGCGCGGGGCTCTCACTCCTGCACTCCTTCCGGTTCCGGGATCCCGGGCGGGGCGCTCGGGCCGCTCGCCTCCGGCAGTGCGGCCGGCTCAACAGACGGCGGCATCGCTGTCGCCAGGGGAGCTGTCTCCTCGTTTGGCGCCGTCTTCACCACGGGCGATGTGACGGTGGCCGGGGCGGGTTCCGCGGGGCCCGTTGCGGCAGCGGGCGGCGGGCTGTTCAAGCGTGCAGCGCTGCCTTGCTGCAGGAAGACCAGCAGCACTTCGTGCAGGCGGTCCAGGCTCGCCGCCGGCCTGCCCGCGATCTCCAGGAACGCATCGCCTGAGGAACCGTCGACTTTCGCTACCGTGCCAACCGGATAGCCGGCCGGGAACGTGCCACCGAGTCCGGAGGTGACCAGCAGATCGCCAGCCTTGATGTCAGCGTTGCGCGTCAGGAATGGCAGTGACAGGCGCTCCAGATCGCCGGTCCCCATGGCGATGGTGCGCAGGCCGTTGCGCACGATCTCGACGGGCACCGCGTGGTCCGGGTCCGTGATCAGGATCGCCTCGGAGCTGTCCCCCCGGTCCCGGGTGATCTGGCCGACGACCCCGCTCGCATCGATCAGGGCCTGGCCTTCGTAGGCGCCGTCGCGACCGCCCTTGTTGAGGATTACCCGGTGCCGCAGCGGGTCCATGTCCACTGCCAGGATTTCGCCGACGATCACCCGATCGGGAACCCGGGCCTTCGAGTCGAGCAGGGCCCGGAAGCGCGCGTTTTCCGCCTGCAGAGCTGCCAGGCGCTGCAGCTCGGCACTGGTGGTCAGCGACTCACGGCGCAGGGCCGTGTTTTCTTCGATCAGCCGCTGGCTCAAGGCCAGGTTTTCCAGTATCCAGCGCTTCCCTGCGGCGGGCGAATCAATGGCGATCTGCAGCGGGTATATGGCCGCGCCCAGGTAGGCGCGAACCTGCTCCAGGTAGGTGCCGCGATGGTCGAGAAACATGAGGGAAAAGGACAGGGTGGCTGTCAGGAAGAAACGGAGACCTGGGCTCGCGTTGCGGTAGGCCCGGCCTTCGCCGTCCGCTGAAGACGGAAATGGGGACATGCCTCATTTCCTCCCGGAAACGCCTGTAGGAGCGCCGACCGGCGCGATCCAGCATTGTTCGCGCCGGTCGGCGCTCCTACTCAAGACCAAGAGTGGACGGTGAGACCTCGTCCAGCAGTTCGAGTATCCGGCCACCGCCCCGGGCGACGCAGGTGAGCGGTTCGTCGGCCACCACCACCGGCAAGCCGGTTTCTTCCATGAGGAGTTTGTCGATGTGCCGCAGCAGCGCCCCGCCGCCCGTGAGCACGATGCCGCGTTCGGCCACATCCGCTCCCAGTTCAGGCGGCGTCTGCTCCAGCGCCTGCTTCACGGCCTGCACGATGCCCTGCAGGGGTTCCTGTAGTGCCTCGAGGATCTCGTTGCTGTTGAGGCTGAAACTGCGGGGCACGCCCTCGGAGAGATTGCGGCCCTTGACCGAGATTTCCCTGACCTCGTCGCCTGGGAAAGCGGAGCCGATTTCCTTCTTGATGCGTTCAGCGGTGGCATCACCGATCAGAATGCCGTAGTTGCGGCGCACGTAGTTGATGATGGCCTCGTCGAATTTGTCGCCACCGATGCGGACCGACGCCGCGTAGACGATACCGTTCAGTGAGATCACTGCGACTTCGGAGGTGCCGCCGCCGATGTCGAGCACCATGGAGCCGCGGGCCTCGTGCACCGGCATGCCGGCGCCGACAGCCGCCGCCATGGGTTCTTCGATCAGCCAGACCTTGCGGGCCCCGGCACCTTCCGCAGACTCCCGGATGGCACGTCGTTCCACCTGGGTGGAACCGTAGGGAACGCAGACGATCACGCGGGGGCTGGGCCGGAAATAGCGCCCCGGGAGTGCCTTGCGGATGAAGTGCTGGAGCATCTTCTCCGTCACGGTGAAATCGGCGATGACGCCGTCCTTCAGCGGGCGGATGGCCGTGATGTTGCCAGGCGTGCGGCCGAGCATGTTCTTGGCCTGCTGGCCGACGGCCTCCACAATTTTGCCGCCCCGACCGGGCTCTTCGCGAATTGCCACGACCGACGGTTCATCCAGCACGATGCCGTGACCCGCCAGATAGATCAGCGTGTTCGCAGTGCCAAGATCAATGGAGAGATCGTGGGAAAAGTATCCCCGAAGCCGTTTCAGCATGGCTGTTTCAGCATGGTGGCCCGCGCCCGGCGAGAAGTGCCCCGTAGAAGCGAGGTAGCGTAACAACGGGGGTCGGATTCAGCAACAGCGGTGTATGATTCGGGGCCGAGAAAAAGCGCGCTCTGCCTCACACTTTCACGCACCATTCTGGCCACGAATCGCTGTCAAGCCAATCGCCCCTTAAGCCAATAGCTGTGAAACTCACCCGGCAGAACGTCGAGCAAATCGCTCACCTGGCCCGTCTGGAGATCGCGCCGGAGGAACTCGATGGCGTGGTCGAGAAGCTCGGCCGCATCGTCGACTTCGTCGACCAGCTGCAATCGGCTGACACGAGCGCCGTCACCCCCATGGCGCACCCCATGGATATGAGCCAGCGTTTGCGGGCCGACGCGGTCACCGAGGCTGATCGGCGCGACCTGTACCAGCAGAACAGTGTGGCCGTTGAGGACGGCCTGTACACCGTTCCCCGGGTCCTGGAGTAGGAGCGCCTTTAGGCGCGACGCGGACTCCCCATGCCTGCCCTGCCGCAACGCCCCACCATCACCCAGCTGTCCCGGGCCCTTGCGGCCCGCCAGGTCAGCAGCCGGGAGTTGACAGCTGCTGCCCTGGCCCGCATCAACGTTGCCGATGCGGCCCTGAACAGCTTCATCACCCTGGTGCCGGAATTGGCCCTGGCCGCCGCCGACCGGGCCGACAACCGGCTCGCCCGGGGCGAGGGCGGGCCACTCACCGGCATCCCCTTCGCCCACAAGGACATCTTCTGCACCGCGGGCATCCGCACCACCTGCGGCTCCCGGATGCTGGCGAATTTTGTCTCGCCCTATGACGCGACGGCCGTCGAGCGCCTGGCGGCGGCCGGCATCGTTACGGTCGGCAAGACCAACATGGACGAGTTCGCCATGGGCTCCTCCAACGAGACGAGCTGGTTCGGCCCCGTGCGCAATCCCTGGGATCGGGACCGCTCGCCGGGTGGCTCGTCCGGCGGGTCCGCCGCCGCGGTGGCGGCCGGCCTGGTGCCGGCGGCGACGGGCACGGACACCGGCGGCTCGATCCGCCAGCCTGCCGCGCTGGTCGGCATCACGGGATTCAAGCCCACCTACGGGCGGGTGTCCCGCTACGGGATGATCGCCTTTGCCTCCAGCCTGGACCAGGCCGGGGTCCTGACCCTCACCGCCGAAGATGCGGCGCTGCTGATCGCCGCCATGGCCGGCTTCGATCCCCGGGACTCCACCAGCGCTGAGCTGCCCGTCCCGGACTACGCCGCCAGTTTGGGTGAGTCGCTCCGGGGCAAGCGTATCGGCGTGCCAAAGGAGTTCTTCGATGCGGGGCTCGAGCCCGAGTCCGCCGCGGCCATTCGGGAGGCGCTCCGGGTTTACGAGCGCCTGGGCGCCACGCTTAAGGAGCTGTCCCTGCCGAGTCTTGCCCTGTCGGTCCCCACCTACTACATCGTCGCGCCGGCCGAGTGCTCCTCCAACCTGTCGCGCTTCGACGGGGTGCGTTTCGGCTACCGGCACCCGGGCGCCACGACGCTGGAAGAGCTGTACAAGAAGACCCGGGGCGAGGGTTTCGGTGCCGAGGTCAAGCGCCGCATCCTCACCGGCACCTACGTGTTGTCCGCCGGGTACTACGACGCTTACTACCTCAAGGCGCAGAAGGCACGGCGGCTGATCGCCGACGACTTCCGTCGCTGCTTTGTCGATGTGGACGTGATCGCCGGGCCCACGGCGCCCACACCCGCCTTCCGCCTGGGCGAGAAGGTGGATGATCCGGTGCAGATGTACCTGAACGACATTTACACGATCCCGGTGAACCTGGCCGGCCTGCCGGGCATGTCGGTACCCTGCGGGATGTCCGGCGGCCTGCCGGTGGGGCTGCAGCTGATCGGGCCCCACTTCGGGGAGGCGGCGCTGTTCAATTTTGCCCATGTCTTCCAGCTCGAAACCGACTGGCACACCAAATTGCCGCCGCCGATTCCCGGTGTAGGAGCGCCTTTAGGCGCGATCGATAGTGGAGTCGCGCCTGAAGGCGCTCCTACGGGCGCTCCTGCCGCATGACCTGGGAAACCGTCATCGGCCTCGAGGTCCACGCGCAGCTCGCCACGCGCAGCAAGATCTTCTCCGGTTCGGCCACGGCCTACGGGGCCGAACCGAACACCCAGGCCAGCCTGGTCGACCTGGGCTACCCGGGCGTGCTGCCGGTGCTAAACGGCGAGGCGGTCCGCATGGCCGTGATGTTCGGTCTCGCGATTGGCGCCACGGTAGCAACCCGCTCCGTCTTCGCCCGCAAGAACTACTTCTACCCGGACCTGCCGAAGGGCTACCAGATCAGCCAGTACGAGCTACCGATCGTCCACGACGGGCACATCAGCATCGATCTCGAGGGCGGCGGCACGAAATCCGTTCATGTGATCCGCGCGCACCTGGAGGAGGACGCCGGCAAGTCCCTGCACGAGAACTTTGCGGGACTGACAGGCCTGGACCTGAATCGGGCCGGCACGCCGCTGCTGGAGATCGTCTCGGCACCGGATCTGCGCTCCGCAAAGGAAGCCGTGGCCTACATGAAGAAGGTGCACCAGCTGGTGCGCTACCTGGGCATCTGTGACGGCAACATGCAGGAAGGCTCCTTCCGGTGCGATGCCAACGTGTCCGTTCGCCGGGCCGGCACGGACGCGCTCGGCACCCGCACGGAATCGAAGAACCTCAATTCCTTCCGCTTCCTGGAGCGCGCGATCCTTTTCGAGGTCCAGCGGCAGATCGAGGTGCTCGAAGGCGGCGGACGGGTCGTCCAGGAAACCCGCCTCTACGATCCGGACCGGGACGAGACCCGGCCGATGCGGAGCAAGGAAGAGGCCAACGACTACCGGTACTTCCCGGACCCGGATCTGCTGCCGGTGGTACTCGATGCAGCGTTCATCGAGTCGGTCAGGGCAACGATGCCGGAATTGCCCGACGTTCGACGGGTGCGCTGGGTGCTTGAGCACAATATGAAGGCAGACACCGCGGATGTGCTGGCCGCCGACCCCGATGTAGCGACCCTGTTCGACGAGTTGGCTCAGGAATCTGGCCAGCCCGTCCAGGCCGCAAACACCATTCAGAACCAGCTGTTTAGCCTCTTCAATGCGGAGCGGACGCCGGGTAGCGCAAACGTGGCAGCCATTGCCACCGCGCTGCGCCTCGCCGCCGAGGGCGTGATCGCCCGCAGCAGTGCCAAGGAGTTGATCGAGGAGTTTGCGTTTGCTGCGGATACGCCGGACCTCCGGCGTCTGGTTGAGCAACGTGGCCTGGCGCAGATCAGCGACACGGGCGCCATCGAAAAGATTGTCGACGACGTGCTCGTCGCCAGCCCTGCCCAGGTCGAGCAGTACCGGTCAGGTCAGACCAAGGTGCTTGGCTTCCTCGTGGGCCAGGTGATGAAGCAGAGCGGTGGCAAGGCGAACGCGGCGCAGGTCAACGAGTTGCTGAAGGCCAAGCTGGCATGAACCACGGGGAGATCGTGGCCTTCCTCTGGGGCGTGACTTGATACGTATGAGGCGTAGTCGTTAACAGACGTCGGCAGTTGGCGCGGGTGCCGACGTTTTGTTATCCAAGTTTGGGTGTGGCAAAGTGTTGACAGTTGTTAATAACTATCTACACTTTGCCACATGCCTGCCTCCACAGACCGCGAAAGACTACTCAAGCTGGCCCGAAACCAGGGTGGCGTAGCCACCCGGCAGGCCATCAAGGCGGGCATCCATACCCAGGTCCTGAGCCGTCTCGTGGAGAGTGGTGAGCTTGAACGCGTCGGCCGGGGCCAGTTTCGCCTACCTGGCTCCCCTGTCAGCGAGCAACACGGGCTGGCGCTGGCCGCAGCCCAGGTCCCCCATGGCGTGATCTGTCTGGTCTCCGCCCTGAGTTTTCACCGCATCGGCACCCAGCTGCCGTTCCAGGTCTGGATTGCCATTAACGGACGCGCCCGTAAACCGGCTTTGGAGTATCCGCCCCTGCGCGTGGTGCGGTTTACCGGCGAGGCGTTTTCCCAGGGGATCGAAACGCACAAGATCGAGGGGCACCCGGTCCGCGTCTATGGTGTCGCCAAGACCCTGGCGGATTGCTTCAAGTACCGCAAGAAGATTGGCCTGGATGTGGCGCTGGAGGCGCTGCGTGAAGCCTGGCGAGCGCGTCGCGTGAAGATGGACGACATCGATCGTTACGCCCGGATCTGCCGGGTCGAGCGGGTCATGACGCCCTACCTGGAAGCCATGGTTGCATGACCGATGCTGATGCCCGACTGGCGCAATCGGTCCAGGCCCGGTTGGTCAAGCACGCTCAGACCATCAATGTGGACCCCAATCTGGTTCTCAGCCGGTATGCCGTGGAACGATTTCTATACCGGCTGTCCCGTTCACCCCATGCAGAACAATTCGTGCTCAAGGGCGCCCTCCTGCTGCTGGCGTGGCTGGGTGAAACGATCCGGCCAACCCGGGATGCCGATCTTCTGGGAATCGGCGATATGTCGGACGAGGTATTGCTGGGCATCTTCCAGGGAATCTGCTCAACAGAAGCCGAGCCGGATGGCATGACCTACCTGCCGGCATCCATCCGGATTGTTCCGATCCGTCCCGAAGACGCCTATGGCGGGAGGCGCGTTACGCTGCAGGCCAGGCTGGGCAATGCGCGGCTTGGTGTTCAGGTGGACGTCGGCATTGGCGACGCCGTGGTCCCGGAACCCGTGTGGCTGGATTACCCGAGCCTCCTCGGTATGCCAGGTGCCAGGTTGAAAGCGTACCGGCCGGAGACTGCGATTGCGGAGAAGCTGCATGCGATGGTGGTGTTGGGAAGCAGGAACAGCCGGATGCGGGATTTTTTCGATATAGACGCTTTGGCAGGTCATGAGTCATTCAAAGGCCAGCAGCTCGTCGACGCTGTTCGGGCAACCTTTGAGCGACGCGGCACACCAATTCCCGACGGACTCCCTGTTGGTCTTACGGCAGAATTCTCGAATAGCGGAGACAAGCAGGCACAGTGGCTTGCTTTCACGAAGAAGAACGGCCTGTCGTCTGCACCGGCGAGACTCTCTGAGGTGACGTCGAGGGTGGCAGTATTCCTGGTGCCAGTCCTCGATGCTGCCAATCAGGGTGCAGGTATGAATGCCACTTGGGGGGCCGGTGGGCCATGGCAGGGGCTGACATGACTCGCGCTCGGCACGCACTCACCGACCGACCGACCGGCCGACGCGACAGTTCAGTAGGTATGAAAGCTCGGTGGACTCTGGCTGTTGATCCCAAAATGCAGATTGTGGCCGGCAAAGCCGTTTGTGTCGGGAGTTGCCAGCGCAGCCCGGAACCCGTTTACCTGACGTGGAAGAGCCTCGAGACAGCTCCTTCGGGAGATTTCTTTGTCCGCAGCGGGCCCGGGACAGTTAAGCTTCCGCCGGACAGCGCCGACGACTATGTGCGCACTCGCTTTCCCAAGCATCAGGCTTAAGTCATGGCAAGGATTTTAGGCTGGCTGATTGCCGTGCTCTACACGGTGCAGGGCATTCTCGGCGTGCGCATGCCCCGCACGGAGAAGACCTCGCTGCTCCGGGAAGAGCTCCGCAGCTGGCACTACCTGCTCGGCCTCCTCCTCTTCGTGCTGCTGATCTGGCGCCTGTGGTGCTGGTACCGGGATCGTCCGCTTGCCCGGCACCCGGGACTCACGCCCGCCGGGCAGGCCTGGACCTCCCAGCTCGCCCTGGTCAGTTATCTGGTGCTGCTCGCGATGCCGATTCTCGGCATCAATCAGGCCTGGACAGAAGGTCTGACGGTCCGGCTCGGGCCGTTCCTCACGCTGCCGGCAGTTGTGCCGCCCAATCACGCGGGCTGGATGTTTTTCGGCTATTTCCACTCTGCACTGGGCTTTGCGTTCACGCTCCTGAGCATCGCGGCAGTACTGACCGCTGCCTGGCTCTGGCTGCGCCGGGGCGTCGGCTTGCTCGCGGCGTTTCCGACCGGCTTCGGTGCGCAGGTCTGGGCGACCGTGGCGATCACCGTGTACGCGTTCTCCACCTTCAAGTCTCCGGAACCGGGCCCCGTGGCGTTGGGATCATTACTGGGCATCACCGGCATCCTTTGGGGTCTCGGTGCCTGGTTGGAGCGTCGGCGGCGGCCCGCGAGCTTTGCCGGTGTGCCGGGCGCGCTCGCGCGTGTTGCCTCCGTCGTGGCCGCGTTTGGTCTCGTGGCCCTCGGCGCCTACGGTCCCTATGCCACGTTCCGCGTAACGCCCTGGCCGATGGGTGAAGTCGTTGCGGCCGCAGAAGGCATCACTTCGCACGCGGCGCCGGTAACCCAGGTAACCGTGACACCGGAGACCCCCTACGAGAAGCAGGTGAAGGACGAGACCTACAAGTGGTGCCGCTTCTGCCACACGGTGGAGAAGGGCGGCAAGCACCTGGTGGGGCCGAATCTCTACGCCATCTTCGGCCAGCGTGCCGGCACGGTTCCAAACTTCTACTACTCGGCACCCATGGCGGAAGCGGGCCGCAACGGCCTGGTCTGGGATGACGCGACGCTGGACAAGCTGCTCGCCGGCCCCGACCAGTTCCTTCCCGGCACGAAGATGATTATCTCCAGCGGGCCGGTGAAGACGCCGGAAGAGCGGGCTGCCGTGATCAATATCCTGAAGCGGGAAACGATGCCAGGGCTGTAGGAGCGGCTTCAGCCGCGACCTTGGCCGGGACCCGATCGCGCCTAAAGGCGCTCCTACAAGCTGCTCCTACGGTACGCTCACTCCCCATGGCCGATCCCCAGACCCAGACCTGGACCACCGAACGGATCGTCCGGCTCGTTGCCCTGGCGCTGCTGGTCCTGGCGTGCCTGCAGATCATCCTGCCATTCCTCGTTGCATTGACCTGGGCGG
>CAYMKJ010000181.1:0-2045 GCA_964391025.1 uncultured Chromatiaceae bacterium
ATGACCCGGTTCGCGGTGGCGTCCGGAATGGCGCCCTCCAGGCCGTAGCCCACCTCGATGCGCACTTCCCGGTCGTCCTTCGCGACGAGCAGGAGGATGCCGTCATCCACGCCCTTGCGGCCGAGCTTCCAGCTTTCCGCCACCCGCATGGAAAACTGCTCGATCACCTCGGGCCGCACCGTGGGCACGATGAGAACAGCGATCTGGCTGCCCTTGCGGGTTTCCAGCTCGGCCAGCCGGCTGTCGAGCGCCGCCTGCTCGGCGGTTGACAACGTCCCGGTCTGGTCAATGACCCGGGCCGTCAGCAGCGGCACCGTCACCGGTTGCTGGGCCGGCAGGTCGCCAGCCCCGAGCAGCAGCGCCGCGGCTACCAGGCGCAGCAGCAGCGGGGAACTCCCCAACACCTCAACCCCAGTTCCGTTAACCCCCAGTTCGTCAACCGGAGGTGCCGAAGTTCACTTCCGGCGGCTTGCTGATTTCAGCCTCGTTTTCGACCGTAAAGCTGGGCTTGATCTTGTAGCCGAAGAGCATGGCCGTCAGGTTGTTCGGGAACGAGCGCACGAGCGTGTTGTATTCCCGCGTGGACTCGATGAAGCGGTTGCGGGCCACGGTGATGCGGTTCTCCGTGCCTTCGAGCTGGGCCTGCAGGTCCCGGAAGTTCTGATCCGATTTCAGTTCCGGGTATTTCTCGACCACCACCAGCAGACGGGACAGGGCGCCGGACAGCTGGCCCTGGGCATCCTGAAATTTCTGGAAGGCTGCCGGGTCGTTCAGGGTCTCTGGAGTGGCCTGCACCGAGCCCACCCGGGCCCGGGCCTCGGTCACCTGAATCAGCACGTCGCGTTCCTGCTGGGCGAAACCCTCGACCGTCCTGACGAGGTTGGGAATCAGGTCGGCTCGGCGCTTGTACTGGTTCAGCACCTCGGCCCAGGCGGCCTTGACGCCCTCATCGCCCCCCTGGATGGCGTTGTAGCCGCAGCCGGAGAGCAGAAAGGTGCTGAGGACCAATAGCGCAGCAAGTGCGCCGCTTGATGTGCTTCTGGGCATGGCAGGGAATCCTCCCGGTTGAGTGCAGCGGAGACGATGACCAGTATGAACGAAACGATACCCCGGGTGCCCGCCACCCCAAGGCGGCGGCGTAGCTTAGGGCGGCGGCGCGACGACTGGCGGCGCGTCCGGATCCACGTTGATGCCCTGCTTGCGGAGCGCGTCCACGATTTGCTGGGCGTTCTGGTTACCGGCCGCGGCGAGCCGGCCGGTCTTGCGGGCCAGCGAGTCGAGAGCGCCGCGCACGGTGGCGGCCTGCTCGAGCGGCGCGGCCTGGGCTGCCCGGTTCTCAATCAGGTTGCTGCGTTCGCCGAGCAGCTGGACGAACTGAAAGCCGTACCAGGCCAGCACGGACAGGAGCAGCAGCAGCAGCGGCAGGAAGGGGCTTAAGGGCCGGGGCTCGTTCATGGGCTGGCGGCGCCGGCTTCAGGCGCTGCCGGTGCGTTGATCGTCAGGCCCTCGCCCGCCAGCAGGTCGCGCAACTGCCCGTCCTTGTTGCGCACGGCGAGCTCACCCAGGGCCTGGGCGATCTGCCGGTACAGGCCCTGCAACTCCGTCGTCTGCTGGAGGTACTGGGCCCGGGCGGCGACCTCCGCCTGGGCGCTGCGATTGACCGTGAACAAGGCGATGTTGGCCAGCGCCAGCAGCAGGGTGAGGCCCGCGCCCACGGTCAGGAACCAGAACTGGCTGGGCTTCATTCAGGGCGTCCGGGCCGGGGAACGAGCGTGGGCACTGCTCAGTGTAGCGTGACGCGGGCCGGGGCGGTGCGCCGCCGCAGCAGCGTGAGCACGCCCAAACCGGAGCCGAAGAGCCAGACGGCCGCGGGCACCGGCACGGTGGCCTGCGCGGTGAGGCGCAGCGTGTCGATCCCCGTTGGGTTCAGCAGGTACTGGAGTTCCCAGTGCAAGTCGTTGCCGAGCGTTGGGAACAGGGTGCTGTCGAAGGTGCCGTGGAGCACCAGGGCCATCAGGATGTCGAAGCTGTCGCCCTCGTTGGGC